>NZ_JBDJKZ010000008.1:0-171849 GCF_039673115.1 Stenotrophomonas sp. TWI1183
CTTGTGGGTTTGGGCGGGCTGTGGGCGGGCAGCACACCACCACGGGTTGGGGGGGCGGCGGGCCGGCCGGACACCTTGGCGCCGCCCCGGGCCCGGCACTACACGTGCCTTCGGATCCTGCGAGAAGCCGGCACGCGGCCGGCGTTACTCGCCGATCCAGCCGTCGAGCAGATCGGCGAATTCGTCGGCGTGCTCTTCTTCCTGCGCGAGGATCTCTTCGAGGATGCGCTTGGTCGTGGTGTCCTTGTCGCCGACGAAGTTGATCATCTCGCGGTAGCTGTCGATCGCGATGCGCTCGGCAATGAGGTTCTCGCGGACCATGTCGCGCAGGTCGCTGCCTTCCTTGTACTCGGCATGCGAACGTGCGGTGAGCGTATCCGGGTTGAGATCCGGCTCGCCGCCGAGCTGCACGATGCGCTCTGCCAGCTTGCCGGCGTGCGCCTGCTCCTGCTGGGCGTGCTCCAGGAACTCGGCCTTGATCGAATCGGCGAGCATGCCCTTGGCCATGAAGTAATGGCGGTAGTAGCGCAGCACGCACACGTACTCGGTGGCGAGCGCATCGTTGAGCAGCTTGATCACCGCCTTGCGGTCGGCGCTGTAGCTGTCGGTGATCGCGCCGTCTTCGATGTCCTTGCGGGCCTTGGCGCGCAGGGTGGCGGTATCGCTGATGCCCGGCGGACGGGCGGTGTTCGGGGCGGTATCGGGGGTGTTCTTGGCTGGCTTGGACATGGCTGGCCGGATTCCTCTGTTGCGTGGGTCTAGCGGGGGAGATGCTCCAGCACGTACTGCGCCGAAGACACCTCGAATTTTCCGGGTTCCTCGATGAAGGTTTCGCGCACGACACCGTCTTCAACGTACAGCGCGAAGCGGCGCGAGCGGATGCCCATCCCGGAGCTGCTGGCATCCATTTCCAGGCCGAGGGCCCGGGTGAAGTCGCCATTGCCGTCGGACAACAGCTGCAGGCCGTCGGGCACCTGCTGGCTCTCGCCCCAGGCCTTCATCACGAACGGATCGTTGACCGCCATGCAGAACACTTCGATGCCGCGGTGGCGGAACGCGGGGAACTGCTCGATGAAGCCGGGCAGGTGCCGGGCCGAACAGGTCGGGGTGAATGCGCCGGGCACGCCGAACAGCACCGCCTTGCGCGAATCGAACAGGGCATGGGTGTCGATGGTCTCCATGCCCTCGCGGATGCGCTTGAGGGTGACTTCGGGAATGCGGTCGCCAACGTGGATGGTCATGCGGACTCCTTGGACACAGGCAGGGTAGTGAGGGGCATGGGATGGCCATGTCAACACGTTGAAAACCGGACGTGCAGACCCATCTGGAGCGGGAGAGGCGGGCTACCGGGGGCAGCGTAGCCGGCCGGGATGTCCGCCGCATTGCGCAGGATCATTCGCGCCCGGCGTCACGGTGGGCCGGTCCGCAGCGGCTAGAATTGCGCGGACGGCGCCCGCCCACGCGGGTGGCCGAACTTAGTCGAGGTGTTTGGATGGAATTCAAGGATTACTACGCCACGCTCGGGGTGGAACCCACCGCGGGCGATGCTGAGATCAAGACCGCTTACCGCCGCCTGGCGCGCAAGTACCACCCGGATGTGAGCAAGGAAGCGGGGGCGGAGGACAAATTCAAGGCGGTCAACGAGGCTTATGAGGCGCTGCGCGACCCGCAGAAGCGCGCGGCCTATGACCAGCTGAAGGCGCAGGGCTACCGGCCCGGCGAAGAGTTCCACACCCCGCCGAACTATGGCGGTGGGCAGGGCTACGATTTTGAAGAGGTGTTCGGGGGCGGCGCCGGTGGCGGCGGCTTCAGCGACTTCTTCGAAAGCCTGTTCGCGCGCCAGCGGGGCGGCGGTGGCGGCCGCGCCAGCGGATTCGGCGGCGCCAGCCAGGGCCCGCAGCCCACCCGCGACACCCGCGCCAAGCTGTCGGTGCCGCTGGAAGCCGCCTACCAGGGCGACAGCCTGCGCATCAACGTGGGCGGCAAGCAGCTGGATGTGCGCGTGCCCAAGGGCATCCGCCCGGGCCAGGTGATCCGCCTGACCGGGCAGGGCACCGGCGGTGGCAACCTGCTGCTGGAAGTGGAATACGCCGAACACCCCCAGTTCGAGGTGGACGGTCGCAACATCCTGTACACCCTGCAGGTCACCCCGTGGCAGGCCGCGCTGGGGACCAGCATCAGCGTGCCGACCCTGGGCGGGGCGGTGGAGTTGAAGGTGCCGGCCGAGTCCGACGCGGGCCGCAAGCTGCGCCTGCGCGGCCGCGGCCTGCCGGGCAACCCGGACGGCGACCAGATCGTGGAGCTGGAGATCATCGCGCCGGCGCCGGCCGACGAAGCGCAGAAGAAGGCCTACAAGGCGCTGGCCAAGGCGTTCGGCGAGAAGGTGTGATGCAAGGCGTTGCGCGGCGTCCCGGTCATTGTTGCGTACCGACCAACGGTCGGTATCTACCGGGTCGGCCGCGATTGCCTTCGCGGTAGAAGCCGACCGTTGGTCGGCTCATCGTGCCATCGGCTCATGCCGTCGGCGGTTCCTGGTGGCTGAAAACGCGCTCCAGCACCTCGGACAGCTCGTCCTCGGAGAACGGCTTGGTGATGTAGGCCTTGGCGCCCTGCCGCATGCCCCACATGCGGTCGGTGTCCTGGTCCTTGGTGGTCACCAGGATCACCGGGATGTGCTTGGTCGAGGCATCGCGTGCCAGGGTACGGGTCGCCTGGAAACCATTGAGGTTGGGCATCACCACGTCCATCAGCACCAGATCGGGCAGCTCGGCCTTGGCCGCTTCCACCCCGGCCGCGCCATCGGTGGCGGTCAGGATTTCGTGCCCGAGTTTTTCGACGATCCGCTGTATCCCCAACAGCTGCGACGGTGAATCGTCGACGATCAGAATGCGTGCCATGTTGTTCCCCGTGTGATGCCCGCAGTGTAGTGCGGGCCTCGCACCGTCGTGAAGCGCCGGACGTGCCGTCCGTCGCCCGGCTGCCACGCTCAGTCGATTCGTACCAAAGTGCGGCCGTGGTTGCCGCCTGCGAGCAGGGCATCGAACGCTGCCGGCAGGCCATCCAGCCCGACTTCGCCCGTGCAGATCGTCTCCAGATGCGCCGGTTTCCACGCGCCGCCCAGCTTCGCCCAGACTGCTTCGCGCAGATCACGCGGTGCGCTGGAGGACGACACACCGATCAGCGACACGCCGCGGATGATGAAGGGCATGACCGTCATGTCCAGCGCCGGGCTCGCGGCCAGGCCGGCGCTGACGACCGAGCCGTAGGGCACGGTCTGGGCCAGCAGGCTGGTCAGCATCGCGCCGCCGGCATTGTCCAGGCCGCCGCCGAAGCGTGCCGATTCCATCGGCCGGGTGGTCGCCAGCACGTCCCGCGGCAGGACCTCGCGGGCACCCAGTCCACGCAGGTAGTCGGCCTGGTCGGCCTTGCCGCTGATCGCATGCACCTCGAAACCGGCCCGGGTGAAGATGTCCACCGCCAGCGAGCCGACCCCGCCGGTCGCTCCGGTCACGGCCAGCGGCCCGTGGGCGGGGGTCTGCCGGTTGTCCAGCATCCGCACCAGGGCCAGCGCAGCGGTGAAGCCGGCCGTGCCCAGGATCATCGCCTCACGCGGGGTCAGTCCCGTCGGCTGCGGGATCACCGCGCTGGCGGCCAGGCGCACATATGGGCTGTAGCCGCCATCGCGGGTCTCGCTCAGCCCGCAGCCGGTGGCCAGTACCGCATCGCCCTCGCGGTAGGCCGGATCGGTCGAGGCGACCACGGTGCCGGCCACGTCGATGCCGCCGACCAGCGGGAAGCGGCGCAGGATCCTGCCCTTGCCGGTGCCGGCCAACGCATCTTTATAGTTGACCGAGGACCAGTGCGCGCGGATCACCACCTCGCCCGGGTTGAGCTGGTCCAGGCCGATCGGTTCCAGCCCGGCGTGGTAGCCGGTATCGTCCTGGTGGATGCGGAAAGCGTTGAACCGGTCGGGAATTGCCATGAAGATGCCTGACGGGGGAAAACACCACCTTACCCGCTGCTCCGGCGCGCGGGGACCCTCACGGACCTTCGCGGATGCGGTTATGAATCGTTCCCCGAGATGCGTGACCCCTTCCAATCCTGTCGATCTGCCCCATCTAGTAGAATCGACAGCGATTTAACGTTTTAACGGTTGACGGTGCGGGAATGGCCCGCAGGCAACCTTACCTTGATGGAGCGTGCATGGCCTGGAATACACCCGGCGGCAACAAGGGCGGACAAGGCCCCGACGAGAATCGACGTGGGCCGTTCGGTCCTCGCGGTGGCGGCAATGGCGGCGGTTGGGGCGGTTTGCCCGGTCCGCTGAAAGACCTGTTCGATGGCGGCATCCTGCGGTGGGTGGCAGTGGCTGCGGTGTTGCTGCTGCTGTTCTCCAGCTTCCAGCTGATCGGCGAACAGCAACGCGGCGTCGTGCTGCGCTTCGGTCAGTTCCATCGCATCCTGCAGCCTGGCCCGAACTTCAAGCTGCCGTGGCCGCTGGAATCGGTGACCAAGGTCAATGCCACCGAGATCAAGACGTTCAGCAGCCAGGTGCCGGTCCTGACCCGCGACGAGAACATCGTCAACGTCTCGCTCAACGTCCAGTACCGCATCGACGATCCGCGTCTGTATCTGTTCGGCTCGGTCGATGCCGACCAGGTGCTGGAACAGACCGCGCAGAGCGCCGTGCGTGAGCAGGTCGGTCGTGCGGACCTCAACAACGTGCTGAACAACCGTGGCCCGCTGGCCGTGGCGGCCGAAGAGCGCCTGCAGGCCTCGCTCGGCAGCTACCGCACCGGTCTGTCGGTGACCGGCCTGACCCTGCCCGATGCCCGCCCGCCCGAGGAGGTCAAGCCGGCCTTCGACGAGGTCAACGGTGCCCAGCAGGTCAAGGAGCGTCTGATCAACGAAGCCCAGGCCTACGCGGCCAAGGTGGTTCCGGAAGCGCGCGGCCAGGCCTCGCGGGCCCGTACCACCGCCGAAGGCTACAAGCAGGCCGTGGTCGCCAAGGCCGAGGGTGATGCCTCGCGCTTCAGCCTGCTGCAGGTCCAGTACAAGGATGCCCCGGAAGTCACGCGCAAGCGCCTGTGGCTGGAAACGGTGCAGAAGGTGCTCTCGGAGAACCGCAAGATCATCGGTGGCGATGGCCGCCAGCTGATCTACGTGCCGATGCCGGGCGACAACCGCACCAGCACCAATGCCGCTCCGGCGGTGACCCCGGAAGTCATGCTGCCGTCGCTGCCTGCCAGCACGGCCGTCGATGGCGTTCGCAATGCGGAGCGTCCGACGACGCGCCCGACCGGTCGTGAGGAGGGCAGCCGATGAGAAGTTCACTGTGGATTGGTCTGGCCGTAGCGGTCCTGCTCGGCCTGCTGGGTTCGGTCTACGTGGTCCGTGAGGACCAGACCGCGATGGTGTTGAACCTGGGCAAGGTGGTCCGTGCGGACATCAAGCCGGGCCTGCACTTCAAGGTGCCGCTGGTGGAAACGGTGCGCGTGTTCGATCGCCGCTTCCAGGTGCTCGACACCGCCCCGGCGCGTTACTTCACCGCCGAGCAGAAGGACGTCAGCGTCGACTTCTTCGCGATCGGTTACATTTCCGACGTGCGCGCGTATTTCCGTGCGACCGGCGGCGATGCCCGCGTGGCGAATGCCCGTCTGGCCCCGATCATCACCGATTCCCTGCGCAACCAGATCAACTCGCGTTCGTTGCAGCAGCTGGTGTCCGGGGATCGCAGCGAACTGATCGCCAACCAGCTGACCGGCATCAACGAGTCGGTCAAGGCGCTCGGCATGCAGATCATCGACCTGCGCATCAAGCAGATCGACCTGCCGACCGACAGCCAGGTGATCAACGATGTGTACGAACGCATGCGCGCCCAGCGTAAGCAGGAAGCCGCCAAGCTGCGCGCCGAGGGTGAGGAGCAGTCGCTGACCATCCGTGCCCAGGCCGACCGCGAGAGCACCGTGATCGTGGCCGAAGCCGAGCGTGATGCCCAGCAGCTGCGTGGTGCCGGCGATGCCGACGCCGCCCGCATCTACGGCAAGGCCGGTTCGGCCGACCCGTCGTTCTACGCCTTCTACCGCAGCCTGGAGGCCTACCGTGGCTCCATGACCGACGGCAACGGCGTGATCGTGCTCGACAAGAACGACCCGTTCCTGCAGTACCTCAAGAGCGATCGCTGAGGCCGCAGGCGGTAGTCATCCACGGGGACCCGGTGCAGACCGGGTCCCCGTTTTGTTTGTGGAGATGTCATGAAAGAACTGTTCTCGGCCCTGTGCCTGGTCGCCGTGCTCGAAGGCCTGTTCCTGTTCGCCGCCCCGCTGGCCTGGAAACGGATGGCCGAGCAGCTGCTGATGCTGCGCAGCAGCGCCCTGCGTGCCTGGGGCGGGGTGATCCTGCTGGCCGGGCTGACCACGCTGTGGTGGTTGAAGCACTGAGCGGGTTCCCGCCATGCCCTGTCTGGTAGTGCCGGCCGCTGGCCGGCACCATTCCGCGGCGGTCCTGACCGGCCGGTGAAGTCCGCCCGCGGCCGGGGTGGCAGCGGCCACCGGAAACCCGGATAATGCACAAAAGCCGGACGGGCACTCTGTTTCAGGGTCACTCGTCCGGCTTTTTCCGTGTCTGGGTACCCCAGCGTCGGCGCGCTCCCCGCTGGAGCCCGCCACCCCGCGCTGATCGGCCACCCCGGCATGGTCCCAAACCCGCGGCCCCGATGGCCGCACAAAAACCAGGAGTTACCCGTCATGGGTCAGTCAGTTGTCGTGTTGGGTGCCCAGTGGGGCGATGAAGGCAAGGGCAAGATCGTCGATCTGCTCACCGAGGAAATCGGCGCTGTCGTGCGCTTCCAGGGCGGCCACAATGCCGGCCACACGCTGGTCATCAATGGCAAGAAGACCGTCCTGCACCTGATTCCGTCGGGCATCCTGCGTGAAGACGCGCTGTGCCTGATCGGCAACGGCGTGGTGATCTCGCCGGCCGCGCTGCAGAAGGAAATCGCCGAGCTGGAAACCTCCGGCGTGGAAGTGCGTTCGCGCCTGAAGATCTCCCCGGCCGCGCCGCTGATCATGCCGTACCACATCGCCCTGGACCAGGCGCGCGAACGCGCTGCCGGCGGCAAGGCGATCGGCACCACCGGCCGTGGCATCGGCCCGGCGTACGAAGACAAGGTGGCGCGTCGCGGCATCCGCATCGCCGACCTGCATTACCCGGCCCAGCTGGAAGAACTCCTGCGCACCGCGCTGGATTACCACAACTTCGTGCTGACCAATTACCTCAAGACCGACGCGGTCGACTTCCAGAAGACCTACGACGAAGCACTGGCTTTCGGCGAGTACGTGGAGCCGATGAAGTCCGACGTCGCCGGCATCCTGCACGACCTGCGCAAGCAGGGTAAGCGCGTGCTGTTCGAAGGCGCCCAGGGCGCGCTGCTGGACATCGACCACGGCACCTACCCGTATGTCACCAGCTCCAACACCACCGTCGGTGGCGCACTGGCCGGTGCCGGCGTGGGCGCCGATGCGATCGACTACGTGCTGGGTATCGCCAAGGCCTACGCGACCCGCGTCGGCGGTGGCCCGTTCCCGACCGAGCTGGACGATGAAGTCGGCCAGGGCATCCGCGACCGCGGTGCCGAGTACGGCGCCTCGACCGGCCGCCCGCGTCGCTGCGGCTGGATGGACATCGTCGCGCTCAAGCGCGCCGTGGCCATCAACGGCATCAGCGGCCTGTGCATCACCAAGCTGGACGTGCTCGACGGCATGGAAAAGCTGAAGGTCTGCATCGCCTACGAATACCGCGGCAAGCGTACCGAGTACGCCCCGCTGGACGCGCAGGGCTGGGAAGAATGCACGCCGGTGTACCTGGAGTTCCCGGGCTGGACCGAGAACACCCACGGCATCACCAACTGGGACGACCTGCCGCCGGCCGCCCGCGCTTACCTGCGCGCGCTGGAAGAGCTGGCCGGTTGCCCGGTCAGCATCGTCTCGACCGGCCCGGACCGCGACCACACCATGGTCCTGCAGGATCCGTTCGCCTGATCAGGCGCGTAGTCCCGGGCCATGTCCGGTATGGCGTGAAGGTCTAAGGCGTAAAGAAAAGCCCCGCGCAAGCGGGGCTTTTCCGTTGCCGAGCCCGGGTCAGCGCCGGCCGAGGCCCATCTGCAGTTCCGACAGTTCCAGATTCTCATCGTGGTTGGCATCCAGGTTCTGGAAACGCATCTCCGATGAGCGACGCATCTCCTCGGCACTCAATTCGCCGTCGCCGTTGAGGTCGGCGATGCGGACCCATTCGGCCGCCGAGAACTCGCCGTCACGTTGCGGGCCGAGCACCGCCTGCACCTCCTCCACGCTCACCCGGTAATTGTGGTCCGCATCGACCAGACGGAAGAAAGCATCTCCGTCGTACTCATCGCGGCTGACCTTGCCGTCGCCATTGCGGTCCAGCATCGCGAAACGATCCGGCGCGGTGGCGGGCAGGTCCTGCGCCCCGGCGGTACTTGCGGCGACTCCGCCGCAGAGAAGGAGCAGGGCAACGCGGTGCGCGAGCATCATCACAGGTGTCTCCAGACCGCAGGGGTGGGGCATGTCTTCAGCACGCAGTGTCCGCCGCGTCGATGCCCGGGGCAACGGCAATTTCCCGTATTCGCACCAGTAGTTTTACTGGTTGCCCGCGTCCATCGGACCGCAGTGACCACGCCCGCCAGCGCGGCGCCATGGCATGCTGTGCAGCCTCACCAATCAGCAGGGGCGACACAGGGTGCCTGAAGATCACGTGGCCACCGGCATGAGCAGCGCGGACCGCGCGTTGCATGCGGTGGTGTCCGAGCTTGAAGCGCTGTTGCGCGGCGACGGGGAAACCCACTGGGCCGACTGGATGCAGCGGGTCATCACCCAGCTTGAGCAGGGCGATCCAGGCGCGCCGGAGAGCGTGCTGCGCGCCTATGGCGGCATGGGGTCGTTCAATGATGTTGCGTTGGGCCTGGATTACAGCAATGGCCACTTCCAGTGGCGCGCAGACGCGGGTGAACTCAATGAGCGCCTGGATGCACTGCGCGGTCGCGCCTGGCAACTGGCGCGGGCGATCCGGGACGCATCCCCCGGCGCGCGTTGATCAGAGCGCCTGCTGTCCCTTCAGCACCGGATACGGATTGATCGATTCGCCTTTCCACCACTGCTTTTCCGGACCCAGTACATGAATCTCGAAATGCAGGTGGGGCGCCTCCGGACTCGCGTTGCCGGTGCTGCCGACATAGCCGATCACCTCACCGCGCTTGATCGTCTTCTTCTCGGCCAGCCCGTCGGCGTAGCGGTCCAGATGCGCGTAGTAGTAACAGTAGCGACCGCTGGGTTCGAACTGGTACACCGTCAGGCCGCCCCGCACGCTGTCGAACAGTTTCTCCACCGTCCCGTCGGCAACGGCCAGCACCGGCGTCCCGTTCGGCGCCAGGATGTCGATCGCATCATGTACGCGGCCTTCGCTGCGCGCATCGGTGAAGGTGTCCTGCAGCTGATCGGCCCCGACGCCCTGCACGGGCAGCAGCAACGCGCCCACCGCGCCGCTTGTCGGTGCGGGTGTCGAAACGCCCGCGTCCGGCGCGGGCGGTGTGGCTGAGGTGTCGGCGGGCACCGGTGTCGTGGCCGGCGCCGGTGGCGGCGGGGCATCAAGCGCAGCGCGGGCCGAACTGGTGGCCGATCCCACCTTGGCCGGTTCGGCGGCGCCAAGCCGGGATGAGGGGCCCGGCCCCAGCAGCCAGTACCCGACCACGCCGATTACCAGTCCTACTGCCAGTAGTCGAAAGGTCTTCATCCATTACTCCTGCATCACGACCGGCACCGAGGCGTCGACCGCAGCGGCGACCTGCAGCGCATCCCAGTTGGTCATGCGCACACAGCCGTGCGATTCGGTCTTGCCGACATGGCCGGGTTCGGGCGTGCCGTGCAGGCCGTAGTGGGGCTTGGAGATGTCGATCCAGACCACGCCGACCGGATTGTTCGGGCCCGGCGGCAGGACCGCCTTGCTGTCGCCCGCCTTGGCATCCCAGAACAGCTTGGGGTTGTAGTGGAAGGTGGGATCGCGGGAGATGCCCAGGATCTTCCATTTCCCGATCGGCAGCGGGTCATGCTTGCTGCCCGAGGACACCGGGAACTGCGCGTAGACTTTGCCGTCCGCATCGAACAGCCGCAGCGTGGAGTCGGATTTGTCGATCACCAGCTTGCTGGCCTTCGGCAGCGGGGCGGCCGCGATGTTCGGCACCTGGATCACGCTGCCGGCCTTGCCCAGGTCGACGCCCGGGTTGAGCGTCTTCAACAGCTCGGGGGAGGCATGGAAGCGCTCGCCCAGCGCTTCTTCAATCGAACCGAAGCCCAGGGTCTTCAGCTTGGCCTGCGCGGCCGGACCCTTGGGCGCCGGCTGGAACGGACCGGCCACGTCTTCCGCAGTGAGCGTGTAGCGCACCAGGGGCGGGGCGGCATCCGGCTGCAGCGCCTGCCAGGTGGCATCGTCCAGTTCGCCGGTCACCTTGATGCCATGGGCGGCCTGGAAGCCGGACACGGCGCGCTTCTGGTTGGAGCCGCGCTCCCCATCGATCTGGCCGGGGGAGAAGTGCGCGCGGTCCAGCAGCACCTGCGCATGCAGATCCGAGCGTGGACCGGTCGCCAGCGGCGTCGCGTCGGCGTCCGGGATCGCGGCGGGCGCGGGTGCCGTCTGTGCGACCGCCCAACCGGAGGAGACCCCCAGGGCGAGGGCGAGCGCGGTGAGGCGGGCGAGACGGTGCAGGCGAAGGGACATCGGCAACTCCAGCGGGAACGTGTTTCCACCATGCCTGCCGGGCGTGCGCACTTGCCGTGAAAAGCCTGACGGGGGGCTGAGCGGCGACGCGGGGGGCAACGCCGGCGTTATGTGAATCCATTCACAGCGGGCTCACGGCCGTCGGTCAAGGCGCTGCGTCTGCCGCCGATACCAGCCCACCCCCCCCACGTTTTTCGGATGTCTCATGGAATTTTTGCGGAACGTCAGCGTTGTCTGGCGTCTAGGTATGGGCTTTGGCCTGTTGTTGCTGCTGGTCGCGGCCGTGGTCGCCACCGGTGCCACCGGGAGTGCGGTACAGAAGCGCGCGATGCAGCAGGTGGTCGAGGTCAACGTGGCCAAGGTGCGGCTGCTCTCGGACATGCTCGATGCCAACAACCAGATGATGGTCGTGCGCCGGGAGATGCTGATCCGCCAGGGCGACGGTCTGGCCGAGGATGAGGCGCGCATCGCCGCGCTGGTCGCGCGCTATGAAGCCAGCTGGGCCGCCTACCAGGCCTTGCCCGCGCAGCCGGAAGACAAGGCCGTCGGCGACGCCATCGCGGCCGCCCGCGCGGTGGCGCGTCCGCTCAACAAGCAGATGAGCGAACAGCTTCAGCAGGGCGATTTTGCCGCTGCCACGGCCCTCACCCTGGGCGCCGTGCAGGCCGCCGCCAAGGGCTGGAACCAGGCGCTCAGCGAGGGCGTGGTCTACGAGGAAAAGGAAAGCCGCGAGGCCGCTGCCGAAGCGATCCGGCTGGGCGAGCGGACCCTGCTGCAGCTGCTGGTGCTGGGCGCGATCGCGCTGGTGGTCGGCATCGCCGCCTCCGTGCTGATCGGCCGCAGCCTGACCGGTCCGCTGGCCCGCGCCGTCGGCCTGGCCACCCGGATGGCCAAGGGTGATCTGGCCCATGACGTCCATCTGGGCGGTCGCGATGAGATCACCCAGCTCGGCAACGCGATGGCCACGGTCCGCCAGAGTGTCCAGGGCGCGATCACCGCACAGCTGGACATGGCCCGCCAGCATGAGGCCGGTGCCATCAGCCATCGCATGGACGAAACGGCCTTCCCGGGCGATTTCGGCCGGATGATCCGCGCCACCAACGAGCTGGTCGGTTCGCACGTGGCCGTCGAGTTCCATATGGTCGAGGTGATGCAGCGCTACGCGATCGGCGACCTGAGCCGTGATCTGGACAGCTACCCGGGCGAGAAGGCCGTGCTGACCACCACCATGGCCACCGTCAAGGCCAGCCTGATGGCGATCAACCAGCAGATCGAGACACTGGCCTCGGCCGCGCGTGCCGGCGACTTCTCCGTGCGCGGCGACGAGCCGGCGTTCCAGTTCCAGTTCCGCGCGATGGTCGCCCAGCTCAACGGGATGATGGCCAGCTCGCAGGCCAGCATCGCGGACCTGTCGCAGGTGTTGCGCGCGATTTCCACCGGCGACCTGACCTCACGCATGGACGGCAGGTACGAAGGTGTCTTTGCGCAGATGCGCGACGATGCCAACGTCACCGCGGTGCAGCTGACCGGCATCGTGCAGCAGATCCAGGGCGCGGCCGGCAGCATCAACGATGCCGCGCAGGAACTGGCGGCGGGCCACAATGACCTGTCGCGCCGTACCGAGCAGCAGGCAGCCAACCTGGAAGAAGCGGCGGCCTCGATGGAGGAGCTGACCTCCACGGTCCGGCAGAACGCCGAGCTGGCCAACCAGGCCGACCATGAAGCCCACGCGGCGGGTGCGGCGGTCAAGGCGACCGAGCAGGCGATCGCGCAGATGGCCGCGGTGATGAGCGAGATCGACCAGTCCTCGGCGCGTATCGGAGAGATTTCCTCGGTGATCGACGGCATCGCCTTCCAGACCAACATCCTCGCCCTGAACGCGGCCGTCGAAGCGGCCCGTGCTGGTGAGAACGGGCGCGGCTTCGCGGTGGTGGCCACCGAGGTACGCACGCTGGCGCAGCGCGCCGGCACGGCGGCCAAGGAGATCAAAGACCTGATCGATGAGTCCAGCAGCAAGGTCAAGACCGGACTGAGCGTCACCGTGCAGTCCGAAGCGGCGATCGCCCGCCTGACCCAGGCCAGCTCGCGCACCAATCAGCTGATGAGCGACATTGCCGCGGCGACCAAGGAACAGGCCGCCGGCATCGAGCAGGTCAACCAGGTGGTCGTGCAGATGGACCAGGTGACCCAGCAGAACGCGGCGCTGGTCGAAGAAGCCACCGCCGCCAGCCGCGCGCTGGAGCAGCAGGCGCACGCACTGACCGAATCGGTGGCGGTGTTCACGCTGGAGGACCCCGCGGCAGGCCTGCGGCGCCGGGGGTCACTGCAGGCCGCGTGACGGCACCTGCGCGCTGAGTTGGACGGAAAAGCCCCGCATCCGCGGGGCTTTTTTCATGCCGATCCAGCCGCCCGACGCAGCGGCGCCCCCCGCTCAGTCGTCGTTTTCTTCGGCGGCTTCGCGACCCTGCTGGCGGATCAGCGCTTCCTCGCGCGCATCGTTGATGGCGTGGCGCACGCCATCCAGGTCGATGGTGCTTTCATCCTGCTCGAACTCGCCGGTCAGCACGCTGTCCGGGAGCAGATCGCCGGCCTCGAACAGCGCCCACATCTCCTCGCCGTACCAGGTCTCCAGCAGCTCCGGCGCCCAGCGGCCGAGGTAGGCGGTGAGGTTGTTGACGTCGCGCAGCAGCATCGTGCGTGCGGCGTTGTTGCCTGCCGCGCTGACCACCTGCGGGAAATCGATCACGACCGGGCCTTCCGGGCCGACCAGCACGTTGTACGGCGACAGATCGCCGTGGATCAGCCCGCAGCACAGCATGCGCACGACCTGGCGGACAAGGATCTGGTGGAACTCCCGGGCCTGTTCGGGGCTCAGTTCGACCTCGCCCAGGCGCGCGGCGGAATAGCCCTCGGCATCGGTGACCAGCTCCATCACCAGCACGCCGTGGAAATAGCCATACGGCTCGGGCACGCGCACGCCGGCATCGCGCAGCTGGTACAGCGCATCGACCTCGGTGTTCTTCCAGGCCGCTTCCTGCTGCTTGCGGCCGTAATTGCTGGCCTTGCCCACGGCGCGCGCTTCGCGGCTGCCACGGACCTTGCGGCCTTCCTGGTACTGCACGCGCTGCTGGAAGCTGCGCTGGGCCATGTCCTTGTAGACCTTGGCGCAACGCACATCGTCGCCGCTGCGGACCACGTATACCGCTGCTTCCTTGCCGCTCTTGAGCGGGCGGAGCACTTCATCGATCACGCCGTCGTCGATCAGCGCCTGCAAGCCTTGGGGGGTCTTCACGGTATCTCGGGAATCGGCGGGCGCGGGGCCTGCCCTGGAGGGGGAGGGATTTTCGCATCTTCGGGGCGAGGGAGCCATCGACACGGCACCCGGCGGCCGGGTTGTTCAGCTGTGTGCACGCCGGCGCCGGCTTGAAATCTGCTTCACATCCGCGCGGCAGGCTGGGGTCACTTCCCAAGGAGTGCCGCTCATGATGCTGTCCCTGCTGCGCCGCACCGGTGCCGTCCTGGCCCTGCTGATGGCCATCCCGACACTGCACGCCCGCCCCGCGGCGTCCGATACGGTGCTGATCGTGGTCAGCGGCGAAGGACGCGATCACGGCAAGACCCGGCCTGGCTTCGAGATGGACGAGTTCGCCCAGGCCTACCTGATCTTCCGCGACAACGGCCTGGCCGTGCAGGTCGCCAGCCCGCGTGGCGGGCCGGTGGAAGCCGACAAGTTCGATCCGAAGGAACCGTTCAACGCGCGCGTCCTGGCCGATCCGGCGGCGACCGCGCTGCTGGCCGATACCCGCGCCACCGCGACGCTCAGCGCGGCCGACTACGCAGCGGTCTACGTGGTCGGCGGCAAGGGCGCGATGTTCGACCTGCCCACCGATGGCGCACTGCGCGCTCTGCTGGGCACGGTGCACGACCGCGGCGGCGTGGTCGCGGCGGTCTGCCATGGCCCGGCGGCGCTGGTGGAGGTGCGGCAGGCGAACGGATCCCGGCTGGTCGCCGGGCGCCGCATGACCGGCTTCACCAACGCGGAGGAGGGCGTGTTCGGCAAACGCTGGGCGAAGGAGTTCCCGTTCCTGCTGGAAACCGCGCTGCGCGAGCGCGGTGCGCACTGGGAGCAGGCGCCGCTGATGATGCCCAAGCTGGTGGTGGACGGTCGGCTGATCACCGGGCAGAACCCGTACTCCACGCCGGCGGTCGCCGAAGCGATCGTGCGCGCCATCGGTCGCACCCCGGTCGCCCGCACCCCTTGGCGCGATGAAGCCAGCATGGCGCTGGTGCAGCGCCTGCTCGACGGCGAGGGCGACGCGGTCAGGCGCACGCTGGCCAGCGACCGCACCGGCTATCACGACCAGTTGATCGGGGTGCTCGGCTACTACCAGCTGCAGGCCGCGCAGGACGATGCCGCGGTGCGGGATGCGCTGGCGATCATGCAGTTGGCTGCGCCCTACATGAGCGAGCCGCAGCTGCCGCTGGGCATCGCGCAGGCACATTGGCGGCTGGGCGAGGTGGCGCAGGCGCGCAGCGTGCTCGGCAAACTGCTGGAATCCCACCCGGACATGGCCGAAGCTAAGCAGCTCAAGGCCACGATCGAAGGCTGACCCGATGCACGACGGCCTGCACATCCTGGTCATCGAGGACAACCCGGCGCTGCGCGCCGGCATGGCCACGCTGCTGGAGGCGCGTGGCCATCGCGTGGCCTTTGCCGCCGATGGCCGCAGCGGCCTGCAGATGGCGCTGGACGAACCGCCCAACGTACTGGTGCTGGACCTGACCCTGCCGGGCATGGACGGCCTGCGCGTGTGCAGTCATCTGCGCGAACAGGCCGACCGCCACATCCCCATCCTGATGCTGACCGCGCGCGATACGCTGGGCGACAAACTGATCGGCTTCCAGGCCGGTGCCGATGACTACCTGGTCAAGCCGTTCGCCGGCGAGGAACTGTTGGCGCGATGCCTGGCGCTCGCCCATCGGCACGGCCGACGCGACGGGCACGTGCTGCGCATCGGGTCGCTCGGCATCGACCGCCGTAGCGGCGCCGTGTGCCGCAGTGGGCAGACGATCGAGTTACCACAGACGGCCTATCGGCTGCTGGTGCTGCTCGCCGAAGCCTGGCCGCGCACGGTGACCCGCAGTGAGTTGATCCGCCGTCTCTGGGGTGATGAAGCGCCGCCATCGGATCCGCTGCGCTCGCACCTGTACCTGCTGCGCCAAGCCTTGGACAGGCCGTTCGAGCGGCCGATGCTCAAGACCGTGCACGATGTCGGCTTCAAGCTGGAGGCCGACGCATGACGGCACCGGTGCACCGCCTGCGCAACCGCTTGATGCTGGCCTTCGCGGTGTTCGCGCTCGCGGTGGCCAGCCTGTTCGGCCTGTACGTGGCGGTGTTCGTGTACAGCGTGGAGGATCGCTTCTTCGAGGCGATGCTCGAACAGGAAGCACGGCAGCAGCTGGACCAGCGGGCTGCGAGTGGCACGTGGTCGCCGCCGCGCAATGCCTTCATGACGATCCACGACAGCCCTGCCACGTTCCCGGCGGACCTCAAGGTCGCCTTCAATGCCGAGCCGTGGCGCCGCGAGATCGCCGGCACCGCGGGACGGCACTATCACCTGCGCGCGCTGCAGCCGGGCGGATCCGGTGCACCGGGGTGGCTGGTCGCCGAGGTCAGCCAGCAGCTGGTGGTCCGGCCGATGCGCCGCCAGATACTGGCGTTGCTGGCCTGGTCCGGCGCGGCCGTGGTCGTGGTCGCCGTGCTGGCCGGTGCGTGGCTGGCGCGACGTACCACGCGGCCGTTGTCGAAACTCGCGGCACTGGTGGATGACATGGCACCGGATCGTTTGCCGGTCGGGTTCGCGGCTGATTTCCCCGATGACGAGGTCGGTGTGCTGGCCCGTGGCCTGGACAGGCTGAGCGGGCAGGTGCGCGCCTTCGTTGCGCGCGAACATGCGTTCACCCGCGATGCCAGCCATGAGCTGCGCACGCCATTGGCCGTGATCCGCAGCGCGACCGAACAGCTGGCCCGCGAGCCGGGACTGTCTGCGGCCGGGCGGTTGCAGCTCGACCATGTACAACACTCCGCGCGTCACCTCGAACAGACCGTGATCACCCTGCTCACGCTGGCCCGCGAAGAGAACGTGGAACGGGACGCGACGCCGCTGGCGGTACTGCCGGTGCTGGAACAGGTGGTGGTCGAGCAGGCGGCGCTGCTGGAGGGCAAGCCGGTGGCGGTGCGGGTCGATGTGCCCGGCGACGCGCGCCTGACGGTACCCGGTCCGGTCCTGCACATGCTGCTGGCCAATCTGGTGGGCAATGCATTCGCGCACACGCGGGCCGGGGAGGTGCACATCGACGTCGCGGCCGGACGGCTGCGCATCCGCAACACGGCGCCGGCAGGCGACCCCGACACGATCGTGCGGGCATTCGCGAAAGGCGAGGGCAGTGCCGGCTTCGGGCTCGGCCTGGCGATCGTGCACCGGCTGTGCGACCGCTTCGCCATCGACCTGCGCATCGAGGGAACCGAGCACGCCACGGTCGCCAGTTTCAGCGTGCAGCAAGGCCGCGCTCACGGCTGCCCCACGCAGGGCGTGGCAACGGGGGCCGGCCCGCTTCCGTCGACCGCAAAAGTACGCGATGCTCTGCCGAACGGGGGAGGGGCGCATGGGAAACAGGGACGAGGGCAGTATCCACGGTGACGTACCGGCGGGCATCGCGACCACCGCTGGCGGTGAGTCGCGGGCACCGGTGGATGATCAGGCGCCGACCGACTGGTCGTTGCTGCCGGTCACGCACGGCAATGAAGATTCGATGGTCGCGGTGATCTGGCGCCTGCTGCGGCAGGAGCCGGCGCTGATGGTGAGCGCCGGCTACGTGTTCCTCTCCGTGCTGGGGTTGTGGTCGAGCTACTTCTTCTATTTCAAATTCCGGCTGTCGATCCTGGACTACCTGCAGGTCAGCGACTTCCTGGTCGCCGGGCTGCGCGATCCGGCCTACGTCCTGATCCTGCTGCTGGGCGCGCTGCTGGCAGTGCTGCTGGGCTGGCCGGAAACACTGCGGCGGCGCAACCCGGCCAAGGTGGCACGCCTGCGTGCGCGGCACTGGGGATGGCGGATGCTGTTCTCGGAGTCGCCGTGGATGAACTGGGAATTCTCCGGGCTGCGTCCGCTGACCGGTATGTGCATTGCGGTGGTCTGCTTCATGGCATTCGGCGCGGCACTGTATGCCCTGAGCTCGGCCGAGAAGATCCTCGAGGGCAGGGGCGGTACGTCGGTGCAGGTCGTGCTCGGTGATGACGCGGCGGCGCTTCCCGGCACCGCGAAACTGCTGGGATCCAGCAGTGCCTTCGTGTTCCTGTGGTGGCCGGAGCAGCGGCGCGCCGAGGCAGTGCCGATCGGCTCGATCCGCCGGCTGCAGTCGATGGCCGTCCCCGTGAAGCCGGCGCCGGTGCCCAAGCCGGCCCCTGCGGCGCCCGCGCCGCGCTGAGATCAGCACGGCGCACCGCGCACGGCTCAGGCGAGCGTGCGCACCTTCGGCTCGCGGGCCCACTGGCGGGTGGCGGCAGCAGCGAGGAACGCCTTGGCATCCTCGGCCTCGACCACGCCGGCATCGTTGCCGACGCGGGCCACCTTCAGCAGCGCCTGTGCCCCATCGTCGGCGCCGATCGCCTTCAGATGCGCCCAGGCGTCGCTGACGAAGTCGATCGCGGCCGACTCCCTGCTCAGCTTCTTGGCCGCGTCATTGCTGAGCACGACGGCCACCGCATCGAAGATCACCGACGGCGTGCCTGCAAGCTGGCCGTCCGCCGCCAGCGTCTTGCCGTCACTGAGTTTGGCGCCACCGATCTTCGGCGCCACCAGCTTGACGCTGGCGCCGGCCTTGTCGGCGGCCTTGCGCAGGTTGGCGATCAGCGCGGCATCCGAGCCCTCGTCGAACAGGATGCCGATGCAGCGGCCCTTGAGCAGGTCCTTAGTGCGGCCGATGATGCGCACCTCCGGTGCCTTCGGGAAATCCTGCGCCGGGGTCTGCGTGGCGGCCGGTTCGGGCACGGCGGGCATCGCCAGACCGTCGGCCACGCGCTTGGCCAGCGTCTCGTCAATGTTGCGCAGGTGGCTCACGGTGCGCTCGCGCACCTTGACCGTCTCCACCTTGGACAGCTCGAACACCAGCGCCGAGGCCAGGTGCGCCTGCTCCGGGGCTTCCAGGCTGCGGAAGAACATCCGGGCCTGGCTGTAGTGATCGGCGAAGCTCTCCGCACGCACGCGGCCCTTGCGGCCATCATCCGGCGCGGTGGCGTGGCTGGGGAAGCCGTCGGGGGTTTCGCGCGGGGTGTCGCCCTGCAGGGAGCTGGGATCGTAGGCAACCCGCCCCTTCGGGATGCTCATCTGCATGTGGCCGTCGCGCTGGTGGTTGGCGAACGGACACTTGGGGGCGTTGACCGGAATCTGGTGGAAGTTCGGACCGCCCAGGCGGCTGAGCTGGGTGTCCAGATAGGAGAACAGGCGCCCCTGCAGCAGCGGATCGTTGCTGAAATCAATGCCCGGCGGCACATTGGCCGGGCAGTAGGCGACCTGCTCGGTCTCGGCGAAGAAGTTGTCCGGCCAGCGGTCCAGCACCATGCGTCCGATCACGGTCAGCGGGACCAGCGACTCGGGAATGATCTTGGTCGAATCCAGGTGGTCGAACGGGAACGATTCGGCCTGTTCCTCGGTGAAAAGCTGCACGGCCAGCTCCCACTCGGGGAAGTCGCCGGCGGTGATCGCCTCGAACAGATCGCGCCGGTGGAAGTCGTTGTCCGCGCTCTGCAGCTTGACCGCCTCGTCCCATACCGTGGACTGGATGCCCAGCTTCGGCCGCCAGTGGAATTTGACGAAGGTCGATTCGCCGGCATCGTTGATGAGCCGGAAACTGTGGATGCCGAAGCCTTCGATGGTGCGCAGCGAGCGCGGGATCGTGCGGTCGCTCATCGCCCACATGATCATGTGCATCGACTCGGGCATCAGCGACACGAAGTCCCAGAAGGTGTCGTGCGCGCTGGCCGCCTGCGGGAAGGCGCGGTCCGGCTCCATCTTCACGGCATGGATCAGGTCCGGGAACTTGATCGCGTCCTGGATGAAGAACACCGGGATGTTGTTGCCGACCAGGTCCCAGTTGCCTTCCTTGGTATAGAACTTCACCGCGAAGCCGCGCACATCGCGCGGGGTGTCGACCGAACCGGCGCCGCCGGCCACGGTGGAGAAGCGGGTGAACAACGGGGTGCGCACGCCCACTTCGCTGAGGATCCGGGCGCGGGTGTACTCGCCGAGCGAGCGGGTCAGCTCGAAGTAACCGTGCGCTGCGCTGCCGCGCGCATGCACGATGCGCTCGGGGATGCGCTCATGGTCGAAGTGGGTGATCTTCTCGCGCAGGATGAAGTCTTCCAGCAGGGTCGGCCCGCGCGGGGTGGCCCGCAGCGAGTTCTGGTTGTCACCGACCGGGATGCCCTGGTTGGTGGTCAGCACCGGGTGGCCGTTGCCCGCACGCTGGTGCAGTTCATCCCCCTCGCCGCGGACATCGGCAGGTGCGGGGGCGTTCTTCGTGCTTTTCTTGCTGGCGGCCATGAGGCGACTCCGGGAGCTGGCGGGAAGGGGATCGCCTCACACTGGCGGCCAGGGCGTTAATCGAGGGTGCGAATACGCGGCCCTGCTTGCACCCGCGCTTCACATGCCGCGTCCGGCGGCTGTGTGGGCGGGGCCCGGGCAGGTATCCTTGGGCGCGTCTTCTCCTGTGTTTCCCAGCCGCATGCGCGTTGAACCCGCCGACATCGAAGCCTTGTTTGATGCGATCCCCGACGTCCTGTTCTTCATGAAGGACTGCGACGGGCGCTATACGCACATCAACCAGACCATGCTGCGCCGGCTCGGCCTGAAGTCGCGCAAGGAGGTGATCGGGCGCACCGCGGCGGAGATCTATCCCACCGGGCTGGGCGCGGATTACGCGACCCAGGACGAACAGGTGCTGGCCGGCAAGGTCATCGAGAACCTGATGGAGCTGCATCTGTTCGCCAACCGCGAGCCGGGCTGGTGCCTGACCTGCAAGCGGCCGCTGCTGGTCGACGGGCAGATCCGCGGGCTGATCGGGATCTCGCGCGACCTGGGGCAGAAGGACAGCCTGGGCACCCAGTACGAACAGCTCCGCCTGGCCCTTGCCCATCTGAATGCGCACTACGCGGAGAACGTGCGCATGCAGACCCTGCTCGACATCACCGGATTCTCGCTGTCCAAGCTGGAGCGCACCTTCCGCAAGGTGTTCCAGATGACCCCGCAGCAGGTCCTGACCCGCCTGCGCATCCAGATGGCGGTGCACCTGCTGCATGGCCCGGACAGCATCGCCAGCATCGGCCAGGCCTGCGGCTTCACGGACCAGAGTGCCTTCACCCGCAAGTTCAAGGCCGAAGTCGGGCTGTCGCCCCGGGCCTACCGCGCCCAGATCGGCGAGCGCGCCGCCGCCTGAGGCGGGAAGGGGCTTCCGGCCTATGCCGCCGCGCGGCCGACAGGGTATGGTGTCGCACTTGTTGCCCGCCAATCGATTCCGATGCCCGCATCCCAGACTCCGGCTCCCGCCACCCCGCCCGCCG
Organism: Stenotrophomonas sp. TWI1183; assembly: GCF_039673115.1. Taxonomy (NCBI): domain Bacteria; kingdom Pseudomonadati; phylum Pseudomonadota; class Gammaproteobacteria; order Lysobacterales; family Lysobacteraceae; genus Stenotrophomonas; species Stenotrophomonas sp. TWI1183. Next base: position 21,407 of record NZ_JBDJKZ010000008.1, read on the forward strand.
CTGCCCGCCTCGGGCACGCGCTGAAGCCCCGCCAGCTGATCATGATGGGCCTGGGCAGCGCGATCGGCGCCGGCCTGTTCCTCGGCTCCGGTGTGGGTGTTCAGGCCGCCGGCCCCGCGGTCCTGTTGTCGTATCTCGTCGCCGGCGCGCTGGTGATCATCGTGATGAACGCGCTGGGCGAAATGGCCGCAGCCAAGCCGACCAGCGGTGCGTTTTCGGTGTATGCCGCCGACGCGATGGGGGCCACCGCCGGCGCGACGGTGGGTTGGCTGTGGTGGGTGCAGCTGGTGATCGTGATTGCCGCCGAGGCGGTCGGTGCGGCCGGCCTGCTCGCCACGGTATGGCCGGCGATTCCGGTCCCGATGGCGGCGCTGGCCTTCATGCTGTTCTTCACCGCGATCAACCTGCTCGGAGTGAAGAACTTCGGCGAGTTCGAATTCTGGTTTGCGATCCTCAAAGTCGCCGCGATCGTCGGCTTCATCCTGATCGGCGTGGCGCTGCTGATGGGCTGGCTGCCGGACGTGGCTTCGCCGGGCCTGCGCAACTTCACCGAGCACGGCGGCTTCATGCCCAAGGGGCTGGCCGGCATCGGCGCGGCGCTGCTGGTGGTGATATTCGCCTTTGGCGGCACCGAGATCGTGGCGGTGGCCGCGGCCGAAACCGAGGATCCCGAGCGCAGCATCGCCCGTGCGATCCGCACCGTGGCCTGGCGCATCCTGGTGTTCTACATCGGTTCGCTGAGCGTGATCATCGCGGTGGTGCCGTGGACCAGCGAGGCGCTGAAGTCGCCGTTCGCGGCGGTGCTGGAAGCGGCGAAGATTCCGGGCGCGGCGACGGCGATCACGCTGATCGCGGTGATCGCGCTGCTGTCGGCGTTGAACGCCAATCTCTACGGTGCGTCGCGGATGATGTATTCGCTGGCGCAGCGTCGTGAGGCGCCGGCGGTGCTGGGCTGGACCGACCCGCGCCAGGTGCCGATCATCGCGGTGCTGGCAAGTGTGCTGTTCGGTTTCGCGGCGACGGTGATGGAGCTGCTGTTCCCGGACAAGGTGCTGCCGGTGCTGCTCAATATCGTGGGTTCGACGTGTCTGCTGGTGTGGACGATTTCGCTGTTGTCCCAGTTGATCCTGCGCCATCGTGCGAACCGCGATGGGACGCGTCTGCCGTTTCGGATGGCGGGGTATCCGTATCTGACGGTGTTCGGGTTGGGGGTGCTGGCGCTGATCTTCGGTCTGTTGCTGTCCGAGGCGCACACGCGGGTGCAGTTCCTGTCGATGGCGGCGCTGACGGTGGTGATTGCGGCGAGCAGTGAGATTTCGCGTCGGGTGCGTGCTGCAGCCAACAGCTGACAGCTAACAGCTAACAGCTAACAGCTAACAGCGGCAGGTTTTGGGGTCCGCTGGTTGGGGCGGGCACGGGTGGGTTGTCGGGACCCGCCGCAAGTACGTCCCTGTAGGCTCGTGTGTTGCCATCCATTGCAACACACGGTCCCGCCAACCCACCCATGCCCACCCTTTGACAGGGGGCTGGTGGGCAATGGAAAGTCCAAAGCAGAAAGCAGAAAGCAGAAAGCAGCCGAGCTGGCGCTGCGCTGCTCGCTTCTCGAGTCTGATTGCTCACCGCTAAGCGCTCAGCGCTCAGCGCTCGGCACTCAGTACTCAACGCTCGACACCAGCACCAACACCAGCACCAGCGCCGGTGCCGATGCCGATGCGATTGGCTGAAAAGCAATGCGACGACCGCAGGGCGTGCCGAGGCTCGTCTCCGCCGCGCGGCATCTGCGTTTGTTTTCTCATAGGCGACCGACCCATTGTCGAGGGGCTGGGGTGTGTGGGTTGGCGGGACCATGAGCGCCATGGATGGCGCGACACGAGCCTCCATGGATGGATTCACGGCGTGTCCCGCGAACCCACACACCCCCGCCCAGCCTGCAGAATCTGAGGGCCGCTCTCCTTCAAAAGCGCGCGGGAACCGGGAGTCGGGAGGCGGGGAGTCGGCAGCACCCCATAACAAAAACGGCCCGCTTGCGCGGGCCGTCTGCTGTTGCCTCAGGGCAGGAGGGCTTAGACCTCCACGCCCTCGTCTTCCTTGTACGCATCGACCGGGATGCAGGCGCACATCACGTTCTTGTCGCCGTAGACGTTGTCCACGCGCGCCACCGGCGGCCAGTACTTCTGCTGGCGCAGGCTGGCCAGCGGGAAGGCCGCCAGCTCACGCGGGTAGGCGTGGGCCCACTCGCTGGCCGAGACCGCCGTGGCGGTGTGCGGGGCGTGCTTGAGCGGGTTGTCCTCGCGATCCAGACGGCCGTCTTCGATCGCGGCGATTTCCTCGCGGATCTGGATCATCGCGTTGATGAAGCGATCCAGCTCGTGGAGCGATTCGCTTTCGGTCGGTTCCACCATCAGCGTGCCGGCGACCGGGAAGCTCAGGGTCGGGGCGTGGAAGCCGAAGTCGATCAGGCGCTTGGCCACGTCCTCGGCGCCGATGCCGGAGGTCTTCTCCAGCGGACGCACGTCCAGGATGCACTCGTGTGCCACCAGCCCGTTGCGGCCGGTGTACAGGGTCTTGAAGTGCGGGGCCAGGCGCTTGGCGATGTAGTTGGCGTTGAGCAGCGCGACCTGGGTCGCCTTGCGCAGGCCGGCGGTACCCATCAGCGTGATGTACATCCAGCTGATCGGCAGGATCGAGGCGCTGCCGAAGCTGGCCGCACTGACCATGCCGACATCGCCTTCGCCGCCCAGCACCTTCGGCAGGAACGGCGCGAGGTGCGACTTGACCGCGCACGGGCCGACGCCCGGGCCGCCGCCGCCGTGCGGGATGCAGAAGGTCTTGTGCAGGTTGAGGTGCGACACGTCCGAGCCCCACTTGCCGGGCTTGGCCACGCCGACCAGGGCGTTCATGTTGGCGCCGTCGGTGTACACCTGGCCGCCGTGCTTGTGCACGATCTCGCAGATGTCCACCACCTCTTCCTCGAACACGCCATGCGTGGACGGGTAGGTGATCATCAGCGCGGCCAGGCGGTCGCTGTACTTCTCCGCATTGATGCGGATGTCGTCCAGGTCGACGTTGCCGTTGGCATCGGTCTTGGTCACCACGACCTTCATGCCGCACATCTGCGCGGAGGCCGGGTTGGTGCCGTGCGCCGAATCCGGGATCAGGCAGACGTCGCGATGGCCTTCGCCGCGCGAGCGGTGGTAGGCGCGGATCGCCAGCAGGCCGGCGTATTCGCCCTGCGCGCCGGAGTTCGGCTGCAGGCTGACCGCGTCGTAGCCGGTGCACTCGACCAGCATCGCTTCGAGGCCGTCGATCAGTTCCTTGTAGCCGGTGGCCTGGTCGGCCGGGGCCAGCGGATGGATGTTGGCGAACTCCGGCCAGGTCACCGGGATCATCTCGGCGGTGGCGTTGAGCTTCATGGTGCAGCTGCCCAGCGGGATCATGGTGCGATCCATGGCCAGGTCCTTGTCCGCCAGCGAACGCAGGTAACGCAGCAGTTCGTGTTCGCTGTGGTGGGTGTTGAACACCGGGTGGGTCAGGAAGGCGCTGGTGCGCACCAGATCGGCCGGCAGCGCATCGGCGGTGGCCGCATCCAGTGCGTCCACGTCGACGGTCGCACCGAACAGCTGGCCGAGCGCGACGATGTCGGCGCGGGTGGCGGTTTCGTCCAGGCTGATGCCGACCGCGTCGCTGTCGATCGCACGCAGGTTGATGCGCGCTGCGGCGGCCTTGGCGTGGATCGCCTTGGCGTCGATGTCCTTGACGTGCAGGGTGTCGAAGAAGTGCTCGCCCACGTTGACGCCGGCGCTGCGCAGGGCAGCGGCCAGGATCGCGGCCAGGCGGTGGGTGCGGCGGGCGATGCGGGTCAGGCCTTCCGGACCGTGGTACACGGCATACATCGAGGCCATCACCGCCAGCAGCACCTGGGCGGTACAGATGTTGGAGGTCGCCTTCTCGCGGCGGATGTGCTGCTCGCGGGTCTGCAGGGTCAGGCGGTAGGCGGCATTGCCCTGCGCATCGACCGAGACGCCGATCAGGCGGCCCGGCATCGAGCGCTTGTACGCATCGCGGCAGGCCATGAAGGCGGCGTGCGGGCCGCCGAAGCCGAACGGCACGCCGAACCGCTGCGAGTTGCCGACCACGATGTCCGCGCCCCATTCGCCGGGGGCGGCGATCAGGGTCAACGCCAGCAGGTCAGTCGCCACCGCGACCAGGCCGCCGCGCGCGTGCACGGCATCGGCCAGCGCCTTGTAGTCGCCGATATGGCCGAAGGTATCCGGGTACTGCAGCAGCACGCCGTAGGCTTCGGCGTCCATCGCCTCGGCCGGGGTGCCCACGCGCAGCACGATGCCCATCGGCTCGGCGCGGGTGCGCAGCAGTTCCAGCGTCTGCGGGTGCACCGCGTCGTGCACGAAGAAGGTGTCGGACTTCGACTTGGCCGAGCGCTTGGCCAGCGTCATCGCTTCAGCGGCAGCGGTGGCTTCATCCAGCAGCGAGGCGTTGGCGATCTCCATGCCGGTCAGGTCGGCGCACAGGGTCTGGAAGTTGATCAGCGCTTCCATGCGGCCCTGCGAGATCTCGGCCTGGTACGGGGTGTAGGCGGTGTACCACGCCGGGTTTTCCAGCACGTTGCGCAGGATGACGTTCGGGGTCAGCGTGCCGTAGTAGCCCTGGCCGATGAAGGTGCGGAAGACCTGGTTCTTGTCGGCGATGGCGCGGATCTTGGCCAGTGCCTGCACTTCGGTCAGCGACTCGGGCAGGTCCAGCGGTGCCGGCGACTTGATCCCGGCCGGGACGATCGCATCGGTCAGCGCGTCCAGCGAGGCGTGGCCGACCACGTCGAGCATCTGTGCGATTTCGGCGTCGTTGGGGCCGATGTGGCGTTCGACGAACGCGTGGCTGTGTTCAAGCTCGCGCAGGGAGGGGGTGTTCTGGGACATGGCTGGCATCTCGGAGAGTGGGCACGCACGTTCGGAAGGCGGTCGGGCCAGGGCGCGTCGCGGGCGACAGCGATCCACCGGACCTTGCGGTCTTCCTGGGTGCCCCTCTGTCCTTTTGCCTGAGAGTTTAAAAGCGCGCATCTGCGTGCTTCGTGCCCCTTCGGCGCCGGCATTCGCCGGTCTCTCCAGAGTTTTGATGCGGGTGGTATCGGGCCTGAGCGATTACGGGCGTTGCGCCTTCGGCAGCGGGTGTCCGCTTCTCCCACCATGTAGCCCGGCGATTATAGCCCAGCGCTTTCGGCCGCTGGGCCTTTCCAGCACATGAATACGGGGCCATCCGGACCCCGGAAACGTGCCCCCGGGCATGGTGCCGGGGGCGGCAAAGGCCTATGATCGCTGGATCCTCGTATTCATCTGGCGCCGCCCGTACCGGGCTGGCGCCCGCCGCGCATTGCGCACGGCCGCTGACGGAAGCCCGCATGACGCCCGCCTCACCCTCGACCCGCCGCCTGGCCCTGCTGCTCGCAGGCCTGGCGATGTTCGGTCCGTTCTCGATCGACACCATTTTCCCGGCCTTCCTGCTGCTGGGCGACCGCATGCAGGTGGACCAGGTCGCGGTGCAGCAGACCATCAGCGTGTACCTGCTGTTCTACGGCCTGATGAGCCTGGCGCACGGCCCGCTCTCGGATGCGTTCGGCCGCCGGCGGGTGATCATCGGCGGGCTGGTGCTGTTCATCGGCGCCTCGATTGGTTGTGCGCTGTCGCGCGACATGACCACGCTGCTGGTGTTCCGCGCGCTGCAGGGCGTGACCGCCGGTGTCGGCGTGATCGTCGGCCGCGCGGTGATCCGTGATCTGTACCACGGCGCCGATGCGCAGCGGTTGATGAGCCAGGTCTCGATGATCTTCGGCGTCGCGCCGGCGATCGCGCCGATCATCGGTGGCTGGATCCTGCTGGGCGGCGGCGACTGGCCGTTGATCTTCTGGTTCCTGGTGCTGTTCGGCGTGGTGCTGCTGCTGGCTACCAGCAAGTGGCTGCCCGAAACCCACCCGGTGGAAGCACGCACGCCGCTGTCGATGCGCGAACTGCTGCGCAGCTACGCGCGCATGGGCTCCAACCCGCGCCTGCTGCGCCTGGCCGCGGCCGGTGCGTTCAATTTCTCCGGCATCTTCCTGTACATCGCCTCGGCGCCGGTGTTCGTGATGCAGCACCTGCAACTGGGCGAGGGCGGCTTTGCCTGGCTGTTCATTCCGACCATCGGCGGCATGACCGTGGGCTCGTTCCTGTCCGGCCGGATGGCCGGGCGGATCGTGCCGCAGCGGCAGATCGCGATCGGCTTCGCGCTGTGCGCGGTCTCGGCGCTGCTGAATTTCGGTTACGTGGTGTCGGTGCCGCAGATCGCATTGCCGTGGGCGGTGATGCCGATCTTCCTGGGCGGTGTCGGCATGGCGCTGATCTTCCCGATCCTGGCGCTGGCCGTGCTGGACATGTATCCGCATCAGCGCGGCCTGGCCTCGTCCATGCAGATGTTCATCCAGCTGATGATCAACACGGTGGTGGCCGGCGTGGTCTCGCCGATGCTCAGCAGCAACCCCCTGCATCTGGCCCTGGGCTACGCGGCGTTCTTCGCCGTCGGTGGCAGCTTCTGGTACTGGGAGCGGCACGCCGAGCGCCGCCGTGAAGTACTGACGCCCATCGAGTGACCCCCCTGCCGCACAGGCCCGCCAGGGGCCGTGCGGTATCCTTGGCGCTTTGACGCAGTCCGGATTTTCCCATGTCGACCACCTCCAAACTGCGCCGCGACATCCGCCGGCGCCGCGAAACCCAGGCCGCCAACCGCGAGCAGGCCACCGCCACGCCGGTTGAGCCGCATGCCGAACTGCGCGACCAGCAGCGCACGCTGCTGGCCGGCATCGTCCGCCGGGACGGCGAGTGGGTGCTGGGCATGGATGGTCGCATCGCCGGCCAGACGCGGAGCGCGGCGCGGGTGCTGGCCCTGATCATGCAGGCCGCCGAACTGCACGAACGCCAGGGAACGCCGGTGCGCCTGGTGTATTCGGATGCACTGAAGGACGCCGCGCATGCCGAGGCGAAAGCGGACGGCATGGATTTCGAGCAGTTCAAGGTCGAGCTGGCGGCAGCCCTGAAACCGAAGTCATAACGCCGCGCATCAAAAAAAAACCGGCCTTGCGGCCGGTTTTTCGTTTTACCGCTGTCGCCGGGCGGGCCCCGGCGGCAGCCGTTACGGTGCCTTGGGGGCCACCGGTGCAGCCGCGGCCGTCGGAGCCTGCCAGCCACACATCTGGCCCTGGTTCTGCTGCTTGAGCCACTCGTTGACCGGGGTGAAGTACTCGATCATCGGGCCGGCATCGAGCTTGTCGCCGCCGGTGATTTCCTTCAGCGTGGCCTGCCACGGCTGGCTGGCGCCCTTGCTCAGCATCGCCCAGAACTTCTGGCCGGCTTCCTTGTTGCCGTAGAAGCTGCACTGGTGCAGCGGGCCCTTGTAGCCGGACGCATCGCACAGGCCCTTGTAGAACTGGAACTGCAGGATGCGCGCCAGGAAGTAGCGGGTGTAGGGGGTGTTGCCCGGCACGTGGTACTTGGCACCCGCGTCGAAGAATTCCTCACCGCGCGCGCTGGCCGGGGCCACGCCCTGGTACTTGGCCTTCAGGTCCCACCAGGCCTGGTTGTAGTGGTCCGGGGTGATCGAACCGTCGAACACGCCCCAGCGCCAGCGGTCGATCATCAGGCCGAACGGCAGGAACGACACACCGCTCAGGGCCATGCGCATCTGCGCGTTGATGGTGGCTTCGCGGCTTTCCTGCGGCGTGTCGACCAGGCCGATCGAGTTGAGGTACTGCGGCGTCATCGCGAGCACGATGGTGTCGCCGATCGCTTCGTGGAAGCCGTCGTTGGCGCCGCCCTGGAACAACGGCGGCAGCGGGTTGTAGGCCAGGTCGTAATAGATATGGCCCAGCTCGTGGTAGATCGTGGTGAAGTTCTCTTCGTTGGGCTTGATGCACATCTTGGTGCGCACGTCGCCGTCCATGTTCATGTCCCACGCGCTGGCGTGGCAGACCACATCACGGTCCAGCGGCTTGATGAACTGGGTCTTGTCCCAGTACGACTTCGGCAGGGCCGGCATGCCGAGCGAGACGTAGAAGTCCTGCGCGCGCTCGGTCATCTGCTTGGCGGTGCGCAGTTCGGCCTCACGCTGCGCCTTGTACAGCGCCTCCACGTTCGCGCCGCTGCCGGCCTTGGCCAACGCGCCGCTGAGGTTGGTCTGGTACTGCTTTTCCAGTGCGGCGGTGATGTCCAGGTTGCCGGCGCCGGGGTACGGTTCCAGCTGGTCCCACAGGTTGGACCAGTCCTGCTGCCACATGTTGCCGGTCAGGTGCGCGGCGATCAGGCCGCCGTTGACCTCGGCTTTGTCCTTGCCGTAGGTGGCGTCGAGCTTGGTACGTGCATAGCAGTGCAGCTGCTCGTACATCGGCTTGACCTGGTCCCACAGGCGGTCGGTTTCCGGTCCGATCTGGTCGGCGGGCATGTCGTAGCCGCTGCGCCACATCTGGCCGGCGTCGGCGAAGCCCATTTCCTTGGCCCCTTCATTGACCAGGCTGACGAAGCGTTCGTAATCGGCGCGCATCGGCTTGGTGGTGCCGTGCCAGCCCTGCCAGGCGTCGAGCTGCGCGTCGTAGTCGCGGCTGCGGGCGAGCACCTGTTCCAGATCGCCGAGCTGGCGACAGGTCTGCGGGTTGGCTTCGTCGGTGCAGTACTTGCCGGAGCCGTAGGCGCCTTCCATGCGGCTGGCGATGCGGGTCAGCTCGGAGAGCTTGGCCGGGTCGCGCGGGGCGGGCATGGAGGTCATCAGCTTGAGCAGGTGGATCTGGCGCTTGGTGTCTTCGCTCATGGGCTGGCCGTCGTACTGGCCGGCCTGGGTGATCCAGCCGTTGAGGACGGTGAGCCAGCGTTCGTTGGCCTTGGCAGCGACGCGCTCGGAATCGTCATTGATGTAGGTGGAGGACAGCCACTGCGCCGAGGTCATTTCCGGGTACATGGCCTTGTACTCGGCGTTGACGCGGGCGATGAACTGGTCCGCGGTTTCCTTGGACTGGGTGGCGCCCGCAGCCGGTGCATCGGCGGGGGACGGTTCCTTCTGGCAGGCCGCCAGCGTCAGTGCGGCAGCACTGACTGCCAGGGCCAGCAGGAGCGGGCGGTGGTTCACGGGCACATCCTTGGGTGGTGACAGACCGGCGAAGGCTAGTGAAGCGCCGGTCGCACCGCAAGGGGCAGGGCAGCAGGGGGCGTTTCGATTGGCAGCGCCAACGTCAACGGCGATGCGTCCGTGCTCCGTGGGGCGGTGCGGTGCGGGTGGGTTGTCGGGACCCGCCGCAAGTACGTCCATGTAGGCTTATGTCGCGCCATCCATGGCGCTCATGGTCCCGCCAACCCACCCACACCACCCCGTCGACAGTGGGTCGGTGCGCACGGAGAAACAGCGGCTCTTTGTCCGGCTATCCGCCGACGCGCCGAACTGAAGAGCGAATATCTGACAGCAGACTGTCCGCTTCAAACCTCGCACCCGGCAAAAAGATCCCGGTCACGCTCATACACCGATGTCCTGACCTGCATCAGCCCGAGGACCGACGGGAACAGATTGTCGTGATCGGTGTACTTGCCCGCGCGCTCCCGCACGCAGGCCAGGTTGAGCCCACGGTTGGCGGCGAAGGACGGGGAGAACCACATCGCCATCGGCACGCGGGTCTGTTCCTGCGGCGCGATCGCGTACGGAACGCCATGCAGGTACAGACCCTTCTCGCCCAGCGACTCGCCGTGATCGGAGAGGTAGATCATCGCGGTGTCGTAGTCGTCCATGCCCTTGAGGGTGCCGATCGTGCGCGAGAGCAGGTGATCGGTGTACAGCAGCGCGTTGTCGTAACTGTTGGTGATCTGCGCGCGGCTGCACTTGCCGAGGTCCGGTGTATCGCAGGTGGGGGTGAAGCGGCGGAAGCGTGCCGGATAGCGTTCGAAGTAGCTCGGCCCGTGGTTGCCCAGCTGATGCAGCACCACCACGCGGTCGCCGGGTCTGGCGCGGACCTGGGCGGCGAGGTCGTCGATCAGGATTTCATCCATGCAGCGCCCGTTGGTGCACAGGGTCGGGTGCTTGGCATCGTCCAGTGCCTGCATCTCCAGGCCCTCGCAGACGCCCTTGCAACCGGACTGGTTGTCGCGCCACAACGTGGCGATGCCGGCGTGGTCCAGTACGTGCAACAGCGACTGGTGCGCGCGGATCTTCTTCTCGTCGTAGTCGTGGCGACCGTAGGGCGAGAACAGGCAGGGCAGCGAGACTTCGGTGCTGGTGCCGCACGAATGCATGTCGGGGAAGTTGATCACCCCGGCCTGGGCCAGTTCCGGCGTGGTCTGCCTGGTGTAGCCGTTGAGCCCCCAGTTCTGCGCGCGCGCGGTTTCACCCATGACGATCACCAGCAGGCGCGGGCGGCTGCCGGCGGCATGCGGGGTCGCCTTGGCATCCATGCCGATCGGCAGCTTGGGGGCGCGCTGGATCGGATTGTCACCGCGCAGTGCCTTGGGCAGGCCGAGCAGGACGTTGCCGGGCGTGGCCAGGTAGCGCACTTCGCGTTGGTTGCGCATCAGCGACGACATTTCCTGGAAGGACAGCATCGCCCCGCCGAAGGCGATCAACGCCGAGAGCAGCAGAAAACCGATACGCCACAGCAGCGCCGCGCCCAGCGTGCGCCGGCGCAGCTGCACGCGCCACAGCAGCAGCATGGGTGCGAAGGCCAACAGCAGCAACGGCAGGATCAGGGTGGGCGTGATCAATTCCCGGCTTTCCTTGTGATCGGTCGCCAGCACGTTGCGCAGCATGTCCGCATCCAGATAGATGTGGTAACTGCCCATGTAGTGCGCAGCCAGTGCGGTGCAGATCAGCAGCACGCTGAGGACCACTTTGGCATTCCAGCGCCAGACCAGCAGCCCCATCAGCAGGCTGTGCGCGCCGACCAGGAACAGGAACAGCGAGAGTGCGAATCCAATGCTGCCCGGGTGGGTCGCCATCGCGCTGTGCCAGAACAGGCCGTTGCAGGCGACCGCGAAGAACACGCTGGTGAGCAGGATCAGGGTCTCGGTGGTGCACTGCGGGCGCCAGGCGCGCAGGGTGGCCAGCGCCGGGAAGCGTGTAGCACGCGGGAGGGCGGCGCTCATGCCACGTCTCCCTGCGCACTGACGGGCGCCGCGCTGCGTTCGAGCACGCGGATGCGTTCCACCAGCAGGTACAGGGCCAGCGACACCGCCCAGCAGGTGGCCAGCGTCCACAGATCATGTGAGAGGAAATGCGCGCCACGCAGTTGCTGCGAAATCCCGAACACGCCGCCGGCCAGCAGGCCGATCGCCAGGCCGCGCCAGCGCCAGGCGGGGCGCACCATCAGGGCGAAGAAGTACAGGCTGATCCATGCAAAGCCTGCGCTGGAGTGCCCGCCCGGGAAGCACACCCCGCGCGGCATGCCCGGTGGGCGTGTGGCGAACAGGCCGATGAACGCGCGGGTGCCGCCGTAGCGGGTGAGATCCCACGGGCAGTCCATGTTGGTGAATGACTTGAGCAGCGAGACCAGACCGGTGCCCAGCGCGACCGCCAGCACCAGGTACAGCAGCGGCCAGCGCCACCCGGCCGCACGCTCACTGCGCCACGCGTGGAAACACAGCACGATCGCCACGAGCGCCGCCACACTGCTGGCCCATTTGCCGGCCTGATGGATCAGATGCGTGGTGAACCAGGCGTTCTGCAGCGCCCACTGCTGGCCTTCCAGGCGATACCACTGGTCGGCCAGCCACTGGTCGCCCCCGGCGCCCATCAGCACCGCACTGGCGAGCAGGGTCAACGCCAGCGGAGCCCAGAGGTGGTCGCGGAGGAAACCCGGCGTGGCCGTGGCAGCGGGCGCGGAGGAAAGAGCAACGGTGGACGCTGGGAACATGGACAAAGGGGCCGGCGGAGATTCCGGCGCCATGGTCGTCAGCGGGGTGTCGGAGAGCGGTCGGAGCGATGTTGGCCGCCGGTTAAGCGCGGCCTGCCGTTCAGTCTTCCTCGTCCTGCGCGGTGTCGGTCGCGGTCACCGCCGCGTGGCAGTCGGCCTGCCACGCGGTGCCCGGGAACAGCAGCCAGCGGTTGCGGTTCGCGCTGCCGATCTCGATCACGGCCGCGGGGTCCACGCAGGGACTGATCGCTTCATCCAGCACCAGCAGCCAGCGCTGCGCGGGCGCCTGCGCCAGCCACGGGCCGGCGGCCTGCCATTGCTGCTCCCACGGTGTCTTGAAACCGAAGTCGGTGACGGGGCGGTCGGCCTGCAGCAGGTTCTGCTCGCGCCAGGCGACCACGCCCAGTTCGGCCTGCGGGCCGATCCGCGCGCCCACCTGCCGCATCACGGCGGAGGCGGAGCTGTACGGATCCAGCGTGGGCATCAGCACCCAGCCATACAGATTCCAGAGCAGGCATGACGTCGCCACCACCAGCGCGCCGACACGGCGTGGCCGCCACCACAGTGCCAAGGCCAGCAGCAGCACGCCGAAGGCGAGCAGCCAGCCGCCGAGCACCGGCAGCAGGCTGTCGGGCATGGCGCGCCGTGCCAGTTGCGCATGCGCCCACGCACTGCCGTTCCAGAGCTGCAGGCCGATGTACAACCCGGCCGCGCCCAGCAGAACGACATAGGCCCACAGCAGCCAACGCAGCCCGGCACGACGCAGCAGCCCGGGCAGCAGGGGCGCGGCGGCCAGGCACAGCGCGGGCAGCATCGGGAAGATGTAGACCTCACGCTTGCCTGGGCTGGCGCTGAAGAACACCAGTACCAGCAGGGCCCAGCCCAGCAGCAGCCACCAGCGCCCGTCCAGGCGCTTGAGGCGCCGCCACCAGGCCGGGATCAGCGCCGGCAGCAGCAGGCTGCCGGGCAGCCACAAGGTCGCCATCACCTGCAGGTAGTACCAGGCAGGTTTCACGTGGTGCCAGGCGTTGGCGTAGCGGGTGCCGGTCTGTTTGAACAGCAGTTCACGCGCATACGCGTGCAGGGCCGGATCGGGCGAGTGCAGCAGTGCCACCCCCAACGGCGCCAGCCAGACCGCGGTGCCGAGCAGGAACGCCGGCAGCAGCCACCACAGATCGCGCGCGATGCCCGGCGGCAGCGCCGTGCCACGGGTGCGCCAGCGCCAGAGGGCGAACGGCACCAGCACCAGCAGCGGCAGGAAGCCCACGCCCTTGGTCACCGTGCCGAGACCCGCCGCGAAACCGGCCAGCCACAGCGCCGGCCGGTTGCGACCCTCCAGCAGGTGGCGCAGCAGCCCCCACAGCGACAGGGTGGTCATCGCCACCAGCACCATGTCGATCTGGGCCCGTTTGGCCATCAGGCCGAACTGCAGGCAACTGAACAAGGCGAGCATCGCCCACCCGCCGACGCGCCGGCTCCACAGCCGCCGACCCAGATCCCAGGTCAGCCACAGGGTCAGCAGGGCAGCCAGCAGCGAGGGCACCAGGAAGGCAACGGCCCAGCCGCCGAACAGCTGGTGGCTGGCCGCCTGCATCCACATGAAAACAGGGGGTTTTTCCGCATACAGTTCGCTGCCGCGGTGGGGCAGCAGCCATTGGCCGGAGTCGACCATGGCGCGGGCCGCCAGCACGAAACGCGGCTCATCCGGCGGCGAGGGCTGGCGCAGGCCGATGCCGGCCGCCAGCGCCACCAGCAGGGCAAGGCAGACCAGCACACGCGGCCAGCGCCGCAGGAAGGAGGATTCGGTCACGCCCAGGCTCATCGGCAAAACAGCCACTGTCTCCCCGACAGCGTAGGAAAAGCGTCGTAACCACCCCATTGCGACCGGATTCCGACATGGTTCCCGCTACCATGCGCCCAACCGGTCAAGAGAGTGTCCCATGCGGCTGCTGGTCATTGAAGACAACCGTCAGCTGGTTGCCAATCTTTTCGATTACTTCGAATCCCGGGGCCATCTGCTCGATGTCGCGCCCGACGGCGTGACCGGGCTGCACCTGGCCGTGTCGCAGCCCTATGACGCGCTGATCCTGGACTGGATGCTGCCGCGGATGGAAGGCCCGGAAGTGCTGCGACGGTTGCGCGCCGACCACGGTTCGGAAGTGCCGGTGATCATGCTGACCGCCCGCGACGAGCTGCCGGACAAGATCGCCGGTTTCCGCGCCGGCGCGGATGATTACCTGACCAAGCCGTTCGCGCTGCCGGAGCTGGAAGTGCGCCTGGAAGCATTGATGGTGCGTGCCAACGGTCGCAACCCGCGCAAGCTGCTGGAGGTGGCCGATCTCAGGCTGGATCTGGCCACGCTGGAGGCGCAGCGTGACGGCAAGCCACTGCACCTTTACCCGGCCTGCCGCAAACTGCTGGAAGTGCTGATGCGCGCCAGCCCGGGGGCGGTCACCCGCCAGCAGCTGGAGTTCGCGCTGTGGGGCGACGAGCTGCCCGACGGCGACCTGCTGCGCTCGCATGTCTACGAGCTGCGCCGCAGCGTGGATGGCCCGTTCCAGCAGAAGCTGATCCATACCCTGCCGCGGGTGGGGTACCGCCTGGGCGTGTCGGCTGCGGACAGTTCCGATGCAGTGGCATAAGCGCGTGGCCAAGCCAGCGCCGATGCACCGGCGCATGGTGTGGTGGCTGCTGGGCTATCTGGCGCTGATCTCGCTGGCGGTGTTCAGCGTGGGCAACTATGTGCATGAACACGCCGAGCACTCGGCATGGCGCGCGCTGCTCAACTCCGAGCTGGACAGCATCGTCAACCACATCGAACACGAGCCGCACTACCGCTGGCAGGATTCGGACACCCTGCGGCTGTTCCATATCAACGGCAGCCCTGCGGTGCCGGAGAGCCTGCGCACGCTGCACCCGGGCCTGCACGACGGGGTGATGGTCAACGACCGCCAGAGTGCGGTGATGATCCGCGAGACCCCGCAGCTGGGGCGGCTGGCGCTGGTGCTGGACATCAATGACTTCCACGAGCTGGAACAGTTCGCCACGCGCTGGGTGTTGCTGGCCGGGGTGCTGATGATCATCGTCACCGTGCTGATGGCGTCGTTCGGCGTCGGCCGGTTGGTGCGCCCGCTGAGCTCGCTGGCCAGGCGCATCGATGAGCTGCACCCGGGTGTTCCCGGGCAGCGGGTGGAGGTGGACCCGCGTGCCAGCTCGGAGCTGTACGTCATCGCCAATGCGCTCAACGATTACCTGGCGCGCAACGAACAGTTCGTCGAGCGCGAGCGCGTTTTCATCAGCACGGCCAGCCATGAGCTGCGTACGCCGATCGCGGTGATCACCGGGGCCTCGGAGCTGGCGCTCGGACAGCCTGACATCCCAGAGCGTGCACGGCAGCAGATGCAGCGCGTGCACCGCACGGCGCAGGGCGTGGAGCAGCTGATCCAGCTGCTGCTGGTGCTCGCGCGCGACCCTGCGCGGTTGGCCGCACTGGGCGAACGCATTCCCTTGGACCTGCTGGTACCGGACATCATCGAAGACCATCGTCACCTGATGGGCGACAAGGACCTGCGCATCGGGATCGATGGCCTGGCGCGGGTGGACATCATCGCGCCGCTGGGCGTGGTGCAGGCGGCGATCGGCAACCTGCTGCGCAACGCGATCGAGAACAGTGGCCGCGGCACCATCCACATCCAGGTCTCCGACCAGGCGGTGGTGACCCTGCAGGATCCGGGGCTCGGCATGAGCCCGGAAGAGATCGCGGCGGTGCACGCGCGCATGGCGCGGGGCGACCGCAACGAACAGAGCGGGATCGGCCTGGAGCTGATCGCCCGGCTCTGCGAACACCTGGGCTGGGCGCTGCAGATCCAGCCCTGCGTGCCGCGCGGAACCTGCGTGATCCTCGATCTGGGTGCTTCGCTGCCGGAACGCAGTGACAGGGGCTCGCTGCCAGCGTCGTCACCGCCCTGATCGCTGCGCTGCAAAGTGTGGCCTCGTGAAGACAATGTTAAGCTCCGGAGGCGCCGCTCTATGCGGCGCTTTTTTTTATCCCTTCGATCGACAGAGGATGGCGTGATGCCGACCGAACCCAGTACTGCCCTGATCACCAATGACATCGTCGGCCTCGGCCTGATCGCCGCCACGCTCGCCGTGATTTTCTGGGCCGCCAGCGGCCCGACGCCGTTGCTCAAGAAGGTGTTCGCCTGGGTGCCGGCGTTGCTGCTGTGCTACTTCATCCCGGCCATCTACAACACCGCCGGCCTCATCGATGGCCACAACACCTCGCTCTACAACCCGATCGCCCGTGACGTGCTGCTGCCCGCCGCGCTGGTGCTGCTGACGCTCTCGATCGACCTGAAGGGCATCATGAAGCTCGGCCCGAAGCTGCTGCTGGTGTTCTGCGCCGGCACGCTGGGCATCATCCTCGGCGCCATCGTGTCGTTCCAGACCATGTCCTGGATCCACCCGGCCACCGTGGCCGGCGATACCTGGAAGGGCATGGCCGCCCTGGCCGGCAGCTGGATCGGCGGCGGCGCCAACATGGTGGCGATGCGCGAAGTATTCGGCACCGATGCGACCACGTTCGGCCAGTTCGCCGTGGTCGATGTGGCCTGCGCGAGCCTGTGGATGGCGGTGCTGCTGTTCCTCGCCAACCGCGCCCAGCAGATCGATGCGCGCAACGGGGCCGATACCCGCGCCATCGATGAGATGAAGGCCCGGATTTCCGCTTACGAAGCGCAGAACGCGCGCATTCCCAGCCTCACCGACCTGATGGTGATCGTCGGTGTGGCACTGGGCGGTGTCGGCCTGGCGCATGCCATCGCGGCACCGCTGAGCGGCTGGTTCAAGGCCAACGTGAGCTGGGCCAGCCAGTTCAGCCTGGACAGCGCGTTCGTCTGGGTGGTGCTGTTGTCCACCGCGCTCGGCCTGGGTTTGAGCTTCACCCGCGCGCGGCGCCTGGAGTCGGCCGGTGCGTCGCGTCTTGGCACGCTGTTCCTGTACTTCCTGATCGCCTGCATCGGCATGCAGATGGATCTGCTCTCGCTGCTCGACCGTCCGTGGTTGTTCGCGCTCGGTGCGATCTGGATGCTCACGCACATCCTGGTGCTGTGGATCGCCGCCAAGCTGCTGCGCGCACCGCTGTTCTTCTTCGCGATCGGCTCGCAGGGCAACATCGGTGCAGCGGCATCGGCCCCGGTGGTCGCCGCGGCATTCCATCCGTCGCTGGCCCCGGTCGGCGTGCTGCTGGGCACCGTGGGCTATGCCACCGGGACTGGGCTGGCCTATGTGACCGGCCTGATCCTGAAGTGGATGGCCGGCGCGTAAGGCGGGATCGAGGCGCCACGACCCACGGTCGTGGCGGGTCCCGGCCGCAGGGCGGCCCAACAAAAACGGCGGCGCTTTCGCGCCGCCGATTTTTTGTAGCGGTGTCCCGATCAACGGTCGGGACCGTGCGGACGCTGCGGCTTCAGCAGCACCGTCCCCCGTTCTTGCCGCTGTAACGCGCCTCCTGGCGCTCGCGGAAGAACGTCTTGTAGTCCATCGGCACGCGGTCCGGATGCTTCTCCAGCACATGCCGGACGTAGTTGTCGTAGTCGGGAATCCCGCAGCACAGCCGCGCGGTCTGCACCAGGCGCCGCCAGATGCGGCGGTGGGCCTGGTACTGACCGGCGGGGACGAGTTCGGTACTCATCACAGGTCCGCCATCTGGTGCGGCTCAAGCGCCACGTACGGGGTTTCCCTGTCGGTCCGCTGCGGGGTGCGGCGGGCCATGAAGATGGTCTTGATCGCGTAGAACAGGATCGAGAACACCACGAACAGGAACAGCACGGTCAGGCCGGTGTTGACGTAGGCGTTGACCACGATCTGGTGCATCTGGCCGACGGTCTTGGCCGGCGCGGTCAGGGTGCCGGTGGCGATCGCATCCTGGTACTTGTGTGCCTGGGCCAGGAAGCCCTGTGCCGGGTTGCTGTCGAAGATCTTGATCAGGCCCGCATAGGTGGTGCAGATCAGCAGCCACACCGCCGGTACGCCGGTCACCCAGGCGAAGCGGTCACGCTTCATCTTGAACAGCACCACGGTGCCGAGCATCAGTGCGATACCCGCCAGCATCTGGTTGGAGATGCCGAACAGCGGCCACAGGGTCTGGATACCACCGAAGGGATCGACCACGCCCGTATAGAGCAGGTAGCCCCACAGCGCCACGCAGCCGGCGGTGGCGATGATGTTGGCGGTCCACGATTCGGTCTTCTTCAGGGCCGGGATGAAGTTGCCCAGCAGGTCCTGCAGCATGAAGCGACCGGCACGGGTACCGGCATCGACCGCAGTGAGGATGAACAAGGCTTCGAACAGGATCGCGAAGTGGTACCAGAACGCCATCATCGCGTTGCTGCCGCTCGGGATCGCCTCGTGCAGGATCTGCGCGATGCCCACCGCCAGCGTCGGTGCGCCACCGGCGCGGTGCAGGATGGTCGGCTCGCCGATGGCCGCGGCCGTGGCCTCCAGCTGCTCGGGAGTGATGATGAAGCCCCACGTATTGCTGATGTAGGCCGCAGCGGAGACCGCATCCGGACCGATCACGGCGGCCGGCGCGTTCATGGCGAAGTAGATGCCCGGATCGATGATCGAGGCGGCCACCAGCGCCATCACCGCGACGAACGATTCCATCAGCATGCCGCCGTAGCCGATGTAGCGCATGTGGCGCTCATTGGCGAGCAGCTTGGGCGTGGTGCCCGAGGCGATCAGCGCATGGAAACCGGACACCGCGCCGCAGGCGATGGTGATGAACAGGAACGGGAACATCCCGCCTTTCCAGACCGGGCCGTCGCCACTGGCGGCGAACTGGGTCAGCGCCGGCATCTTCAGTTCCGGCATGACGATCAGGATGCCGATCGCCAGCGCCACGATGGTGCCGATCTTGAGGAAGGTGGACAGGTAGTCGCGCGGCGCCAGCAGCAGCCACACCGGCAGCACCGAGGCGACGAAGCCGTAGCCGATCAGCATCCAGGTGATCTGGATGCCGGTGAAGGTGAAGGCCGGGCCCCAGACCGGATCGGCGGCGACCTTGCCACCGAACCAGATCGCGGCCAGCAGCAGGATCAGGCCGACCACGGAAATCTCACCGATCTTGCCCGGGCGGATGTAGCGCATGTACACGCCCATCAGGATCGCGATCGGCATGGTCGCGATGACCGTGAACATGCCCCAGGGGCTTTCGGCCAGCGCCTTGACCACGACCATCGCCAGCACCGCGAGGATGATGATCATGATCAGGAAGGCACCGAACAAGGCGATGGTGCCGGGCACCGGCCCCATTTCCTCGCGCACCAGATCGCCCAGCGAGCGACCGTTGCGGCGGCTGGAGAGGAACAGGATCATGAAATCCTGCACCGCGCCGGCCACGACCACGCCCACCACCAGCCAGAGCAGGCCGGGCAGGTAGCCCATCTGCGCGGCCAGCACCGGCCCGACCAGCGGGCCCGCACCGGCGATGGCGGCGAAGTGGTGGCCGAACAGCACGTGCTTGTTGGTCGGAACGTAATCCAGGCCATCGTTGTTGATCACCGCGGGCGTGGCCCGGGTCGGATCGAGCTGCATCACCTTGTCGGCGATGAACAGGCTGTAGAAGCGATACGCGATGAGATAGATGGAGACCGCAGCGACGACGATCCACAGCGCATTGATGGGTTCACCGCGGCGCAGCGCGACGGTGCCTAGACAGAATGCGCCAAGCAGTGCGATGACTGCCCAACCCAGTTTCGAAAAACCTTTCATGAGATTGCGTCTCCCTGGAGATCGTCGTAAGAGTCCGCCTTGGCACTGACGGGGTCAATGCAATGGCGGGGGCTTGCCGCTAGTACTTTGGTCGTAGGGTGGGTGGGGAGCGTGCCCGTGCACGTCATCGGAACATCACGCTTGGAACAATCGGTTGCGGGCATGACGGTTGGCCGGCGGGGCCGGCGAGGCCATCTTGTCGATAGATCACCGACCCTGGAGTCACCATGAGCAGCCCAACCCCGGTGCGCGTGCTGCGCACCATCCGTGGCATGGCCACCTCCGATGGCGCCGGCGTCCGCCTGACGCGGGTCATCGGTGGGCCGTCGCTGCCCGACCTGGATCCGTTCCTGCTGCTGGATGAATTCGGCACGGACCGTGCCGAGGACTACATCGCCGGCTTCCCCAGCCATCCGCACCGCGGGTTCGAGACCGTCACCTACATGCTCGACGGCCGGATGCGGCACAAGGACAACCACGGCAACGAGGGCCTGCTCACGCCGGGCAGCGTGCAGTGGATGACCGCCGGACGCGGCCTGATCCACTCGGAGATGCCCGAGCAGGAATCCGGCCAGATGCGCGGTTTCCAGCTGTGGGTGAACCTCCCGGCGCGCGACAAGATGACGGACCCGAAATACCAGGAGTTCGCGCCGGACCACATCCCGGTGACGGCGCCGGCCGAGGGCGTGCAGGTCAAGGTGATCGCCGGGCAGGTGGGTGACACCGTCGGGCCGATCGTGCAGCCGGCCACCGACCCGGTGTATCTCGACATCACCCTGGAGGCGCGCGCGGGCTGGAGCTACACGCTGCCTGATGGCCACAACGCGTTTGCCTACGTGTTCGAAGGGGGGCTGGAGATCGGCGAGGGCGACGATGCGCGCCCGGTGGCCAAGCAGGAAATGGCGGTGCTGGGCGGCGGTGAGCAGCTGGCGCTGCGCGCGGGCGAAACCGGTGCGCGCCTGATCCTGGTGGCGGGCCGTCCGCTGCGCGAGCCGGTCATGCGGCACGGGCCGTTCGTGATGAACACCAAGCAGGAGCTGATGCAGGCCTTCGTGGATTTCCAGGAAGGCCGCTTCTGAGGCGCGGCAGTGCCGGCCGTTGGCCGGCAACGGCATGACACCTGACAGGGTGGGAGGCGCCGACCAGCGGTCGGCGCTACCGTTGCTTCCGGGATGTGTGCGGCGCACCGTCCCGGCCTCTTCCTCAGCGCCCGGCGGCGACAGCCGAGGGCGTCAGGTTCATGCCCTGCGCCAGCGACTGCAGCGAACCCAGTTCGCTCCTGTCGCCCGCGTACAACGCAATCTGCGCGAAGCGGTTCTTGTCGAACTTCACCACGGTAATGCGGCGGGTGTCGTAGCCCGGCGGTTTCTGGCCGCCCAGGTCGGGCTGGTACCAGTACAGCGTTTCACCCGCGAAGCTGCCTTTTTCCTGGCGCAGCGCGCGGTTCAACGGCAGCTCCGGGTTGCGGGCACTCAGGGTGAGGCTGAGCACTTCACGCCCATCGGCGGTCCTGGCCTTGCACAGGATCAGATCCCGCTGGGCCAGTTCCTGCCACTGCAGGCCGCTGCTGGCGGGCAGGGACGGACATTCGCTGGTGGATTGCGCCGCAACGGCGCCGGCAGACATCGACAGACACACACACACGACAGCGCGCAGGACGTTCATGGTTCCCCCAGGGTCGATGATCGCGTCCGTCGCTGACAGGCATTCCGGCGGCCGTCGACAACCCAGGCCGTGGTGGCGCATTCCCCGCGCGCGTACCGGATGACTCGCTGCCGTCAATGTCGGACGAGTGATCCGGACCTTAACGGAATGTGACTCAGTGTACAAATAACGGTTTCAGGTGAACCTTTCTGCACCGCTGGCCGGGCAGCGCGAGGCCGCCCGGCCGGATCCTCAGCGGGGCGCCGCGCCCATCCATTTGTAGACGATGCCGCCGATCAGGCCGCCCAGCAGCGGCGCCAGCCAGAACAGCCAGAGCTGGCTCAGCGCACCGCTGCCGGCGAACAGGGCCACGGCGGTGGAGCGGGCCGGGTTGACCGAGGTATTGGTGACCGGAATGCTGATCAGGTGGATCAGGGTCAGGGCCAGGCCGATCGCGATCGGTGCAAAGCCCGCCGGTGCGTTGCCGTGGGTCGAGCCCATGATGACGATCAGGAAGAAGGCGGTCAGCACCACTTCGCACAGGAACGCGGCCGCGACGCTGTAGCCTCCCGGTGAGAGTGCGCCATACCCGTTGCTGGCGAATGCGCCGGCCTGGCTGCCATCGATCTGGAAGCCGGGCGCGCCGGAGGCGATCTGCAGCAGGATGAAGCCGGCCAGCGCACCGCCGAGCACCTGCGCGACGATGTAGGGGAGCAGGTCACGGGCCGGGAAGCGGCCGCCGGCCCACAGGCCGACGCTGACCGCCGGATTGAAGTGCGCGCCGGAGACATGCCCGAACGCATAGGCGCCGGTCAGCACGGTCAGGCCGAAGGCCAGCGCGACGCCCACGAAACCGATCCCCAGCGGATTGCCGTCGCCGCCGAACTTGGCGGCCAGCACGGCGCTGCCACACCCACCCAATACCAACCAGAACGTGCCCAGGAACTCGGCGGCCAGACGCTTGCCCATGCTCATCGATGTGCTCCACGTTATGCCCGGGGTGGGCAGGCGCAACGTAGCTGAATCGGGGTTCATCGGGGTGACGGTCACGTCAAGACCCGACGAACGGTTGGCCGCCGGGTGTGCGGCTCAGTACGCGGGCAGCGGAATCAACTCTTTGTCGTCGCCCGGAATCGTGCCGAAGCGGCCGGATTCCCAGTCGTGCTTGGCCTGCTCGATCCGCTCGGTGGAGCTGGAGACGAAGTTCCACCAGAGATGGCGCGGGCCATCGAGTGGCTCGCCGCCCATCAGCATCGCCTTGATCGGGGTCTTGGCGCGCAGGCGGCCGCGGGCGCCGGGCTCGGGAATGATCAGGTGCTGGGCGGGAACGTCCACGCCATCGAGCTGGGCCTGGCCTTCGAGGATGTACAGCGAACGCTCGGCGTGGCCGGTATCCAGGTCGATCTCCGCATCGGCGTCGAGATCGATGGCGACGTTGAGGGTATCGGCGAACACCTTGACCGGGGATTCTTCGCCGTACGCGCGGCCGGCGATGACGCGCAGCCACGCACCGTTGCGGCGCTGCTGGGGCAGGGTGTCGGCGGCATGGTGGTAGAACGCGGGATCGGTCTCTTCGGCACTCTTCGGCAGTGCCAGCCAGGTCTGCATGCCGTGCAGCGGATGGTCGTGTTCGCGCTCGATGGCGGGCGTCCGTTCGGAGTGGGCGATGCCGCGGCCGGCGGTCATCCAGTTGACGTCACCGGGGCGGATGACCTGGTCCGAGCCGAGGGTGTCGCGGTGGCCGATGGCGCCGGACCACAGGAAGGTGACGGTGGCCAGGCCGATGTGGGGGTGCGGGCGCACGTCGATGCCAGTGCCGGGGGAGAGCACGGCCGGGCCCATCTGGTCGACGAAGACGAAGGGGCCGACGCTGCGCGCCTGCAGGGTCGGCACGGCGCGGCGCACCTGCAGGCCACCGATGTCATGGATGCGGGGGGCGATGATGGTCGTCATGCGGGCGGTCTCGCTGGCGGGGACAGAGCGGGAGGATCGCATGCGGGGTGTGGGGGTGGGAGGCCTGTATCGGTAACAGGGTGTTCTGGTTGCACGCCGGCGGCGGAAACAACAACGCCACCCTGCGGTGGCGTCGTCGTTTCAGGTCACGGCGATCCTCAGATCACCGGTTCGCGCAGTACCGGCGAATCCCAGCCCGGGCGGGGCGCGAAACGGTCGCCATGGCGCTGCTGCAGAACCTTGAGGCGTTCGACCAGGGCGTCGGCACCGGTGGCGCGGATGTACTGGATCGGGCCGCCGCGGAACGGGGCGAAACCGGTCCCGAAGATCACGCCGGCATCGAGCAGGTCGGCATCGGCGACGACGCCGTCGTGCAGGCAGGCCACCGCTTCGTTGAGCAGCGGCAGGATCAGGCGGTCTTCCAGATCGGCCGGCACCTCGTAGTTGGCGGGGACGTCCGGCTTCTGCGCGCGGCCGTTCTCCCACTTGTACAGGCCCTGGCCGTCCTTCTTGCCGCGCTTGCCCTGTTCCACGGTCGCCAGTGCGGCCGGCACCTGCAGGCCGAGGAACGGCGCCAGTTCCTTGCCCACGCCGGCCGCCACATCCAGGCCGACGGTGTCGAGCAGTTCGATCGGGCCCATCGGCATGCCGAACTTGACCGCGGCCTTGTCCAGCACCGGGCCCGGGACGCCTTCGGCATACGCGGTGGCGGCTTCAAGCATGTACGGGAACAGCACGCGGTTGACCAGGAAGCCGGGCGTGCCGGCGACCGGTACCGGGAACTTGCCCAGCGCCTTGCAGAACGAGGCCAGGCGGCGCTCGGTCTCCGGCGCCATCCCGTCGTGATGGATGATTTCCACCAGCGGCATCTGCGCGACCGGATTGAAGTAATGCAGGCCGGCGAACTGCGCCGGACGCTGGATGTGGTCGCGCAGTTCGTCCAGCGGGATCGACGAGGTGTTGGTGGTCAGCAGCGCATCGGCCTTCATCTTCGGCTCCAGCGACTGGTACAGCTCACGCTTGGCCTCCGGGTTCTCGATGATGGCTTCGATCACCAGATCCGCCTGGGCCACGCCCTCGCCGGCAAGATCCGCCTTCAGGCGTGCCGCCACGGCCGGGCGCTTGCTGTCGTCCTTGACCCGCTTGGCGAACAGCGCCTGCGCGCGTTCCATGGCCGGGTCGATGAAGCGCTGCTCGCGGTCCTGCAGGGTCACGTTGAAGCCCTTGTAGGCCGACCACGCGGCGATGTCACCGCCCATCACACCGGCACCGACGACGTGCACGTGCTGGATGCCGTGGTCCTTGCCGCCGAGGGCCTTCAGGCGTTCGGTCAGGAAGAAGATGCGGATCAGGTTGCGGGCGGTCGGGGTGCCGGCCAGCTTGACCACGGCGCGGCGTTCGGCATCCAGTCGGGTCTGGATCGGGCTGCCACCGGTGCGTGCCCAGGTGTTGATCAGCGCGTACGGCGCCGGGTAATGCTCCTTGCGCGCCTTGCGGGCGACCTGCTTGGCCATCTGCGGGGCGAGCAGCCTGCGGGCCAGCCAGGTGTTGGTGATCCAGGCGGTCGCGCGCTGCTTGAACGGGCGGGTGGTGCCCTTCAGCGCGAGCGACACGGCGGTATCGAGCAGCACGGCCGGTGCGACGACCTTGTCGACCAGGCCGATGTTGCGTGCGGCCGAGGCCGACAGGTTGCGGCCGGTCAGCATCATGTCCATCGCGGCCGGTGCGCCGACCAGCTGCGGCAGGCGCGAGCTGCCGCCCCAGCCCGGGAAGATGCCCAGCTGGGTCTCCGGCAGGCCGATCCGGGTGGAGGGATCGTTCGACGCCACGCGGTAACGACAGGCCAGGGCCAGCTCGGTGCCGCCGCCCAGGCAATGGCCGTGGATCGCGGCGACGGTCGGGCAGGGCAGCTCGGCCAGCTTCTGGTAGGTGCTCTGGCCACGGCGGATCGCGTCATTGACGGTGCCGCGGCGGTCGAATTCCTGGAATTCCTTCAGGTCCGCCCCGGCGATGAAGCCGGCCGCCTTGATCGACTGGATCACCACCGCCTTGGGCGGGTCCATCGCGATCCGCTCGATCAGGTCGCCCAGTTCGAGCAGCACGTCCTGCGACATGGCATTGACGCTGCTGTCCTGGCGGTCGAGGCTGAGCACGACGACGCCATCGTCACGGATCTGCGGGTGCCAATGCGAGAAGCGGAGCCCATCGAAGCCTGAGAGCATGGGAACGTTCCATCCGGTTGTGTATGGAGAAGGGGGCTATGATCCAGAGGTTGTTTCCTCCCCGTCAAATCCCTATAGCTGGGGGAGAGAAGCCGTCGATCCATTGCCTGGATCGGAAACCTTAACGGAACGGTGGTTAAAAGCTGGTGCGGCGCGGTGTGATCGCGCGCTGAACTTTTCCCGGGATTGGCAGTCTCATTGCCCGACGTCGGTTGGGCTGACAGGAGTGCGGCCCCCCATGGCCGAGGTTGAAACACCACAGGAGCTGGACCTGGAGCTGGTCCGACGTGTGCAGCGTGGCGAGAGCGCGGCGTTCGATGTCCTGGTACGCAAGTACCAGCATCGGATCATCGCGCTGATCGGGCGCTACATCGCGGACTGGAGTGAATGTCAGGACGTGGCCCAGGACACTTTCGTCCGCGCGTATCGCGCGATCGGCAGTTTCCGGGGCGACGCCCAGTTCTATACCTGGCTGCACAGGATCGCCGTGAACACTGCCAAGAACCATCTCGCCGCCCACAACCGCCGCCCGCCCACCGATGACATCGAGATCGGGGACGCCGAGCAGTACGACAGCGGCACGCGCCTGCGCGACACCGACACGCCCGAGCGCGAGTTGATGCGCCAGGAGCTGGAGCAGACGGTGATGAAGGCGGTCTCCGCGCTGCCTGAAGAACTGCGCTCGGCCATCACCATGCGCGAGGTGGAGGGCCTGAGTTATGACGAAATCGCGCAGAAGATGGGGTGCCCGATCGGCACCGTGCGGTCGCGGATCTTCCGTGCCCGCGAGGCGATCGACACTGAACTTCGGCCGCTGCTCGATGTGGGCAGCGCCACCCGCGAGAAGAGCCGCGCATGAGCCACGATATGTCCAATGATGCTTCCCGGGGCGCGTCCCCCGATAAATTCGACGCCCATTACCGGCAGCAGTTGTCGTCGTTGATCGACGGTGAGCTGTCGGCCGATGAAGCCCGTTTCATGCTGCGTCGGCTGGAACACGATGAGTCCCTGTCGAGCTGCAACGAACGCTGGCAGATGCTCGGCGATGTGCTGCGCGGGCAGGCCTGCGCGCCGGCGCCGGTCGATTTCGCCGAGCGGGTCCGCGTTTCCGTGGTCGCTGAGCCGGCACCAGCGATGCAGGCCAATGTCGAGCGCAGCCAGGACCGCAAGGAACGCCGTGGCGGCTGGCGTCGTTGGGGCGGTGGCGCGGCACTGGCCGCTTCCGTCGCGGCCGTGGCGATGTTCATGACCCGCGAGCAGCTGCCGGACCCGGCAGCGCTGGACGCGCCGACCACCATCATCGCCAGCCAGGCCGAGCTGCCGCCCGCGCCCGCGCCGGCGCCGGCGACCGAGGCCTCTGCCGCCGAGCAGGCGCTGGCGGTAGCGGCGGTTCCGGCTGCAGCCGTGGCGGCCGCCAGCCGCCGCCAGGACGTGGCCAATGCGCGCCGCGCCAGTGCCACCCGCACCCAGCAGGCGGCACGCAGCGCTGCCGAGCGCAGTGCCGAGCCGCAGCGTGCGGTCGCCAGCCAGGCGCCGCTGACGCCGGCCGTACCGGCGGCCACTGCGCGCCAGTTCCCGTTCGGTGAGGTGGGCAATCTGCAGGCCAAACCGTGGCCGCGCTCCAGCCTGGCCCCGGCCGCGGGCGGCGCGCTCAATGCCAGCTTCTCCACGCAGGCACCGCAGGCCGCGTTCTATCCGTTCGAGCCGCGTCTTCAGGAATCGGCCGACACGGCCGAACCTGCGCGCCGGCACCGCGACTGAACATCGTTGCCCTGACGTTCCGCTCCGGCCTGTGCGCCGGAGCGCTCCCCCCCGCTTTGTTCCCTGACCCGGAGGTTCGTGTCTGATGACCGCCCGTATCCGTACCCATGCCCTGGCGCTGATCGCCATGACCCTGCCGCTGGTGGCCTGCGCCCAGTCGCCGTCACCGGCCACCGCGGCCGCCCCGGCGGCCGCTGCACCGCGCGCGCCTGCACCGCAGTTGGTCAGTGGCCTGCCGGACTTCACCAACCTGGTCGAACAAGTCGGGCCGGGCGTGGTCAATGTCGAGACCACCATCGTGCGCAGCAACAACCGCCAGCCCCGGGCCATGGGGCCGGGGGGCGACGATGAGATGCCCGAGTTCTTCCGCCGCTTCTTCGGCCCGGACTTCCAGATGCCGGGGCAGGGCCCCGGTGGCCAGGACGACGGTCCGCGCATCCAGGGCCGCGGCATGGGCTCGGGTTTCATCATCTCCGCCGATGGCTATGTGCTGACCAACTATCACGTGGTCGCCGACGCCAGCGAAGTGAAGGTCAAGCTCGGCGACCGCCGCGAGTTCACCGCCAAGGTGATCGGCAGCGATCAGCAGTACGATGTGGCGTTGCTCAAGATCGACGGCAAGAATCTGCCGACCGTGCGTGTGGGGGATTCCAACACCCTCAAGCCGGGCCAGTGGGTGGTCGCGATCGGCTCGCCGTTCGGCCTGGATCATTCGGTCACCGCCGGTGTGGTCAGCGCGGTCGGCCGCAGCACCGGCGGCCCGGACCAGCGCTATGTGCCCTTCATCCAGACCGACGTGGCGATCAACCAGGGCAACTCCGGCGGCCCGCTGCTCAACACCCGCGGTGAAGTCGTCGGCATCAACTCGCAGATCTTCTCCGCTTCGGGCGGCTACATGGGCATCAGCTTCGCGATCCCGATCGACCTGGCCATGGGCGCGGTCGAACAGATCAAGAAGACCGGCCGGGTCAGCCGCGGCCAGCTCGGCGCGGCGGTCGGCCCGATCGATGGCCTGAAGGCCCAGGGGCTGGGCCTGCCGGACAGCCGCGGCGCGCTGGTCAACGAAGTGGTCGCGGGCAGCGCGGCGCTCAAGGCCGGTATCGAGCCGGGCGATGTGATCCGCTCGGTCAACGGCAGCCCGATCACTACCTTCAGCGATCTGCCGCCGGCCATCGGCGCGCTGCCGCCGGGCAGCAAGGTGCGCCTGAGCGTGCTGCGCGATGGCAAGGAGCGGGAGATCACCGCCACCCTGACCGAGCTGGCCGAAGACGCCGAGCGCGGTCCGGCCCGTCCAGCCGCGGAAGCGGCCAAGCCGGAGACAGGTGCCAATGCCCTGCTGGGGCTGGAGGTGGCCGATCTGACCGCCCCGCAGCGCCAGCAGCTGGGCCTGTCGGCGGGCGAGGGCGTGCGCATCACCCGGGTCAATGGCCAGTCGGCGCGTGACGCCGGCCTGTCGCCGGGCCTGGTGGTGCTGCAGGTCGGCCGGACCCCGGTCGGCAGCGTGGCCGCGCTGAACAAGGCGTTGGGCGGCTACTCCAAGGGTGATGTGGTCATGCTGCTGATCCGCGCCAACGGCAACAGCGCCTTCGTGGCGGTCAAGGCCGGGCAGTAAGCCCCGCCCCGCCTGCGTTTCCGGGCCCGCTTCGGCGGGCCCGGTCGTTTCTGGCGGGGCGATCATGGCAAACGCGGGCGGCCGCACGCGGGACCGGGCCGGCCATGCGATAATCCGCAGTCATCCTGACGACGCGACGCGCCGCCGCCACCTATGTCTTCTGATTCGATGCGGTTCATCCGCAACTTCTCCATCATCGCCCACGTCGACCACGGCAAGTCCACGCTGGCCGATCGCATCATCCAGCTTTGCGGCGGCCTCCAGGCCCGTGAGATGGAGGCGCAGGTGCTCGACTCGAACCCGATCGAGCGCGAGCGTGGCATCACCATCAAGGCCCAGTCGGTCTCGCTGCCGTATGTCGCCAAAGACGGCCACACCTACCACCTGAACTTCATCGACACCCCCGGGCATGTCGACTTCTCCTATGAAGTCAGCCGCTCGCTGGCCGCCTGCGAAGGCGCGCTGCTGGTGGTCGATGCGGCCCAAGGCGTGGAAGCGCAGTCCGTGGCCAACTGCTACACGGCGGTCGAACAGGGGCTGGAAGTGGTGCCGGTGATCAACAAGATCGACCTGCCCACCGCCGATATCGACCGTGCCAAGGCCGAGATCGAGGCCGTGATCGGCATCGATGCGACCGACGCCGTGGCGGTCAGCGCCAAGACCGGCCTGAACGTGGGCGACGTGCTGGAAGCGATCGTGCATCGCATCCCGCCGCCGGTGCCGCGCGATACCGACAAGCTGCAGGCGCTGATCATCGACTCGTGGTTCGACAACTACCTGGGCGTGGTCTCGCTGGTGCGCGTGATGCAGGGCCAGATCAAGGCCGGCGACAAGCTGCAGGTGATGTCCACCGGCCGCAACCACCAGGTCGACAACGTCGGCGTGTTCACCCCCAAGCGCAAGGTGCTGCCGGCACTGAACGCCGGTGAGGTGGGCTGGGTGACGGCCAGCATCAAGGACGTGCACGGTGCGCCGGTCGGCGACACCCTGACCCTGGCCGCCGATCCGGCCGCCAAGCCGCTGCCGGGCTTCCAGGAAATGCAGCCGCGCGTGTTCGCCGGCCTGTTCCCGGTCGATGCCGAGGATTACCCGGACCTGCGCGAAGCGCTGGACAAGCTGCGCCTGAACGATGCCGCGCTGCGCTTCGAGCCGGAAAGCTCCGAAGCGATGGGCTTCGGCTTCCGCTGCGGCTTCCTGGGCATGCTGCACATGGAAATCGTGCAGGAGCGCCTGGAGCGCGAGTACAACCTGGACCTGATCAGCACCGCGCCCACCGTGGTCTATGAAGTGCTCAAGACCGACGGCACCATCATCAACATGGACAACCCGGCCAAGCTGCCGCCGGTGAACATGGTCGATGAGATCCGCGAGCCGATCATCCGCGCCAACGTACTCACCCCCGAGGAGTACATCGGCAACATCATCAAGCTGTGCGAGGAAAAGCGCGGCAGCCAGATCGGCATCAACTACCTGGGCAGCCAGGTGCAGATCAGCTATGAGCTGCCGATGGCCGAAGTGGTGCTGGACTTCTTCGACAAGCTCAAGTCGGTCAGCCGTGGCTATGCCTCGCTGGACTATCACTTCGTGCGCTTCGATGCCGGCCCGTTCGTCCGCGTGGACGTGCTGATCAACGGCGACAAGGTCGATGCGCTGTCGCTGATCGTGCACCGCAGCCATGCCGACCGCCGCGGCCGCGAGCTGTGCGAGAAGATGAAGGAACTGATCCCGCGCCAGCAGTTCGACGTGGCGATCCAGGCCGCCGTCGGCTCGCAGATCATCTCGCGCACCACGGTCAAGGCGATGCGCAAGAACGTGCTGGCCAAGTGCTATGGTGGCGACGTTTCGCGCAAGAAGAAGCTGCTCGAGAAACAGAAGGAAGGCAAGAAGCGCATGAAGCAGGTCGGCCGCGTGGAAATCCCGCAGGAAGCCTTCCTGGCCGTGCTGCAGATGGACAAGTAAGGCCGGATGGCTTTCCCGGCAGCGGCGGGCGGCACCGGATCGGTGTCGCCGGACGCGCAGGGGCACACCACACCGCTGCAATCGTTCCCAAGGACACTGCATGAAATTGTTTGAGCTCCTCCTGGTCGTACTGACGTTGGCCTCGGGCCTGATCCTGCTGGCCGAGAAGCTGTACTTCGCCAAGCGCCGCGCCCAGCGCGCCGGCCTGCTGGACACCGAGCCGGTGATGGTCGACTACGCGCGGGCGTTCTTCCCGGTGCTGGCGATCGTGCTGGTGGTGCGCAGCTTCATCGCCGAACCGTACAAGATCCCGTCCAGCTCGATGATGCCCAACCTGCTGATCGGCGATTTCATCCTGGTCAACAAGTTCTCCTACGGCCTGCGCCTGCCGCTGAACAACGCCAAGGTGATCCCGTTCGGCGAGCCCAAGCGCGGCGACGTGGTGGTGTTCCACTTCCCGGGCCATTCGGACAACGATCCGGCCAAGGGCGAGAACTTCATCAAGCGCGTGATCGGCGTGCCGGGCGACCAGATCGAGTTCCAGGGCAACGGCCTGATCCTCAATGGCGAGCCGGTCAAATACGACAACAAGGGCCTGTACGCCGGCCACAACGGCCAGGGCGAGGGCAGTTCGCTGCTGGTCGAGCACCTGCCGGGCCGCACCCATACCGTGCTGGAGACCGATTACGCCCGCGGCGAAGGGCAGTGGACCGTCCCGGCCGGCAGGTACCTGGTGATGGGCGACAATCGCGACAACAGTGACGACGGCCGTTTCTGGGGCCTGCTGCCGGAAGAGAACCTCCGCGGCAAGGCGTTCCTGATCTGGCTGAACTGCTCGGGCTGGTTCTGCAAGGACGGCTTTGAGCCGTCGCGGATCGGCACGGCTATCCATTGATTCATGGCACACGCGTATCTGGGGAGAACGCAATGAAGAACATGACATCGCAGCGCGGCATCACCTTGACCTCGTTCCTGGTGGTGCTGATCGTGGTCGCCTTTGGCCTGTACATCGGCATGAAGCTGTTCCCGATGTACCAGGAGTACTACGCCGTCCGTTCGGCGATGAAGAGCCTGGCCAAGGAGCCCGGCGTGGGCAATATGGAGCCGCGCCGCATCCAGGACATGTTCTTCAAGCGCCTGTACATCAACTACTCCGAAAACGTGAAACCCGCCGACGTGAAGTTCGATCGCATCGATGGCGGCTGGAACATGAAGGTCTACTACGAAGTGCGCCGTGAAATGATCGGCAACCTGGACGTGGTGGGCAAATTTGATTCAAACCAGGAATTGACCCGTAGCGGTGCCGACTAAGACCTTCCAACGCGGTGACCTGATCGGTCACGCCTTCAACGATCCGGGCCTGCTCCAGCAGGCGCTGACGCATCGCAGCGCCGGCACGCCCAACAATGAGCGGCTGGAATTCCTCGGCGACAGCATCGTCAACATGATGGTGGCCCAGGCGCTCTACGAACGCTGGCCCAAGGCCGACGAGGGCGCGCTGACCCGTGCCCGCGCCGAGCTGGTGCGTGAAGGCGCGCTGGCGGTGATCGCGCGCGAGCTGCAACTGGGCGAGCGCCTGATCCTGGGCCCCGGCGAGATGAAGACCGGCGGACATCGCCGCGACTCCATCCTGGCCGATGCACTGGAGGCCGTCGTCGCCGCGATCTACCTCGATGCCGGGTTTGCCGCCTGCGGCACGGTGGTGCTGCCCTGGTTCAGCGCCTCGATGCAGGCCCTGCCGGCCACTGGCAAGCCCGAGAAAGACCCCAAGACGCGGCTGCAGGAATGGCTGCAGGCCCGGCAGAAGGCGCTGCCCCAGTACGAGCTGGTGTCAGAATCGGGTGACGATCATGCCAAGACCTTCCGGGTACGCTGCGGCGTAACCGACCCCGCTGTCAGCACCGAAGGCGAAGGTGCCTCGCGACGGCTGGCCGAACAACAAGCGGCTGCCGCCGCCCTTGAGCAACTGGATTCCAAGTGAACGAAGCAACCCCCCATCGTTCCGGCAGCGTGGCCGTCATCGGTCGCCCCAACGTCGGCAAATCCACCCTGACCAACGCCCTGGTGGGCGCCAAGGTCAGCATCGTCTCCAACCGCCCGCAGACCACGCGGCACCGGTTGCTGGGCATTGCCAGCTACCCGGACGGCCAGATCGTGCTGGTCGACACCCCCGGCCTGCACCGCGCGCAGAAGCGCGCCATGAACCGGGTGATGAACCGCGCCGCGCGCGGCTCGCTCGAGGGCGTGGACGCCGGCATGCTGGTGATCGAGGCCGGCCGCTGGGATGACGAAGACACCCTGGCCTTCAACGTGCTCAGCGACTCCGGCATCCCGGTGGTGCTGGTGGTCAACAAGATCGACCGCCTCAAGGACAAGGGCGCCCTGCTGCCGTTCCTGCAGCAGGTCACCGAAGGCCGCACGTTCGCGGCCGTGCATCCGATCTCGGCGCAGAAGCGCAACGGCCTGGAGTCGCTGGTCCGCGACCTGATGAAGCTGTTGCCGGAAGCCCCGCCGATGTTTGGCGAGGACGAGATCACCGACCGCAGCCAGCGTTTCCTGGCCGGTGAACTGGTGCGCGAGCAGCTGATGCGCCAGCTCGGTGAGGAACTGCCGTATGCGACCACGGTCGAGATCGAGCGCTTCGTCGAAGACGGCAACCTGCTGCGCATCGGCGCGGTGATCTGGGTCGAGCGCGAAGGCCAGAAGGCGATCGTGATCGGCAAGGCCGGCACCCGCCTGAAGGAAATCGGGGCCAAGTCGCGCCTGCAGATGGAGCGCCTGTTCGGGGCCAAAGTCTTCCTGGAAACCTGGGTCCGCGTGCGCGAAGGCTGGTCCGACGAC
Organism: Stenotrophomonas sp. TWI1183; assembly: GCF_039673115.1. Lineage (NCBI taxonomy): Bacteria > Pseudomonadati > Pseudomonadota > Gammaproteobacteria > Lysobacterales > Lysobacteraceae > Stenotrophomonas > Stenotrophomonas sp. TWI1183. Next base: position 55,095 of record NZ_JBDJKZ010000008.1, read on the forward strand.
GAAGCCGCGCTCAAGGCGTTCGGCTACGAATAAGCCGGCCATCCCGGCCCCGGGCGGTTGAGCCATGCGCATCGAGGATGAGCCGGCCTTCGTACTGCACGCCCGGGCGTGGCGGGAGACCAGCCTGCTGGTTGAAGTGCTGACCGAGCAGTATGGCCGGATCGGGGTGCTGGCCCGGGGTGTCTCCAGCCCGCGCAGCCAGGCGCTGCGCGCGGCCCTGCAGCCGTTGCAGTGGATCCGCCTGACCGCCGTGCAGCGGGGCGAACTGGCCCAGCTGCGTGGGGCCGAAGCGCTCGATGCCGCGCCGCGGCTGACCGGCGAGGCGATGCTGGCCGGGTTCTACATCAACGAGCTGATGATGCGGCTGGCGCCCCGCCAGGACCCGCTGCCCGAGCTCTATGACCACTACGCGCAGGTGCGTGCCCGGTTGCGCGATGGCGAGCCGTTGGCCTGGACCCTGCGGCGTTTCGAGCGCGATCTGCTGGAGGCGCTGGGGTTCGGCTTCGATCTGCTGCACGGCAGCGATGACGAGCCGGTCGACCCGGCCGCGCGCTACGAACTGGACCCGCAGGAGGGGCCGCGTCGGCTGCTCAGCGACCGTGGTGTCGATCAGCGCCGTGGCACGGCGACCGGCAGCGCCTTGCTGGCGCTGGCCGCCGATGCGATGCCGGGGCCCGAGGATCTGGGCAGCCTGCGTCGGCCGATGCGCGCGGTGCTGATGCACCACCTGGGCGGACGCGGCCTGAAATCCTGGGAAATGCTCGAGGACCTGGCCCGGCGGCGCACGTAGCGTCGGGGATCTACTGCAGCAGCGCGTCGACCGCCACGCGGAAGCGTCCCTGGGCACCGGTGGATTCCGGGGCCTGGTGCAGCTGGCGGACCGCCCGCGCCAGGCGTGCGGCGCCGACGAACCCGCAGCTCGCCTGCAGCCGATGCAGCTGCCCCCGCAGGGCCCGCACATCGTCCTCGCGCAGGGCCTGGGCCACGGCATCGCGCACCCCCGGCAACTCGGCCAGGAACAGTTCGCGCAGGGCGATCAGGTGGTGGCGCTGCCCATTCAGCGCAGCCAGGGCAGTGGTCTCGTCCCAATCCTGGCGCAGGCTGTCGGCATCGTCCGCGTCCGGGTCGAGCGGGGCCGACAGGCTGCCGGCGGTATGTACCAGCGCACGACGGACCGCCTTGAGCAGGTGTTCGCGGCTCAGCGGCTTGACCAGGGTTTCGCTGAAGCCGGCGTCGCGCAGGCGCGAGTGGATCGAGGTATCGCCGTCGGCAGTGTGCGCCAGCGCCGGGGTGTCCGGCCGCGAGCGGCGCAGTTCCTGCAGCAGCTGGGTGCCGTTGCCGTCGGGCAGGTTGACGTCGATCAGCCACAGGTCATGCTGGCTGCCGCGGGCGCGGTCCATGGCGGTGGCCAGTGAATCGGCGGTATCGACCTGGGCCGGCAGGGTTTCCAGCGCGGCCTTGAAGAAGCCGCGGCTGATGGTGTCGTCCTCGACGAGCAGGAATCGGGGCATGGGATCCCTCGGGGTCATCTGCATATGGGCTGCCTCCATGTCAGCTGCCTCCATAGTAAACGCGAAGGCTCGGCCTGCAAGCGGTTTCATCGGGCGGCAAGTCAGTTGGCAGTTGGTATCTGCGACAATACGCACCCTTTTTGCCCGCAGCCTGTTGCCACGTGGCCCGAACCCGCTCCCGCCTCGACCGTACCCCCTTCCAGACCGACATCCTCGACCTCAGCCATGATGGCCGTGGCGTTGCCCGCCGCGACGGCGAGGGTGGCAAGGTCACCTTCATCACCGGCGCGCTGCCGGGCGAGGTGGTGACCGCCGAACCGACCGCGCGCAACCGCCATTTCGATGAAGCCCGGACCCTCGAGGTGGTACAGGCCTCGCCGCAGCGGGTGACCCCGCGCTGCCCGCATTTCGGCGTCTGCGCCGGCTGCGTGCTGCAGCACCTGGAGGAGTCGCAGCAGATCGTGGCCAAGCAGCGCGTGCTGATCGACAACCTGACCCGGATCGGCCACGTCAGCCCCGGCACCGTGCTGCCGCCGCTGGTCGGCGACAGCTGGGGCTACCGCCGCAAGGGCCGCTTCTCGGTGCGCCGCGTCGAGAAGAAAGACAAGACCCTGGTCGGCTTCCGCGAGCTGGATCCGCGTTTCGTCGCGGACCTGAGCCAGTGCCTGACGGTCATTCCCGAGATCGGCATGAAGGTCGGCGTGCTGTCCGAGTTCATCGAAACGCTCGATGGCAAACGCGATATCCCCCAGATCGAATTCATCGCCGGCGATGACGCGATCGTCCTGACCATCCGCCACATGCAGCCGCTCAGCGACGCTGACCGCGCGGCCTGGACCGCCTTCGGGCAGGAGCACGGCTTCGCGATCTCGCTGCAGCCCGGTGGCGTGGAGTCCGTGCATCCGCTGTGGCCGGCCGAAGTACCGCTGTCGTTCAAGCTGGCGCCGTGGGACGTCGAGCTGGCGTTCCGCCCGCTGGACTTCATCCAGGTCAACGCCAAGCTCAACGTGCAGATGATCGCGCACGCGCTGGCGCTGCTGGATGCCGGCCCGGACGAGCGCGTGCTCGATCTGTTCTGCGGCCTGGGCAACTTCACCCTGCCGCTGGCGCGTACCGTACGCAACGTCGTCGGCGTGGAAGGTGATGCCGGCCTGGTCGCGCGTGCGAAAGAGAACGCCGTGCGCAACGGCTTGGAGAATGCCGAGTTCCATGCCGCCGACCTGACCCAGGACCAGCGCCAGGCGTCGTGGATGCGCCAGGGCTTCGACAAGCTGCTGCTGGATCCGCCGCGCTCGGGCGCGATCGAAGTGCTGCAGCAGCTGCCGCTGAAGCAGTTCAAGCGGATCGTCTACGTGAGCTGCCATCCCGGCTCGCTGGCGCGCGACGCCGGCTACCTGGTCAACGAGCAGGGTTTCACCCTGGTCTCGGCCGGCGCGATGGACATGTTCCCGCACACCGCGCACGTGGAAAGCATCGCGGTGTTCGAAAAGCGCTGACCGCGTTCGGGCTCAGCGGCGGTCTGCCGCCGCGGCGTTCTGCCACTGGCCCTGTGCATCGAACACATAGGACTGCGGGTCGGTACCGCGCTCGGTGCCGTCCCCGGCGGTGACATCGCAGCGGATCTCCGCGGCCTCCGTGCTGCGCAGTTCGCAGTCGTCGATCGCCAGGATCTGCAGGCGCTGCTGGAAGGCACGCAGTTCCTCTCGGGCAGCGGCATCGTCGATGGCCGCGGCACGATGATGGAGTTGTTCGATGAGCAGTTCGCGGACGCGCTCACGCGGAGGCACCGGCGCGTCGACATCGGCGCGCTGCATCGCCCAGCCCATCCCCTGCGGGACGAAGCGCAGCATCCGGTAGCGGTTCTTGAGCCCGATCTCCATGCCGACCAGGCACTCGTACGCGCCGGTCACCGTCGTGCTGGCAAAGCACGGCCCATGCTCGAACCCGCGCGGGGTGAACATCGACTGCAGCAGCAGATCCTGGGCGGAGGCGGCCGGTTTCTTCTCGGCCTCGATCATGGCCATGATGGCCGCTTCGATCTGCGCGTGCGTGGGCGGCGCGGCGGCCGACACGGTCAGTGGCAGCAGCGACAGCAGCAGGGTGGGGAAAAGGGATTTCATCGGGCGTCCTTGCAGGGCAGCCGGCCAGTATAGAAGCAGCACGTGGCCGCCGTGCCGGGATCGCCGCATACTGTGCGCATGGGCATCGAAATCGAACGAAAATACCTCGTCACCGGCGAAGGCTGGCGCACCGCCGCACACGCGGTGATCCCGATGGCGCAGGGCTATCTCAACGACACCGCCTCGCTCGACAGTGGCGCACAGAAGGCCTCCGTGCGCGTGCGCATCCAGGGCGAGCAGGCCTTCCTCAACATGAAATCGCGCGAGATCGGGCATACCCGGCAGGAGTTCGATTACCCGATCCCGGTGGACGATGCGCGCGCGCTGCTGGCGCTGTGTGTCGGCGGGCTGATCGACAAGCGCCGGCATCTGGTCTCGCACGAAGGGCTGCTCTGGGAAGTGGACGAGTTCCTGGGCGAGAACGCCGGGCTGGTGGTGGCCGAAGTCGAGCTCGAGCACGCCGGTCAGGCGATCACGCTGCCCGACTGGGCCGGTGCTGAAGTGACCGACGAGGTCCGTTATTACAATCTGGCGCTGGCCGCACACCCGTTTTCACGCTGGTCCAGCGCTGAACGCGGCTGACCGCCAGACCTTGTAAACGCCCCGCGACACCCACAGTCTGGCCAGATGAAAATCGATATCTGGTCGGATGTGGTGTGCCCCTGGTGCTGGATCGGCAAGCACCGGTTCCAGCAGGGCCTGGCGTTGCTGGGCGATGACGCGCCCGACGTGGAGGTGCACTGGCACCCGTTCCTGCTCGACCCCGACGCGGGAACCACGCCCGTCCCGCTGCGCGAGGCCTACGCGGCCAAGTTCGGCAGCGCCGAGCGCACCGAACAGATCCTGACCCAGACCCAGACCGCGGCGCGCGCCGAAGGCCTGCCGATGGACTTCGACCAGGGCCAGGTCCGGGTCACCACGCTGCCGGCGCACCGTCTGATGTGGCTGGCCGGGCGTGAAGGCGTCCAGGCCGCGGTCGGCGAGGCGCTGTTCCGCGCGCATTTCGTGGAAGGCCGCAACCTGGCCGACCCGCAGACCCTGATCGCTGCCGGCGCTGCCGGTGGTCTCGACGCCGGGCGCATCACTGCGCTGCTGGCGGGCGAGGAGGGGCTGGAGGAGATCCAGGCGCAGCTGGCACAGGCGCAGCGCTTTGGCATTCAGTCGGTGCCCACCTTTGTGATCGACGACACGTACGCCATCCAGGGCGCCCAGCCGCCGGAGGCCTTCGCCCAGGCACTGCGCCAGATCGCGGCGGAGCGTTCGCCCGCAGGGGCTGCCGGGCAGGGCGACGGCTGCGGCCCGGACGGCTGCGAGGTCTGACGCTGCGCGCGGGTTCTGCGACAATGCGGCGGTGCGCCATGGTGGCGCCCCGTATTGGAGACACCCCATGCTCGTGATCGGCGTTGCCGGGACCGAACTCACCGCCCAGGAACGCGAATGGCTGCAGCACGACGCCGTGGCCGGCGTCATCCTGTTCAAGCGCAACTTCGCCTCGCGCGAGCAGGTGGCCGAGCTGTCGGCGGCGATCCGTGCCGCCGCGCCGCGCCCGCAGCTGATCTGCGTGGACCAGGAAGGCGGGCGCGTGCAGCGCTTCCGTGAGGGCTACAGCGCCCTGCCGCCGCTGCAGGGCTTCGATGCGCTGTATGCCACCGATCCGCAGGCTGCGCTGGCCCTGGCCGAGCAGCACGCCTGGCTGATGGCCAGCGAAGTGCGCGCCAGCGGCGTGGACCTCAGCTTCGCCCCCGTGGTCGATCTGGGTCGCGGCAACCGGGCCATCGGCGATCGCGCCTTCAGCGCCGATCCGCAGGTGGTGGCCGCGTTCACCGCGGCCTATGTGCGCGGGATGCACAGCGTCGGCATGGCCGCCACGCTCAAGCATTTCCCGGGCCACGGCACCGTGCTGGAAGACACCCATTTCGACGATGCCAGCGACCCGCGCACGCTCGATGAACTGCGCGCGCTGGACCTGGTCCCGTTCGCGGCCGGCATCCGCGCCGGCGCCGATGCGGTGATGATGGCCCACGTGGTCTACCCGCAGGTCGCGCCGGAGCCGGCCGGATACTCGCCGCGCTGGATCCAGCAGATCCTGCGCGAGGAGATGGGCTTCCGCGGCGTGGTCTTCTCCGATGACATCGGCATGGCGGCCTCGTTCTCGGCCGGTGGCGTCAAGGCGCGCGTGGATGCGCATCTGGACGCCGGCTGCGACGTGGTGCTGGTCTGCCACCCCGAACTGGTGGAAGAATCGCTGCGCGCGGTCGAAGGCCGCACCCTCAACACTGCTGCGCTGCTCGGCCTGATCGGTCGCGGCGCGCTGGGCTGGGACGGCCTGCTGGCCGATTCCCGCCATGGCACCACCCAATCCCGTTTGCTTGACACCCTTGGAAGAACCGTCTGATGCCCAACCTCACCATTTCCCAGGCCCTGGCCCAGGCCGACCTGCTGGTCGACCGTCCCACCATCGACAAGGCCATCGCTGGCATCGCCGACGCCATCGCGCGCGATTACAAGGGCGAGGTCCCGCTGTTCCTGTCGATCATGCACGGTGCGCTGCCGTTCGCCGGCCAGCTTGCGCTGGAACTGGGCGCACGCGGCCAGGATGTGCAGTTCGATTACCTGCACGCCACCCGCTACCGCGGTGAAACCACCGGCGGCGACCTGGTCTGGAAGCACAAGCCGGCCACCGCGCTGTTCGGCCGCCGCGTGCTGCTGGTCGATGACATCCTCGACGAGGGCTACACGCTGCAGGGCGTGCGCACCTGGTGCCTGGAGCAGGGTGCCACCGACGTGCGCATCGCCGCGCTGACGGTCAAGCTGCACGACCGCGCGCTGCCGGACGTCAAGGCCGACTACGCCGGCATCGACCTGCCGGACCGCTATGTGTTCGGGTTCGGCATGGACGTCAACGAGACGCTGCGCTGCGTGCCGGCCATCTACGCGATGAAGGAATGATGGAACACATTTCCCTCGCCGTCATCGGCGGCACCGGCGTCTACAAGCTGGCCCAGCTCGACGACGTGAGCAGCCACCAGGTCGAGACCCGTTACGGCACGCCGTCCGGTCCGATCCGCGTCGGCACGCTGCTGGGCCAGCGCGTGGCCTTTCTCGCGCGCCATGGCGAAGGCCATTCGCTGCCGCCGCACAAGATCAACTACCGCGCCAATCTCGCTGCGCTCCAGCAGATCGGCGCGCAGCGCGTGCTTGCGCTCAACACGGTCGGCGGGATCACCGAGCACTTCGGCCCGCGCGTGCTGGCCTGCCCGGACCAGCTGATCGACTACACCTGGGGGCGCATCTCGACCCTGTGCGAAGAACCGGGTACCGACGTGCTGCACGTCGACTTCGGCCATCCGTACACGCCGATGCTGCGCAGCAAGGTGCTGGCCGCGGCGAAAGTCACCGGCGTGCGCCTGCAGGACGGGGGCTGCTACGGCGCCACCCAGGGCCCACGGTTGGAAACCAATGCGGAAATCGCGCGCATGCGCCGTGATGGCTGCGATCTGGTCGGCATGACCGGCATGCCCGAAGCCAGCCTGGCCCGCGAGCTTGGGCTGGACTACGCCTGCCTGGCGATCGTGGCCAACTGGGCCGCCGGTTGTGGCGATGGCGATGAGATCACGATGGCCGAAGTGCTGGCCAATGTGGACGCTGCCTCCTCTGGCCTGCCCGAATTGATCGGTGAATTGGCACGGGGGTGATTGTCATTCCGGTACAAGGTTTGCATACTCCGCCAGTGCGCTGGTTGAGCGTACACCACCCATTCATAGAAGAAGGTCTCGCATCACCATGCCGAACGGTACCGTCAAGTGGTTCAACGACGCCAAGGGATTTGGCTTTATCTCGCCGGAGGACGGCAGCGCCGACGTCTTCGCGCACTTCTCCGCGATCAACTCCAAGGGCTTCCGCAGTCTGCAGGAAGGCCAGAAGGTCACCTATGACGTGACCCAGGGCCCGAAGGGCGCCCAAGCCTCGAACATCGTGCCGGCTGAGTGATTTTTTCAGCTGCGCATTGAAAACCCCGCTTCGGCGGGGTTTTTTTTATCAGTGAGTCCGCGCATGACCCCTCGTCGCACCATCGCCATCGTCGGCTACGGCACGGCTGGCCAAGCCTTGTCGATCCTGCTTTCACGTGACCATCACGACGTGCACGTCTTCGAGCGTGCCACCACGCCCGGTCCGGTCGGGGCGGGGTTCCTGCTCCAGCCCAGCGGCCTGGACGTGCTGTGGCAGATGGAGCTGCTGCCGGCGGTGCTCCGTCATGGCGCCGCCGTGCGCCGGCTGTACGGCGAGACCCCGTGCGGACGCGCGGTGATGGACATGCGCTATGCCGACCTGGATCCATCGCTGCACGGGGTGGGCATGCAGCGCGGCGCGCTGTTCTCGCTGCTGGCCGACGCGTGGGAGCGCCCGGGCAACCTGCAGGCCGACACCGCCATCGTCGCGGTGGACGCCGCACAGGGGCGCCTGCGCGACGCACGCGGGCACTGGCATGGCCCTTACGATCTGGTGATCGCCGCCGATGGCGCCGCCTCGTCGCTGCGCGCGCAGGTGCAGGGCACCACGCTGGACCGCGAATACCCGTGGGGCGCGCTGTGGTGCCTGCTGCCGCGCGGCGATTGGCCGCACATCGATGAACTGCGGCAGCGCTACGTGGCCGCGCGCAGGATGATCGGCCTGCTGCCGGTGGGGACGCGACCGGGCAACGACACGCCGCAGCTGAGTTTCTTCTGGAGCCTGCCCCGCGACCGGTTCGCGCAGTGGGAGCGTGACGGCATGGCGCGCTGGCTCGATGAGGTTGCCGCGCTGTGGCCGCAGGCGCACGAGCGGCTCGCCGGCGTGACCGGACCGGCGCAACTGGCCCGCGCCGGCTATCGCGATGCGGTGCTCTCGCGTTGGCATCGCGAGCGGCTGGTGCTGGTCGGCGATGCCGCCCACGCGATGAGTCCCCAGCTGGGGCAGGGCGTGAACATGGCCCTGATGGACGCGATGGCGCTGCGCGATGCGCTGCGCACCCATGCCGATCGCGACACCGCGCTGCAGGCCTACCAGGCACAGCGCCGGGCCCACGTCGCGATCTACCAGTACTGGAGCCGCTGGCTGACGCCGTTGTTCCAGTCCGAGCGCGACGGCTGGGCGCGCGCACGCGATCTGCTGTTCCAGCCGATGGGCCGCGTCCCGGGCGGGCGCGGGCACATGCTCCGCGTGCTCAGCGGCACGCAGCACGGCTGGCTCGGCAGACTGCCGTTGTCGCCCGGCTTCGCGCAGGCGATGCGCGCGTTGCACGCACCCGATGGCATCCGCTGATAACGCGGCGTAGTGGTGCCTGCGCGCCGATGTGAGGACGTGAATAACATTCATTGACGGTGGACTCACCGTCGGCATGGGACAACAGCGTGGCAAACGCAGCGTACGCGGCTTTTCATCCTGCGCCCCGTGCTGCTCACGCCGAAGCGGTGTCCGATTCCTGATCGCTTGGAGGCCCGCGACTGACGGGTGGTAGGGTGGTGCTGCGTTTGCGACCTACGGTCCGGTGGACCGATCGCAACCCAAGGAGATTGAAATGCTGTTCTCGGCCGAAACTCTGGAAAGTGAAATCCGCAAACTGCGCGGACTACTGCAGATGCTGCATGAGGATCAGCCGGACGTGATGGAAGACGTGTTCGAGTTCCATGTGACCAGCCTCATCACGCACGCGGCGCCGGAGCACCATCCGCGCATCCGTGCCGCCGCCCACGAGATGTTGACCGCGATCCAGCGGCAACCGGTGCGGCCCAATCCGCACGCGCCGGACATCCGGTTGATGCCGGACCTGCTGGTCTCGGCCGCCTGATCCACACACGTTGACTGAGTGACTGTTGTCGCGCGCTGCTCGACCTAGCGCGCCGGCAACGCGATGGCCTGGTCTTCGACGCAGGCCACCAGTCTTTCGCCCGTGCCCAGCACCGGCGCGATACCTGCGGTGAATCCCGAGAAGGCGGGCAGGATCGTCATACCCTCGCGCAGCCAGAACGATGGCCAGCGCCGCTGCATGCCCGGCAGCCGGGCCAGCGGATGCAGGTGGCCGCACAGCACGTGCAGGCCGGGCTGACGCTGCGGTGCGTGACGCAGCAGGAACGGTCCCTCCTCGACACGTTCACCCAGCAGGTCGATGCCCAGATCGGCCTTGGGCAGCACACGGTCATGATTGCCCTCCAGCGCGCCGATCCAGAGCCCGGGATGTTGTTCGCGCCAGCCCTGCCATTGCCGGTACCACGCGGCGCGGTGTGCAGCGCCATGCAGTACATCGCCGAGTATCCACAGCTGGCGCACCGCGTGCTGCTGCACCATCGCGCCGAGACGCTGCAGATCATCGGAGGTGCCCCCGCTGGGCAGGCCGATGCCCGAGCGCCGGAACAGGTCCGCCTTGCCCAGGTGCAGATCGGCGATCATCAGGCCCTGCCGCGCGGGCCAATACAGCGCACGCGCGCCAAGCAGCTGGACGGTTTCGCCGGCGAGGGTGATCGGCAGTTCAGGCGCCATGGCGTTTCTCCAGTTGCTGTGCGGCGCGCAGGACGCGGGTCTTCCAGTCTTCGTTGCTGAGCTGGCCGCGCAGTCGTTCGGCCCACAACGGGAAGGACAGCGGGCCCAGGCTGGTGGGGTGCTGCAGGCTCAACGTGCGTGCCTGGCAGGACGCCAGCGCACGGGCCAGGCTGTCGAGATCGAGTTGATCGTGCAGCACCTCGTGTTCGGCCAGCGTCAGCAGGATGTGATCCGGATCATGCTGGCGCAGCACGTCGTACAGCAGCCCGCTGGAGGCCTGCAGCTGGCGCAGGCTGCGTGGCGTACGGCCGGGCAGTGCCGGCACCAGCATGCCGGACACGCGCGCGATGTCGCGGAACTGGCGTCGCGCCAGTTCGCCCAGGTTGAGGCTCTCGCGCAGATCCGTGAGCAGTCCTTCCGGTTCCAGCAGGGTGCGCACGCGCGCGGCATCGATCTCGACGGCACGCGCCGGCGCCAGCACGAACCCGTAGTCGTTGGCCGCGTAGCCGAACGTATTGGTGTGCACGCGCGTCCAGCGCATCGCCATCAACGCGGCCAGCCCTTCATTGACCTGGCGGCCGGCGAAGGGGTACACGAACACGAACTGACCTTCGCGGCGGCGGACGTGTTCCACCAGCAGCAGCTCGGGCGCGGGCAACGCCGACAGGCGCGTCTGCAACGACAACAGCGGCGCGAGCCACTGCATCTCCGGGCTCTCCGGTGGGCGGGCCAGCACCGCTTCCATTTCATGCCCGAGCGCCTCGGAGAGCGGCAGGCGCCCGCCCTGCCAACGAGGCACCACACCGTCGCCGCCGCGTGCCAGCCGCACGTACGCGGTCAGATTCTCCAGGCGCACCAGTTCGAGCAGGCGCCCGGCGAACTGGAAGCGATCCCCCGGGCGCAGCCGGCTGAGGAACTGTTCCTCCACCGCGCCGAGCCGGCCGCCGCGCAGGAACTGGACCATGACGCTGCCATCGCTGGTGATGGTGCCGATCGACAAACGATGTCGCAGCGCGACGCGACGGTCATGCACGCGGTAGATGCCATCGTCATCGCGCACGACTTTGTGGAAATCCGGATACTGCGACAGCGCGCGACCGCCCTGCACGATGAACTCCAGTACGCCCTCCCAGTGCGCGTGGTCCAGCGCGGCGAAGGCATGCGTGCGTCGTACCTGCGTGAACAGCGCATCGGGATCGAAGCCACCGCCGAGCGCGCAGCTCACCGCGTGCTGCGCCAGGACGTCCAGCGACAGCCGCAGCGGCCGGCGGGCCTCGATATGACCCTGGACCAGCGCACGTCGCGCCGCGGCGTACTCGACCAGCTCCAGCGCATGCGAGGGCACGCACACGATGTGCCCGGATTCGCCGGGGCGATGTCTGGCGCGTCCGGCACGTTGCAGCAGTCGGGCGATGCCCTTGGGGCTGCCGATCTGCAGGACCTGGTCGACACTGGGGAAATCGACGCCGAGATCGAGGCTGGACGTCGCGACCACGCAGCGCAGCCGGCCTTCACGCAGGCCTTGTTCCGCGGCACGGCGCAGGGCCGGGTCGAGCGAGCCGTGATGCAGGGCGAGCGTGTCCGGCTCTTCCGGCCACACCGCCGACAGTGCCTGGTGCCACAGTTCGGCGTGGGCACGCGTGTTGGTGAACAGCAGGCTGGTGCGCACCGCCAGCAGTTTTTCCAGGACGCGCTGCAGCTGCGACAGGCCCAGGTGACCGGCCCAGGGGAAACGCTCGCCCTGGGCCGGCAACAGTGTCTCCACGCTGACCGCGCGCGGCCGCGCGCCGGCCACCAGCGGCGCGTCGGGCACGTCGGGCAGCAGCACGTCGCGCGCCTCGTCCAAATTGCCGAGCGTCGCTGAGAGCCCCCACACCTGCAGGGTGGGCAGGGCATCGCGCAGGCGGCGCAGGTTCAACTGCAGCAGTACGCCGCGCTTGTTGCCCAGCAGTTCGTGCCACTCATCCACGACCACGCAGCGCAGGTGCTGCAGGCGCGCCATCGTGTCGGGATAGCTCAGCAACAACGCCAGCGACTCCGGGGTGGTCACCAGTACATCGAGCCGGCCCTCGCGCGCCAGGCGCTTGTCGCGCGCGCTGGCATCGCCGGTGCGCAGGCCCACCTGCCAGTCCAGCCCGAGCGCGTCCAGCGGCTCGCGCAGCGCGCGCGCGGTGTCGGCGGCCAGCGCACGCAGCGGCGTGATCCACAGGACCTGCAGGACCGGCACCGGTGTCTTCGCGCGGCCGCGGGTCGTCCGTGGCGGCGGATCGTGCAGCGCCTGCAGCAGCGGACCGCCGAACATCGCCAGTGTCTTGCCGCTGCCGGTCGGTGTGTGCAGCAGGCCGGACTCGCCGGCCAGATAGTGCCGCCACATCGCTTTCTGGAAGGGCAGCGGCGCCCAGCCCCGGCTGGCGAACCACGCCGTCAGGCGGGCCATGGCCTCCCGTCGCGTCACCGCGCCAGCGCCTGCAGCTGGGCCAGGCTGTCGGCCTCACTGGCCGGCTTGTCGTGCCGCCAGCGCAGGATGCGGGGGAAGCGCACCGCGATGCCGGACTTGTGGCGCTTGCTGCGGTTCACCGCTTCAAAGCCGAGTTCGAACACCTGTTCGCCACGGACACTGCGCACCGGCCCGAACCGTTCGATCGTGTTCGCGCGGATCCAGCGGTCCAGCGCGAGGATTTCCTTGTCGTCCAGGCCAGAGTACGCCTTGGCCACCGGCACCAGGGTTTCGCCATCCCACACCCCGAAGGTGTAATCGGTGTACAGCGTGCTGCGCCGGCCATGGCCGGACTGCGCATAGATCATCACCGCATCGATGGTCAGTGGATCGATTTTCCATTTCCACCAGTCGCCGCGCCGGCGTCCCGCCTGGTAGACCGAATCGCGGCGCTTGAGCATCAACCCTTCCACACCACGCTCGCGGGCGAGATCGCGGTGCAGGGCGGCGGCGCTCCAATCCGCGACGCTGACCTCCGGCGACAGCATCAGGCGCGGGTCGTCCAACGTGGCGAGTACGTCGGCCAGGCGCGCACGCCGTTGCGAAAGCGGCAGCGCGCGCAGGTCTTCACCGCCCAGCTCGAGCAGATCGTAGGCGAGCACGCGTACCGGTGTATCGCGCAGTGTCTTCGGCCCGGGCTTGAGCCGCTGGATGCGGGTCTGCAGCGCGGTGAACGGCAGTGGCAATGCGTCGCCCTCGGCCCAGGCCAGCAGCTCGCCATCGATCACGCAGCCATCGGGCAACGCCATCGCCGCCGCGTCGATTTCGGGGAAGCGGCCATCCAGCCGCTCTTCGCCGCGCGACCACAGCGCGACCTCGCCCTGGCGACGCAGCACCTGCAGGCGGATGCCGTCCCACTTCCACTCCAGCAGCCAGTCCTTGATCGGACCGAGCGTGTCGACCTCCGCCTCCAGCGGCGAGGCCAGGAAGAACGGGTAGGGCTGCTGGCGATCTTCAGGGCGCTCTTCCGGTGACAGCAGGGCTGCCAGCAATCCGGGCGTCGGCACCCAGCTGCCGAGCATGCGCTGGGCGATGCGCGCGATATCGATCCCCGACCACTCCGCCAGTGCCTGCTGCACCAGCCGCTGTGAGACACCCACGCGCAGCGCACCCGTCAGCAGCTTGTTGAACACCAGCCGCTCGTCGAAGGCGAGCTGTTGCCACGCCCCGGTGATGGCCGCGTGGCGTACCGGTTCGGGCTGATTGGCGACCGGCAGCAGTTTCTGCTCGATCCAGTCGGCCAGCGCGATATCCGCGCCGACCTGCAGCGGATCGTCCATCAGCAGGGTCAGCGTCTCGGCCAGGTCGCCAACCTGGTCGTAGCTGTCGTCCACCAGCCAGGCCGGCGTGTCGGAGATCTCCGCGACCCACGCGCGCAGCTCGGCGTTGCCAGCGATCTTCCGGCGCGCGCTGGTGACCTTGCCGCCGGCCAGCAGGAACAGCGCCCACGCCGCGTCGTGCGGGGGCGCCTGCTGGAAGTAGCGCACCAGCGCGGCGCGCTTGTCGCCGGTGGCAGTGCTGCGGTCGAGTTCACTGTAGAGCGCGGCGAAGCGTTTCATTCTTCGTCCCCGTAGCCGGTGGCGAAGGCCTCGGCGGCGACGCCGCGCTCGCGCAGGAAACGGATCAGCGCGTCGGTGTTGCCGTGGGTGGCGATGACGCGGCGGGCACCGGTCTCGGCGATGGTGCGCAGCAGGTCGGGCCAGTCGGCATGATCGGAGACGACGAAGCCACGGTCGTAGTTGCGGCGGCGGCGGTTGCCGCGCACCCGCATCCATCCCGACGCGAAACCAAGCTGCGCGCGCTTGAAGCGGCGCATCCATGCACTCCCCGCTGCCGAGGGCGGGGCCAGGATCAGCTTGCCGGCGAACTCCGCACCGCGCGCCTGCTCGCTGACCGGCTCGGTGGCGAGCATCGGAATCCCGGCCTCGCGGTAGACCGCCACGCCGGTGGCGATCGCGCCATGCAGCAGCGCCGGCTGCGTATCCAGCGGCAGCAGTTCGGCCAGGATCCGCTGTGCCTTGCCCAGCGCGTAGCAGAGCAGCACGGCCGCCTCGCCGCGCGCTTCGCATTCGCGCCGCCACGCCACGATGTCCGCCGCGACCTGCGACGTGTCCGGCCAGCGGTACACCGGCAGGCCGAAGGTCGCCTCGGTGATGAAGGTGTCGCAGGGCACCACCTCGAACGGGTCGCAGCTTGGATCGTGCTGCCGCTTGTAGTCGCCCGAGGCGACCCATACCCGTCCCCCATGCGCGATCCGCACCTGGGCCGAGCCGAGCACGTGCCCGGCCGAATGCAGGGAGACCTCGGTGTCGCCGAGGGTGAAGCGTTCGCCGTATGCGTGCGCGCTGCAGTCCACATCGCCCAGCCGCCAGCGCAGGATCGGCAGGGTCTGCGTGGTGCAGTGGTAGTGGCCCATGCCGTTGCGCGCGTGATCGCCATGGCCGTGCGTGATCACCGCCCGCGGCACCGGTCGCCACGGGTCGATGTGGAAATCACCAGCCGGGCAGTACAGCCCCTCGGGCCGGAGCACCACCAGGTCGTCGTTGTCGGCATCCGCGTTCATGCCTGCACTGTGCCGCCGCGCTCGTGCAGGAGGTGAGAATCCGCATGAACGGCGGCCTGCAGGGGGATGCGGCAGAATCGGTGCATCTGTCTGCAAGGAGCTTGCCGTGATGACGTCAGCACTGCCCGCGTTCGAAACGCACGAGGTGAGCAACCAGCCGCCACCTTTCGGGGGGCGCAATCTGTGGGCCGACGACGTCGCACTGGCCGAGGCAGTGCAGCGCGAAGGAGGCGCCGCGTTCGCGGGCCAGCTGGCGCGCTATGGCGGCCTCGCCGGCGATGAGCTGTACCGGATCGGCTTCGACGCCAATCGCGATCGGCCGCGGCTGCGCACCCACGATGCGCAGGGCCATCGCATCGATACGGTCGAGTTCCATCCGGCGTACCACCAGCTGATGACGACGGCGAAGACGCATGGCGTGGCCGGGCTGTCCTGGCACGACGGGCGGCCGGGTGCGCATGTCGCGCGCGCGGCATTGAGTTACCTGCATCACCAGGCCGAGGCGGGGACCAGTTGTCCGCTGACGATGACCCACGCCGCCGTCGCCGTGCTGCGCCAGGATCCGTCGCTCGCCGCCTGGGCGGACAAGGCGGCGGCCCCGCATTACGACCCGCGTGACGTGCCGATCGCGGACAAGGCCGGGATCACCCTGGGCATGGGCATGACCGAGAAGCAGGGCGGCTCGGACGTGCGCAGCAACACCACGCGGGCCGAGCCCCAGGCCGATGGCAGCTATGCGCTGGTCGGCCACAAGTGGTTCTTCTCCGCCCCGATGTCCGATGGCTTCCTGGTGCTGGCGCAGGCGTCGGTGGGCCTGAGTTGCTTCCTGATGCCGCGACGCCTGCCCGATGGCAACCGCAACGCGTTCCGGCTGATGCGCTTGAAAGACAAGCTTGGCGACTGGTCCAACGCCTCCAGCGAGGTGGAGCTGTGCGGTGCCTGGGCGCAGCGTGTCGGCGAGGAAGGGCGGGGGGTGGCCACCATCATCGGCATGGTCATGATGACGCGGCTGGACTGCATGCTCGGTGCCGCCGCCGAGATGCGCATGGCCCTGGCCCAGGCGCTGCACCACACACGGCACCGCAGCAGCTTCGGCACGCGGCTGAGCGAGCACCCGCTGATGGCCAACGTTCTGGCCGATCTGGCGATCGAATCCGAAG
Organism: Stenotrophomonas sp. TWI1183; assembly: GCF_039673115.1. NCBI lineage: Bacteria > Pseudomonadati > Pseudomonadota > Gammaproteobacteria > Lysobacterales > Lysobacteraceae > Stenotrophomonas > Stenotrophomonas sp. TWI1183. The sequence goes on from NZ_JBDJKZ010000008.1 coordinate 71,462, forward strand.
CGGCCACGGTGTTCGCCATGCGTGTGGCACGCGCGGTGGACCAGTCCGCGGCCGATCCGCAGCAGGCCGCGTTCGCGCGCATCGCCACGGCCGTGGGCAAGTACTGGGTGTGCAAGCGCGCGGCCGTGTTCGTCAATGAAGCGCAGGAGTGCCTCGGCGGCGCGGGCTATGTGGAGGAGTCGATGCTGCCGCGGCTGTACCGGCAGGCGCCGTTGAATTCGATCTGGGAAGGCAGCGGAAACATCCAGTGTCTGGACGTACTGCGTGCCTTGTCACGCGAGCCGCAGGTGCTGCACGCGCTGGATGCGGAATTGAATGCGGTGGCCGGTGCCGATGCGATCTACGACGCCTCACTGCGGGCGTTGCGCGTCCAGCTCGCGGCCACGCCGGAGCAGGCACAGGCCCGCCGTATCACCGAACGCCTGGCGCTGCTGCTGCAGGCCGCGGTCCTGCTGCGGGCGCAGAGTCCGAACACATCCGCCTTCATCCGTTCACGGCTCGGGGCCGAGCACGGGATGGCCTTCGGCACGCTGCCGGCGGATATCGATGTCGCGGCCGTGCTGGGCCGCGCACTGCCCTGACGCAGACGCCCCCTCCAAGGGAGGGGGCGTCGTGACCCACGTGATGCCCTTGAAGGGGCGGCCGGACTCAGCGCTTGGCTTCGTTGGCGTTCTTGTTGGCATCGTCCGCGACGTCGCGCGCCTTGTCGGCGACCTTCTGCGCGGCATCGGCGGTGGACTCGCTGGCGTGGGCAGCCGCATCCTTGGCGGCGACCTTGGCTTCGCCGGCAGCCTCGGAGGTGGCCGCAGCAGCGCGGTCGAGTGCCTGCTGGGTATCGGCGGCAGCGCGCTCGGAGGCGGCCGCGGCATCATCGGCAGCACTGCGGGTGGCCGCAGCAGCCTTGTCGACGGCTTCGCGCGCGGCGGCATTGGTGCTGTCGGCGGCCTGTGCGGCGTCACGGCGGGCCTGTTCGGCCTCCGGGCCCTTGCACGCGGCCAGGCCGAGCAGCAGGGAAGCGGCCAGCAGGGAGGTGGTCAGCGGACGGATCTTCATGTGGCGCTCCAGAACGGCGATGGATGGGAGGCCAGCCTATTCATGCGCCTGTGAAGACGCGGTGCGCGCGGCAGCGCGGCAAAGAACACCCAAAGAAAAAGCCGCTGGCGAACCAGCGGCTTCTTCAGACTTGCTTGAAGAAAGAAGTGATTACTTCTTGGCTTCTTCAGCAGCGTCCTTGGCCTGCTCAGCGGTGTTTTCCGCAGTCTTGGCAGCGTCCTTCGCCTGCTCAGCAGCAGCGTCGGTGGCAGCGCCAGCAGCCTGGGCAGCGGCATCAGCCGAAGCGTCAGCAGCGGTGGTGGCGGTGTCAGCAGCAGCCTGGGCAGCGTCAGCAGCCGGGGCGCCAGCAGCAGCGGCCTGGTCAGCAGCGGCCTGGGCGTCAGCGGCGGCTTCGTTGGCCGAAGCGGCGGCGTCAGCAGCCTGCTCCTGCTTCGAGCAGGCGGTCAGAGCCAGGCCCAGGGCCATTGCGATCAGCAGCTTGTTGATGCTCATTGTTGTGAATCCTCGTCGTTAGATTAGGCAACGCGCTATTGCGCGCCCGGCAACATGATGACAAGCCACGATTGGCTGTCAAGCGATCGCGCATTCAGTTTTGAGAAATGCGCGTTAAACCAAATCAAATCAATTCGATAGCGATGGCGGTTGCTTCGCCGCCGCCAATGCACAGGGTAGCAATTCCGCGCTTGGCGTCGCGCTTGCGCAACGCGTTCACCAGCGTGACCACCAAGCGTGCACCCGACGCACCGATGGGATGACCCAATGCGCAGGCACCGCCATTGACGTTGACCTTGTCATGCGGAATGCCCAGCTCGCGGATCGGCGCCATCGCGACCACGGCGAAGGCTTCGTTGATCTCGAACAGGTCCACCTGGTCCAGCGTCCAGCCGGTCTTTTCCAGAAGCTTGTGGATCGCACCGATCGGCGCGGTGGTGAACCACTCCGGCGCCTGCGAATGGGTGGCGTGGCCGACGATGCGGGCCAGCGGCTTCAGGCCGCGGGCGGCGGCGTCTTCCTCGGTGAGCAGCACGACCGCGGCGGCGCCGTCGGAGATGCTCGAGGAGCTGGCGGCGGTGACCGTGCCGTCCTTCTTGAACGCCGGGCGCAGGGTCGGGATCTTGGCGATGTCCGAGCGGCTCGGCTGTTCGTCCTGTGCGTACTCGACCTCACCCTTGCGGGTGCTGACCTTCACCGGCACGATTTCTCCGTCGAAGGCGCCATTGGCCTGCGCGGCCTGCGCGCGGCGGACCGATTCGATGGCGAAGGCATCCTGGTCCTCGCGGCTGACCTGGTACTTCTCCACCGTGCATTCGGCGAACTCGCCCATGGCCTTGCCGTCGTAGGCATTGACCAGGCCGTCGTGCGCCATGTGGTCGATCACCTGGAAGTTGCCGAAGCGGTTGCCGGTGCGCGAGTTGGGGATCATGTGCGGGGCGTTGGACATCGACTCCATGCCGCCGGCGACCACGATGCTGGCCGAGCCGGCCTTGATCAGGTCATGCCCCAGCATGATGGCTTTCATGCCCGAGCCGCACACCTTGTTGAGGGTGGTGGCGCCGGTGGAGACCGGAATCCCGGCGGCGATCGCGGCCTGGCGGGCCGGCGCCTGGCCGAGGTTGGCCGGCAGCACGCAGCCCATGATCACTTCGGAAACGTCCGCAGCCGGTACTCCGGACTGCTCCAGGGCCGCTGCGATCACGGTGGCCCCCAGGGTCGGGGATGGCACGCCGTTGAACTGGCCCAGGAAGGAGCCGATGGCGGTGCGCTTGGCGGCGGCGATGACGATGTTGGACATGTGCAATCTCTTTGGTGCGTGAGCGAAGAGCGGAATGGGAACGCGGGCGTTGGAAGCCGACGCATTTCCCGGCAGACTGCGTGGGGGTCGGTCCAGTATAGAGGGTCGGCATTGACTGCCGGTGTCTGCCCGGGAGGCAGGCAGGTGGGGAAGGTCCATTCACAAGGGGAGCAGGGATGAAGCAGGTTGTGATCGGCAGGTCGGCCTTGGCCGCGGCATTGGCGTTGGCACTGAGTGCCTGCGGAGGCGGAGGCAGCAATGTCCGCGGGGATCTGGAGCCGTCGCCGCCTCCGACCCAGCCCCCGTCGCCGCCCCCCACCACGCCACCTTCTCCACCACCGCCGACGGCGCCGACGCCGCAGCCGGCGATCGACGCGCACCTGGCCATCGTCCAGGCGGGGCCGGCGCAGTCCGCCGGCTGGACCGGTGCCGGCGTGCGCATCGGCATCGTCGATTCGGGCGTGAACCGTGAGCATCCCGCGCTCAGCGGGCGGGTGCTGGCGAACTACACCTACGTCGATCCGCGCGTGAACAACGTCAATGTGGACGACGTGGTCGGCCACGGCACCGTCGTCGCCGAACTGGCCGCCGGTCGCAGGGTAGGCAGCTGGCCGGGCGGCGTGGCCAGCGAAGCCCAGATCGTCTCGGCGCGGATCATCGCCGACAAGCGCCCCGTCGATGACGGCTCGGGCAGTGGCAACGAAGTGAACGGTGCGATCGGCCTGGACGGCGTGCATCAGGACCTGATCGCGGCCGGCGTCAAGATCATGAACAACTCGTGGGGCGGCCTGTACTGGACCAACCCGTCGGCCACCGCGCCGATCGCCCAGGAATACCGGCCCTTCATCATCAGCAACGGCGGCCTGGTGGTGTTCGCCACCGGCAACGAGAGCAAGCCCAATCCCTCCAGCATGGCTGCGCTGCCCAGCCAGGTTGGGCCGGGCGGCAGCCTGCCCGCGGCGGATCTGGAACGCGGCTGGCTGAGCGTGACCGCGGTCGATACCGCAGACCCGGGCAAGCTGGCTTCGTATGCCAACGCCTGCGGCGTCGCGGCGCAGTATTGCCTCGCCGCACCGGGCACGGTGGCCTATGTCGATCCGGCCAACAAGGGCGGCACGCCGGAGTACTACTATGGCTCGGGCACGTCCTATGCGGCGCCGCTGGTCTCCGGCGCGGCGGCCCTGGTGTGGCAGAAGTATCCGTATTTCACCAACGACCTGGTGCGCCAGACGCTGCTGGGCACCGCGACCGATCTCGGCGCGGCCGGCGTGGACCGGACGTTCGGCTACGGCCTGCTCAACATCGCCAAGGCGATCAATGGTCCGGCCAGGCTGGACTGGGGCGATGTGACGGTCAACGTCGCCACGCTGGGGCTGGATTCGGTGTGGAGCAACGACATCAGCGGCAACGGCGGCCTGACCAAGCAGGGTGCGGGTGCGTTGACCCTGGCCGGCGCCAATACCTACACCGGTGACACCATCATCGAGCGCGGCACCCTCGCGCTGCGCGGCGGTGCGTCGCTGCGGTCCAACGTGCTCATCGCGCCGCAGGCCGGCAATCCCAATGCCGCGGCGCTGCAGTTCATGAACGGCACCACGCGGGTCAGCGGCAACGTGGACAACGGCGCCAGCGTGATCCTGCGCAGCGACAACATCGATGCGGTCATCGAAGGCAACTACATCCAGCGTGCCAGCGCGCAACTGGTGGTCGCACTGGGCGCCAACCCGCTCCTGGTGAACGGTAGCGCCACGCTGGCCGGCACGGTGCGCGTGGACAGCATCATCAGCGGCTACGTGCCCCAGGACGGACGCACGCAGCCGCTGCTGCATGCCGATGGTGGGGTGACCGGCACCTTCGCCAGCGTCACCAACGGGCTGGCGCCCGGCACCCTGCTCCAGGCCAGCCTGCTGCATGCGAACAACGACGTCACCCTGGTCACCGACCGCATCAACGTGACCAGCGCGAGCCTGCAGGCCGGCCTCGGTGGAACCGCGCTGGCGTCGGCGGCGCGCGTGGAATCCGCGTTCGAGGTGCTCGATGGCAACGGGGCGGCGCTGGACGGGTTCGCGGACGCGGCCGGCCAGCTGCAGCAGGTCGATGGGGCCAGCGCCTTGCAGGCAAGCCTGGACAGCCTGTCCGGCAAGGCGCATGCGCTGGCGACGGCGGCGACCTTCGACAGCATCGACATGAACCGTCGTGCGCTGTCGGCACGGGTCGGTGACGTGCAGGCCGCACCGCGCCTGCGCGGTGCCTGGCAGAGTGCGTTGGGCGAGGCGGGGCAGGGCAGCTTCGCCGGCAACGGGGTGGCGACCCGGGGCTGGATGATGGGCCAGGACATGGCGCTGGGCAGCCACGGCATGCTCGGTTTCGCGTTCGGCGAAACGCGCAGCTACGGCAGCCGGGAGTGGGGCAGTGACCGCGGCCGCGATCGTCAATCGCAGGCGCAGGTCTATGCGGGCTGGGGGACCGGCCGTGCGTATGCGATGGGCCAGATCGGCGCCGGCCAGTTCACCCGTGAGATCGATCGCCAGCTGCTGCTGGGGGCCGGCCAGTACGGCGTCAACGCGCGCTACGGCGGCAGCTTCAGCGCGGCCAGCGTGGAATCGGGCTACCGCTTCGGCAGCGCCACCGCCTCGCTGACGCCTTACCTGGGTGCCGAGTACGCCCGGGTGGACAGTGACGGTTTCAGCGAAGCGGGCGGCATGGGCTTTGGCCTGCGCGCGCACGATGCCGTGAGCACGCGCAGCCAGGCCCTGGCCGGTCTGCGTGCCGAGCGTCGCTGGGGCGGCTGGTCGCTGCGCGGCTACGCCGAGTGGCAACAGCATCTGTCCAGCGACGGCCTGGCCTTGGACGCCAGCTTCGTCGGGGTCGAGGCCTGGGCACCGGTGGCCGGGTTGCAGCCGGCCCGCTCGGGCGGTCTGTTCGGGCTCTCGGTGGAATCGTGGCTGAGCCGCACCAGCCGCCTGGCGTTCGGCTACGACCAGCGCTTCGGCCCGCGGGGCGATCTGCGCCAGGTGCAGCTGCGCTATTCGGCCGGGTTCTGACGGCCGGTCTCACTGCGACGTGTGTAAAAAAAGAGGGCGCGATCGATGATCGCGCCCTCCTTCGTTGTATCGCCCAACGGCTCAGTTACCGCGCAGGGTGCCCCGGCGCGGCGTGCTGGGACCCAGCGGCATCTTCAGTTTGCCGATCGACAGGATGCGCGATTCGGCGATCTGGTCGGCGGCGCGCTGCGGAGCGATGCCCTCGCTCTGCGACAGCGCGAAGATGCGGCCGAGGTTGTGGTAAATGCTGCGGATCAGGCGCATCGCACGCTCGCGGTTGTAGCCGTCGATTTCCAGCGAGACGTTCATGACACCGCCGGCGTTGACCGCGTAATCCGGTGCGTAGAGGATGCCGCGCGCATGCAGTTCGTCACCCACTTCCAGGCTCGAGAGCTGGTTGTTGGCGGTGCCGCAGACGATCTTGCACTTCAGGCGCGGCAGCGTGTCCGGATTGATCGCCCCTTCCAGCGCGCACGGGGCGAAGATGTCCGCGTTGACGTCGTAGATATCCTCCGGCTTGACCGCTTCGGCGCCGTATTCGGTGACCGCGCGGTCAACGCGCGCGCTGTCCAGGTCGCTGACGTACAGCTTGGCGCCGCGGTCGCGTAGCAGCTTCACCAGTTCCATGCCGATATGGCCCAGGCCCTGGACCGCGATGCTGGCCTTGCCGACTTCCTCGTGGCCCAGCTTGTGCTGCATCGACGCCATCAGCGCCTGCAGGGCGCCATACGCGGTGAACGGTGCCGGATCGCCGGAGCCGCCATGCACCTGGTGTACGCCGGTGACGTACTCGCTCTCCAGGTAGATGTTCTCCATGTCGTTGACATCGGTGCCGACGTCCTCGGCAGTGATGTAGCGGCCACCCAGCGAATCCACGTAACGGCCGAACGCGCGGAACAGTACCTCGGACTTGTCGCGCTTCGGGTCGCCGATGATCACCGCCTTGCCGCCGCCCACGTTCAGACCGGCCAGCGCGTTCTTGTAGGTCATGGTGCGGCTTAGCCGCAGCGCGTCGGCGAGGGCCTCGTCGGTGCTGGCGTAGGGGCGCATGCGCACACCGCCCAGGGCCGGGCCGAGCGTGGTGTTGTGGATGGCGATGATCGCCCTCAGACCGGCGTCGCGGTTGTGGCAGAACACCACTTGTTCGTGACCGGTGGTTTCGAGGGTTTCAAATAACATGGTGGCTCCGATGGTGCGAACGGTGGCGAACAGCGGCGAACGCGCCAGCAAAAGGTGGGTTGTAAAACAAAAAAAGCGACGTCGTCGGGTCTCGGACGGGTCGCGCGGCGCCATTCTAGTGCATTCCGGCGGAGGGTGTTGTCAGGGCTCTCCCGTCGCGCCGCCATTAAAGTTGCTGAAGCGCAGGCCGATGCCGTGGCAACGGTGTGGATGGCCGGTCATCGCAGGAAGGATCACGTGGGCGCAGTCGCAACAACGCAAGTGCGGGATCCGGCGTGTCCAAGGCCATGGGCGTGATCGGCGTGATGCTGGTTGGCGCCGCCGTGCTGGCCTTGCTGGGGGTGATCGGCCTGGTCCGCCACCGGCGTGCCGTGGCGCAGCCATCGAGGGCGCGTGTCGCCACCGGGCAGGCGGGGGCGACGGCAGTGCCTGCCGCCGCTCTGTCGCCGGGCACCGATCCGGTCGCGGTGCTGCAGGCCGGGCTGCACACGCTCGCGCTGGTGCCCCGCAGTGGCGATGCCGCCGATGCCGCGACGCCGCACACGGTGGAGCTGCGCGATGCCGTCACGGCGTCGCTGCTGGCCCGTGACTGGTCGGCCAAGCACCTGCCACGCCGGCCGCAGCTGCTGCCGCAGCTGATCCAGACCGTCAACGACAGCGATGCATCGGCACGTGCGATGGCCGCGATCATCAGCCAGGATCCGGTGCTGACCGGCAACCTGCTGCGCATCGCCAACAGCCCGGTCTACCGCGTGCAGGCGCGCCCGGTGGAGACGCTGCAGCGCGCGGTCACCCTGGTGGGGACCGATGGCATCCGCCAGATCATCAGTGCGGTGCTGGTGCAGCCGGTGATGCAGCTGCAGTGCGATGCGTTTCCGCAGTTCAGTGCGGTGATCTGGGAGCACGCGCTGCTGGCCTCGCGCGCGGCCGCCGACCACGCCCGCACGGTGACCCACGAAGATGGCTTCGCCGCGCAGTGGCTGGGCCTGACCCAGGGCCTGGGGGCGGCGCTGGTGATGCGCCACCTGCTCGATGCCTGTGCGCAGCAGTCGGTGGCCGCGCCGCCGCGTGCGCTGGCGGCGGACCTGCTCGACAGCTGGACCCTGCCGGTGGCCAGCCGCATCGCGGCGGCATGGGAGCTGCCCAAGGCCGTGCACGACGCCTTGATCCGCCAGAGCGGCAGTGGACTGGCGGCGAGCCTGCGTTTCGCCCGCGCGGCGGCGGCGGCCAGCCTGCTGTGCCGGCACGGCCAGATCGGCCAGGTCCAGGCGCTGGCCCTGCTGGAACAACTGGACGGTACGCCGCCGCATGCGCTGCAGTGGATCTGGCGGCGCGTGCACGGGCGCGCGGTGGAGACCCTGGACGGTGAAGAGGCCGAGCTCGAGGTTGCCGGGGCCGGCTGAGCTACAGCTGCGATTCCAGCGGCAGCCAGCTGATCGCGCGCGCGCTGGCGCGCAACCAGAACCCCGTATCCGGTTCGGTATACAACCACTGCGGTGGCTGGGCATCGCGTTCCAGCCAGCGGACGTCACCGTCCGGCCCCAAGGCCACCCAGTAGCTCTGGCTCGGGCTGGCCAGGCGCAGGTACTCCTGGCGCAGCTGCCCGGCCAGCACGGGGTCGTCGAACAGCACGCCCATCTCGGTGTTGAGATAGGCCGAACGCGGGTCGAGGTTGAACGAGCCCACGAAGCCCCGCCGGTCATCGACCATGAAGGCCTTGGTGTGCAGGCTGGCGCCGCTGCTGCCGAACAGGCCGCCGCCATCGACGTTGCCGCGCGATTTGAGTTCGTACAGCTGCACGCCACTGCGCAGCAGCGGCGCCCGGTAGTGCATGTAGCCACTGTGCACGGCGGCCACGTCATTGGCGGCCAGTGAGTTGGTGATCACCCCGACCTGGGCACCACGTGCGACCATCGCGCCCAGCCCTTCGGTGCCTTCCTCGCCGGGCACGAAGTAGGGCGAGATCAACAGCGCCTTGTGCTGTGCGCTTTCCAGTTCCTGGACCAGGCGCGTCACCAGCCAGCCGGCCTGGTCATCGCGGCGATGCTTCATGGGCGGATCCGAGGCGATCTCCACGTTGGGCGTCCAGTGCAGGTCGAGCGCATCGCGGTAATACGAGCGCTCCGCCTGCGAACGCGCCACGCGCGCCAGATACGGCTTCGCACTGTCCAGCCGCGCTTCGTGTTCGCTTTCGCGGATCAGCAGGCGCAGCTGCGGTTCGGTGTAGAACGCCAGGGCGCGGATCGGCACCGCGGTGTCGCTGTTCCAGTAGTCGTCGAAGATCGTGTTGGCCTGCTGCACCGCTGCACCGGCCACCAGCAGGTCCAGGTCGCGGAAGTTCACGTCGGGGCGTGCGCTGAAATACTCCTCGCCGATGTTGCGGCCGCCGACGATCGCCACGCGTCCGTCGGCGATCCAGGACTTGTTGTGCATGCGGTGATTGACGCTGAAAACGCGCTGCACCATCTCGACCAGGCGCCAGAGCCCGCTGCGGTTGCGGAACGGGTTGTACAGGCGGATCTCGATGTTGGGATGCGCATCGAGCGCCATCATCAGCGCGTCCTTGTCCTGCGCGTTCATGTCATCGAGCAGGATGCGTACCCGCACGCCGCGCTCGGCCGCGCGGTACAGCTCGTTGGCCATGAGATGGCCGATGAGGTCGTCGTGCCAGATGTAGTACTGCAGGTCCAGGCTGCGCCCGGCGTGCTGGGTGATCACTGCGCGTGCGGCGTACGCGTCCAGCCCGTCGGACAGGAAGGCCACACCGGTCTGGCCGGGGTGCTCGGCCTGCAGGCGGACCAGCTCGCGATCGATCGGGGTCTGGTCGGCCTGGGTGGGCAGCACCGTCGAACGCTCGCCCACGGCCTGCGGGGTGAGGTGATCGGCCAGCAGCAGGCCGCTGAGGACCAGCAGGATCAGCAGGGCGACAACGATCCCCAGCCAGCGCAGCAGCCGGCGCCAGAACGGTTTTTTCTCGGTCATGCCCCGATCGTAAGCGGCCGGGGCGTGCAGGGCGAGTGCTGGCGCGGTTTAGAAACGCTCGTCCGGTGCCAGGTAACGCCACTGGCCCGGGACCAGCTTGCCCATCGCCACGCGGCCGATGCGCAGGCGGCGGATGCTGATGACCTCCAGCCCGACCTGGGCGCACATGTCGCGCAGCTGGCCTGGATGCACCGGCTTGATCGCAAAGCGCAGGCGGGTTTCGTTCTGCCAGCTCACCTTGCACGGTGGCAACGGCCAGCTGCGGAAGCTCAGGCCGTGCGCGAGGCGCTTCATGCCATAGGGCGCCAGCTCGCCACTGACTTCCACCAGGTATTCCTGCTCCAGCGTTGCACCGCGATCCTTCAGGTGCGAGATCACGCGCCCGTCCTGGCTGACCACCACCAGGCCGCTTTCGTCGTCGGACAGCGGCATCACCAGCTGCAGGGCGTGGAAATGCCGCTGCAGCAGGGTCACCCCGGTGGCGTCGAGTTCACTGCGGCTTTCCGGGGTCACCAGGGCGCACAGTTCGTCCGAGCGCATGCCGGCCGGTTTGTGCAGCAGCATGCTTACGGTCTCGGTGCGGGTCGCCTCGGCGTTCTCGCGCAGCACGATTTCCTCGTCGGTGACCATCGTCTGCGGCTGTTCGACCACCTGGCCGTTGACGGTCACCCAGCCGCCCTCGATGTAGCGCTGGGCGTCGCCACGGGAGCAGCCGATCAGGCTGGTCAGGCGTTTGTCGAGTCGGATCGGGTCGGTCATGGGGCAGGCAACATAAAACGGGAAACGGGCGGGGAGTGTACTGGCTGGGGCCCGGCGCTGCGCGATGAGGGCCGCTGCGGCTCAGGCCGGCGTGCGTTCCAGGTGGGTCAGGTACAGGCGCAGATCGAACTCCAGCTGGTGGTAGTCCGCTTCCATGTGGGTACACAGCTGGTAGAAGGCCTTGTTGTGGTCCGATTCCTTCAGATGGGCCAGCTCGTGCACCACGATCATCTTCAGGAACGGCGCCGGTGCCTCGCGGAACACCGTGGCGATGCGGATCTCGCGGCTGGCCTTGAGCCGGCTGCCCTGCACCCGCGAGACCGTGGTGTGGGTGCCCAGCGCGTGCTTGAGCACCTGCAGCCTGCTGTCGTAGATCACCTTGGACAGCGGCGCGGACTGGCGCAGGTAGCGCTCTTTCAGGCCCTGGGTGTAATCGTAGAGCTGGCGGTCGTTGCGGACCGTATGCAGTTCGGCATAGCGCTGCTCCAGCCACGGCCCCAGCCGGTCGCCCGCGATCAGCTCGCGCACCTGCTGCTGCAGGGCGTCGGGATAGCCGGCGAGGTACTTCAGGGCGGTCATCGGGCGGTTGGGGCGGGACGGGCAGACCAGTATGATGGCCTCCGGAATCCCGCAACAACAGATGCTAGGCGTATGGCGAAGGCAAATCCCCTGCAGGAGCAGCTGCTCAAGGCTGGGCTGGTCAAGAAATCCCAGGTCTCCCAGGCCGCCCGTGAACAGGTGAAAGCCCGTCACGGCAAGGCCCCGGCCGCGCCCAGCGAAAGCCAGCGCGAGGCCGAGCGCCTGCGCGCGGAAAAGGCCGAGCGCGATCGCGCGCTGGAAGCCGAGCGCAAAGCCAAGGCCCACGCCCAGGAACTGCAGGCCCAGGTCCGCCAGATCGTCGAGGCGCACAAGGTCAAGCGTGAAGGCGAGAGCGAGTACCGCTTCAACGATGGCACGCTGATCCGCACCCTGCTGGTCAACAACGTGCTGCGCCGCCAGCTGGCCTCGGGCAGCCTGGTGATCGTGCGCCATGGCGACGGCTTCGAACTGCTGCCGCGGGCGGCGGCCGAGAAGGTCCGCGAGCGCGATGCCAGCGTGATCGTGCTCGACAACAGCCAGCCCGGCAGCGAGCCCAGCACCGGCAACGCCGAGGACGATGCGTACTACGCCCAGTTCCAGGTGCCGGACGACCTGGTCTGGTAAGCCCCGTCTGAAGCGTTCACCCGGCGCCGCGGGCGTTCAGCCCTACGTCGGCTGGACGTCGTGGGCCGGGTCTATGCTGGTGGCCTGACACCGGCATGGGAGACACATCATGGCGACAGGTTGGGCAGGCGACGGCGCCGTCCAGGATCAGATCGACGCCACCGTCGATGAGGCCATCCAGCGGGCCCGCGCACAGTTGCGCGACGGCCCCGGATTGACCCACTGCGAGCACTGTGACGCGCCCATTCCCGAGGCGCGGCGGAAGGCCGTCCCCGGCGTTCGCCTGTGCGTGCGCTGCCAGGAAGAAGAAGACGCCGCCCAGCAGGAGGGCAGCGGCTACAACCGGCGCGGCAGCAAGGACAGCCAGCTTCGGTAGATACCGACCAACGGTCGGCATCTACAACCGGCATGGCACGCGCCCTCAACCGTCCCCCTGGATCCCGCCGGGTGCCTGCGACGGATCCCGCCAGCGGCGTACCGTGCGCTGGAAGAACATGTTGTTCGGCATCTGCAGCACCGTGCCTTCATGCCCGCTGCCGGTTTCCTGCAACGTGGTGTAGATCAGATTGATGTCGATCACGCGGCCCTTGAGTCCAGGCTTCTCACCGTTTTCCAGCAGCTCGATGTAATCGTGCAGGCGGAACGGACGGGTGGTGAAGATCAGCAGCGTGCAGAAGATGTTGGACAGCACGCTCCACGCGGCGAAGAACGCCACCGCGCCGACGGCGGCGAAACCGGTGAAGGCAGTCCACAGCACCGAGGCCGATGCGCCGACGATGCTCAGCACGATCAGCACCGCACCGAAGTTGATCACGAAGCTGCTGATGCGGCGCGCGCCCATCACCATTTCCGGCGGCAGGGTGTAGTGCTCGCCGAGGCGGCGGATCAGCCGACGGGCGATCAGGCGCAGCAGCCAGGCCACCAGCACGGTCACCAGGATCTGCAGGGCAGGGACGCCGTATTGCAGCCAGTCGTGGGTCCAGGCGGGCAGATGGTCTTTCATGGGGGCGGAATTCCTTTGCAGCGATAGTGCCGATCCCGCCATGGTAATGCCGATGCGCATCAGCGCATCGTGGTGCCCGCTTACTGCACGGGCCTGCCGTACACGTCGAACGCAGCGATCATGGTGGAGACGCACAGCGGCGCATTCTGTGCGTACTGCACACAGACATCCGGCGCCTCGGGCGCCAGCGTGACCCGGATCTGCAAGGGGCTCCACGGCAGCGTGCAGCCGGTGGCCAGTGAGAGCAGCAGGGCCAGGCAACTGGAAGGCATGGGGATACTCCTTGGCGGGGCCGGTAGTGACAAGGGATTGGATGCCGCTGCCACCGGAAAGGTTTAAAGACCGCGCGGAAAAAGAAATCCAGCGGCGGCTTAAACCTTTTCCATGCCCCCCGCATCCAACGGATATGCTCGACACGACCATGCCCACTTCCAGCGCCCCGACCGAGGCCGATGCTGCCGATGACCATGCCCTGGTGCGTGCCGCGGCAGCCGGTGACGTCACGGCGTACGAGCGGATCTACCGGCGCCATTCGCCACGGGTATACGCCGTGCTCTGGCGCCTGTGTGGCGGCCATGCGGCCCGCGCCGAGGATGCCCTGCAGGAGGCCTTCCTGCAGGCATGGCGCGCGCTGCCGGGCTTCCGTTTCGAAAGCAGCCTGGGCACCTGGCTGCACCGCCTGGGCGTGAATGCAGCGCTGATGGAACTGCGCGCCAACGCCACCGGCGATGCACGCGATGCCGGTGAGGAAGGCTGGGAGTCGTTGGCGATGCTGCCCGCCCAGGACCGCTGCGCGGGCACCTCGATGGACCTGGAGCGCGCGCTGGAAACACTGCCGCCACGGGCCCGCGCGGTCCTGGTCCTGCATGACATCGAAGGGTGGAAACACCAGGAAATCGCCGACCAGCTGCAGATGGCCGTTGGCAGTTCCAAAGCACAGCTGCACCGAGCGCGCGGCCTGCTGCGTGCACGCTTAGGAGAAACCGCATGAACCCCCATGATTCCGAACACGACGAACTGACTGCACGCCTGCGTGCCTTGCCTGCCGAGCGCGTTCCGCCGGCACGGGTCTGGCAGGCCATCGCCGCCCAGCTGCCGGCCCAGAGTGCAGCCCCGTCCCCGGCGGCGACCGTGCCCACGTTGTCGACGCGTCGCCGACGTGGCCGCTGGCCGCTGCGCATCGGGCTCGGCCTGGCGGCCGCGCTGGCGGTGCTGATGGTGGTGCCGACCCCGGTCCCGCATACGCCGGCACCGTCGCTGCTGCAGCGCCAGGCCGATGCGATGGCCGGCGAGTACCAGCAGGCCATCGCGGCCCTGCCCAATGCCGAGGTCACCGAGGAATGGCGCCCGGCCCTGCACGAACTCGACGCCAGTGCGGACACCATCCGCGCGGCCATCGCTGAAAATCCGCGCTCGCGCTATCTGCTCGGGCAACTGCAGCGTACCTATGCGCTGCGGCTGGAACTGACCCAGCAGGCGGTGTTGTCCACCGGCCTGCCCACCTGAAGGAGAACCCCATGCGTATTCCTCTGTCCCTGATCGCCGCGCTCGCCCTGTGCCTGCCGCTGGTCGCCCAGGCCGCCACCAGCATCAACGAGCGCCATCCCCTGGGCGCCGGCGGGCGCGTGGAAATCAGCAACATCGCCGGCAAGGTCACCGTCCGTGGCTGGGATCGCAGTGACGTGGCACTGACCGGCTCATTGGCCGACGGGCTCACCCTCAAGCAGGACAAGAGCAGCAACCGCGTGCGCTGGGAAGTGGAGTACCCGCGCGGCCGCAGCAATGGCGGGGCGACCCTGGAGCTGCGCGTGCCACGTTCGGTGGAAGTGCAGCTGGGCACCGTCAGCGCAGACATCGATGTGGCCGATATCGACGTGCGCCGCCTGCAGGCCAACAGTGTCAGCGGCAGCATCACCGCGGCCGGGCGCAGTGGCGAGACCACGTTGAACACGGTCAGCGGCGGCATCCGTTCGCAGCTGCAGACCGCACGGCTGGATGCGCGCACGGTCAGCGGCCAGCTGCTGGCCGGTGGCGGGGCATCGGGGGAAGTGGCGGCCGAATCGGTCTCCGGCCGGGTCAACGTCAATGCCGGGCGGATCCAGCGGCTGGCGGTGGAAACCGTCTCGGGCAGCCTGGATGTGAGCGCGACCGGCATGGCGCCGGGCGGCAAGGTGACGATGCAGACGGTCAGCGGTTCGGTCGCGCTGAAGCTGCCGGCCAATGTCTCGGCGCAGTTGAACGTCAAGACGTTCAGTGGTGGGATCCAGTCCGACGCCGGGCAGGTGGAGAAGCCGCGCTACGGGCCGGGCAGCAGCCTGGATGCGCGTCTTGGCTCGGGCGATGGGGATATTTCGATCAACGCCCATTCCGGGAGCGTGCGGGTCAGCCTGGGCCGCTGAGTGCGGCCACCGCACCGGCCGATGCCGGTGCGGTCGGCAGCAATGTCAGCCGGCTTTTTTCAGCGCCAGGGTATTGCCCAGCACTTCGATCTTGCCGCCACCCTTGCGGAAGGCAGCCAGATCCGCAGCGATGCTCTGGCTGCTGACGGCGGAATTGGACCCTTGCTTGCGGTCGACGCGAACGGTGTTGCTTGCCTTGGGGGAGGTCTTTGGCGTACGAGCCATGGATGCTCCTGCTATGGATGAAGCGTGGAAGAAAACGTCGACAGATCCTGCTGTTGTCGACGGTAGTCCTGCCGCACGAGGCGGCAATCATCGCCGCCCATGTCGAACTGGCGGCAGATCGCGGGTCGCTGCGAGTAGATCGTGCAGCGCAGGTGATAGGGGTCGATCGCGGCGCACCAGCCTTCTTCGTTGCGTGCCATCACCGTGCCGCCACGCGCATCGGTGTCCAGCAGATAGCCGGGCACGTTGTCGTCGGGCATCACGGTGACGGTGAGCCGACAGCACACCGCGTCGCAACGACGGCAGTCGATGGGGTCGGGCTCGGACGATGTAAGGAGTGCAGCCAGGCGTTCGCCCAATCTGAGTGTCTCTTTGGCGGCTCGGGGTGAAGCATGCTGTGAACGAGCCGGATCACAGCGATGAGCGATCCCGGCACCGCGGACAGGCCGACGGTGGCAGTATCGAAGAGGACGGTGGCCAATCAGGCCCGGAAGACAATGCGGGGTGCGTCAAGCGCATTGCGCTTTGAAGCCGAAAGATGATAGCGCTTTCGGCGTAACGTTTTGTTAATAAGGCCGTTCACGCCTCTTCAGGCCTTGTGGGACAAGGCCTGGCGTAACAGGGATGTCAGTGGGCGGCGGCCAGTGCCAGCCCGTGGACCACACCGAACGACGGATTTCCGCGGACCAGGGTCGAGCCCGGGAAGGCGTTGGCCACGGCCTGCTGCAGGTAGCCGGCGCGCGACATGCCACCGGTCAGGAACACCGCTGCCGGGTCGTGGCCGATGTCGCTGCGCACCTGCTCCAGCAGGGCGGTCAGCTCGCCCAGATACCCGCCGGCGGCGGTTTCCAGCCGCGCGGCGTCGATCTGCACCTGCAGGCCACGCTCGATGAAGTCCAGCGCACTGTCATGGCGGTTCACGCTGCTCAGGGCGATCTTGCAGCGCTCGACTTCGCGGTACAGGCGTGCGGTGTTGCCCGTGTCCTGCAGGGCGGTCAGGCGCGGACCGAACGGCGCGTCCACGTCGCGGTAGGCGTGCTGGCGGAAATCGCGCTGGCGGGTCATGTCCTGGACCATCGCCGCTTCCACGTAATGGTGCGCCGGCACCCGGGTGATGCCGCGGCCGAACAGCGGCATGTAGCCGCCAAGGCTGAGGGCCAGGTCGATATCGGTACCGCCGCGGGCGATGCCCCAGGCGCGGTGGATGGTCGGGGCCTGGCCGCCGCCGACGCGGGCGTGCGCGACGTCGGTGGTACCACCGCCGATATCCACCACCACCGCGTCGTGCTCCTGCGGGCTCTCGGCGTGGTAATGCATCGCGGCGGCCGCCGGCTCTTCGAGGAAATCGATGCTGTCGAAGCCGGCTGCGATCGCCGCGCCGTGCAGGATCTCCAGCGCCTGCGCGTTGCCGGCCTCGCCGATCGAGCTGCGGAACTGGACCGGGCGGCCCAGCGTGGCGGTGCGGATCGGCGTGTCCAGCTGGCGCGAGGCGGTCAGGCGGATGTGCTCGAGGATGTGCGTGGCGATGCCGGCAATCGTCTGGCGCGCACGCGGGTGCAGGTTGTAGCCGAGCATCGACTTGGGGCTCTGCACCAGGTTGCCTTCGTTCTCTTCGAAGTAGGCCTCCAGCGCGTCATCGCCATAGACCGCGTTCTGCAGCAGGGTGGTGGAGCTGAGCGGCGCGCGCATCTGCTCTTCCATCCACTGCCGGCGCACCACGCGCAGGGCCTCGCGGCGCAGTGCATCGGGCGTGCGCTCCTGGCCGGCGGCGCGGGCATCGCGCGCGGCCGCATCGACCAGCCGGGCCAGATCGTGCTCCAGCGCCGGGGTCAGTTCGAAGTCATTCGGGTCGCGCATCACCTCGGGGAAATACACGGTGGTGCGGAACTGTTCGGCCTGGCCGAACTGGATCGGCACGACCTTGCCGTCGATCACCACGGCGGCGGCGGAGTTGCTGGTGCCAAAGTCGATGCCGAGTTTCATGCGCGGGCCGGGCCGGTGGTCAGGGGGCGCGCACTTTGCGGCAACGGGACCGCCGACGCAAGGGCAGGGGGTAACGGGCGGTTACAATGGCGGCCGTTTCGTTACCGAAGAGCTGTCGATGTCCGCCATTCCCGCCTGCCCGCAGTGCACCCTGGAAAACACCTATGCCGATGGCGCGCTGTTCATCTGCGCGGACTGCGGCCACGAGTGGGCGGCCGGCGACGGCGCGGGCGAGGCCCTGGTGGTACGTGACAGCAACGGCAACGTGCTGGCCGCCGGCGACACCGTCACCGTGATCAAGGACCTGAAGGTGAAGGGCTCCTCGATCCCGCTCAAGCAGGGCACCGTGATCCGCAACATCCGCCTGGTCGAGGACGATGCCGAGCACATCGAAGGCAACTCGGAGAAGATCAAGGGCCTGGTCCTGAAGACCTGCTTCCTCAAGAAGGCCTGATCGGCCTCAGTCGGCGTGGGTGCCGCGCTGGCGCCAGCGCTGCAGGCTGTCCAGCTTGGCCTGGTAGCGGGACTGCAGCGCATCGCCGTTTTCCGCGGCCAGGTCGCGCGCGCGCTGCATCTCCTGCGAGGCGCGGTTCGGGTTGCCGGCCAGGAAGTAGGCGCGGGCCAGGGCGAAGTGGAACGGGTGGGCCGTGTCATACAGGCGCACCGCGCGGCGGTAGTAGCGGACGGCCCCCGCATAATCGCGTCGCTGTTCCGCCCGCGCCCCGAGGATGTACTGCGCGAAGGGGTCGCTGTGCTGCACCCGGGCCAGGCGGTCGTCCAGTCGCTCGGCCTCGCGGGTGTCGCCCAGCCGACGGTAGAGCGCGCTGGCGTTGCTCAGGCTGACGCCGTGCCGTGGCTGCAGCCGCAGCGCGGTTTCATAGTCCCGGCGGGCCTGGGCCATGTCGCCCACGCGCGCATCGAGCACGCCGAGGTTGTTCCAGCTCCCGACGAAGTCCGGCGCCATGCGCAGGGCGGTCTGGAAGTAGGCGCGCGCGCCGGCGGCATCCCCGGCGGCCATCCGGTCGGCCCCCCGGTTGTTGTAGAAGTGGGCCAGCGCCCGTTGCCGGGTGATCTTCTGCGGCCCGTACCGGTCATACAGCACGCTGTGGTCCAGATCGACGGTGCCGCTGCGCCCGTCCAGCGCGATCCCGGCATTGACGTGGCCGACGCTGTAGATCACCCCGGAGGCCTGGTACCAGCTCACCACCTGGGCCACCTCCTGCACATGCGCGTCGATGCCGGCCAGGTTGGCCAGGGTGACGAACAGCAGGGTGAACGACAGGCAGTTGGCGCGCCGGGTCTGCCAGGTCTCGCCGATCGTGTAGGTTGCATCGGCGTCGTAGGCCAGGTGCAGTCCCTGCGCGTCGAAGATCATCTCGACCAGCCGCTCCAGGCGGCGCTCGCGCGAGTAACCGGGATCGATGACCCGCTCGTGCAGCAGGGCCAGCAGCGGGGTCGGCACGTCCAGAATCTGCGCCGGCGTGGGCAGGGCGGTGGCGGCGCCCGGTTCGGTGGCGATGGACGGCGGCGTGGTGTTTGCCGCCCAGACCGGCGCGGCGGCCAGGGCCATCCACACGATAAGTACTCTGCATGCGGTCATCGCCGTCACCTCGCGGGGCGCTGGGGTCCGTCAGGCCCAGTCTAGGCGCGTTGTCGGGCGGCGGCGCGCCGTTCATCGGCTGTCGGCGCCATCCACAGAGGATGTGGACCAGCGGTCGACAAACATGTGGATAACCGTGCGCAGCCACTGCGCGGCAACGGGTCTTTGAGGGTGGTCAAAAAAACACCGCCCGGCTTGCCAGCGTCGCCGCGACGGCCAATCATGGCGGCATGCACTTTGAACCGATCCCCCTCCCTGCCGGACAGCTCGCCGCGCTGGAAACCGCCTACGCCGTGCCGCCGCGGGCGTACCACAACTGGTCGCACGTCCAGGCCGTCCTGCAGCACTGCCGCACGGTCGCCGACGCCGGCCCCGGCTGGAGCCGGCCGCGCGAGGTGCAGCTGGCCGCGCTCTACCACGACGCCATCTACGACGCGGGCCGTGGCGACAACGAAGCGCGCTCGGCGGACATGGCGCGCGAGGCCATCGCGCGCTGGTTGCCGGATGCCGGGATCGATGCGGCGCGCGTGGTCGAGCTGATCGAACTGACCGCGCGCCACAGCAGACTCGCGCCCGGCGATGTGGACCCCGAGGCCGCGCTGTTCCTGGACTGCGACATGGCCATTCTGGGTGCGCCGGCGCCGGTGTTCGATGCCTACGACCGGGGCATCGCGGAGGAATACGCCGGCCACGTGCCGGGCTTCCTGTTCCGGCTGAATCGACGACGCTTCCTGAAGCAGGTGCTGGGCCAGCCGCGCATCTTCCTGAGCGACTTCTTCCACCAGCGCCTGGATGCGCCGGCGCGCGACAATCTCCGTCGCCGGGTTGAGCGCTGAACCACGCCCGCTACACTGTGCGCGCTGTTTTCCCTCCGTGTGTGGCCATGCCCGTGTCCGTTCCAGATCCCGATCCGCGTCCGCAGCCGCCGGAAGAACCCGGCCCCAACGAGTGCTGTGGCAGCGGCTGCCCGCTGTGCGTGCTGGATCTGTACAGCGATGAGCTGCAGCGCTACCGCGCCGCGCTGGCGGCGTGGCAACAGCGCCACCCCGAGGCCACCGACTGAGCAAAGGCGCTGCGATGTCGCTTCCCCTTTCACGCCCCTCCCGCTGGCCGCCGACGCATCACGGACGGGTCGCCCTGGCCACGCTGCTGGCCCTGGGGCTGTTCATCGCCATCGCGCTGTGGACGCAATGGGCGCGCGATGATCTGGACTGGGTGCAGGCCACGCTGAGCCTGTACCTGCACGGGCCCTGGGGGCTGGCGTTGCGCAGTGCCTACTGTGTCCTGGCGCTGGCGATCATGCTGCTGGCTGTGTCCCTGCATGCCAACAGCCGTTCACCGCGCCGCAGTGCAGCCGCACCGCTGCTGTTCTGGGTTGCCGCGCTGGGGCTGATGGGGGTGGCGATCGGCGACAGCTGGTTGCCCGGGCGCGCGCCCCTGCTGGCACCGCTGGTGCACGGGGTGTCGGCCAATACCGCCTTCCTGTGCGTGAGCGTGGCGATGCTGCTGCAGAGCTGGTACCTGCGCGCCGACCCCCGCTGGCGCGACTGGGCCGGTCCCGCATGGTGGTGGGCCTGGCTGTGCTTCGTGCTGTTGTGGCTGCACGTGCTCTGGCGCGGGCCGCCGCGCGGCGCCGGCCAGAAACTGGTGATCGCGGCGGTGCTGGTCTGGCTGGTGTCGGTGGCCTGGCAGCTGTGGCGGCAGGCACGCCGCGACGCGCGCTGAGCGTCCGGCCACGCTGTGTACATGCCCTTGGCAGGACAGGGGCGTATCGTTGGTGCACTAGTCATGGGATGCGCGACGATGCGGCGAGCCGGTTGGGGGATGATGCTGGGTGTGGTGCTGGCGGGGATGTCCGGACAGGTGCTGGCCGCGCCGCCGCAGCAGCTCAGTCACGGGCGTTTCGAGAACGTGCCGGTGTACCTGCCGGACGGTCGTCCGCAACGGGTGGTGGTGTGGTTCGACGGCACCGCCGGCCATGCCGACAGCCAGCAGCGCATCGATGCACTGCGCGCCGAGGGCGCCCTGGTCGCGCAGGTCGATGTCGCGCATCTGCGCCAGGTGCTGGCCCGCGAGAAGAGCGGTGACTGCGCGTTCGGTGCCGGTGATGTGGAGAATTTCTCGCGCTGGTTCCAGGCCTACCTGCACGTGCCGGGCTACCACCTGCCGCTGATCGGCGGCGATGGCGAGGGCGCCGCGCTGGCCTATGCCGTGGCCGCCGAGGCCGACACCCAGGTGTTTGCCGGGCTGCTCACCACCGGCTTCTGCCCATCGGGGGTACGCGAGCGCAAGGTCTGCGGCGCCGGCAGCAGCCATGGCCGCCTGCAGCCGGCCGAACTGAATTTCCCGTGGTTGAACGCGGCCGGCGATGTGCATTGCCCGGCCGGCGAGTCGGCCGCGTTCGTGCGCAGGGTCGGCATGGGGCGCCAGTTCGAGCGCACCGCACGGGGCGATGCGTTGCCCGGCCTGTTGGCCGCGGCAAAGGTGATCGGGGCACAGAAGGGCGTCAGCCTGGCGCCGCCGCCGGATGATCTCAAGGGCCTGCCCGTGGTCGACGTGCCCTCGAGCAAGGCCGGCGATACCTTCGCCATCTTCGTCTCCGGCGACGGCGGCTGGGCAGGCCTGGACAAAGAGGTGGCCGCCTCGTTGAGCGAGGCCGGGGTGCCGGTGGTCGGCGTGGATTCGCTGCGTTACTTCTGGACCGCACGCACCCCCGAAGGCTTCGCGCGCGACCTGGAGCGCATCGCCACGCACTACAGCCGCCAGTGGCAGCGCCGCAACGTGGTGCTGGTCGGTTTCTCGCAGGGCGCCGATGTGCTGCCGGCGGCGATCAATCAGCTGTCACCGGCCACGCGGGAGTCGGTGTCGATGATTGCGCTGTTGTCGGTCGGCAAGACCGCGGACTACGAATTCCATGTGAGCAACTGGCTCGGCGGCGGCGGCGATGGCCTGCCGATCGCGCCGGAGGTGGCCCGGCTGCCGGCCGGCAGGACGCTGTGCGTGTACGGCCAGGACGATGGGGATGCGCTCTGCCCGTCGCTCCCGCCCGGTGGCAACGCGCAGATCATCGCGCTGCCCGGCGATCACCATTTCAAGGGCGATTACGATCGTCTCGCGGACACCATCGTGCAGCATCTGCCCGCGCGTTGAGCGCCAGCGCCAGCGGTCAGCACCGACGCTGGGTGCCGGCACGGGATCAATCGTGCCGGCGCGGGTCCAGCGAGATCAACCGGGTTGCATCGAGCAGGGCGGCAGGCAGGTGCACGCCGCCTGGCGCGGCCAGATAGCGGGCCCGCCAGACCGGCGCGAACTTCGACTTGAAGCGACGCAGCCCGCTGAAGCCATAGAAGCGCTCACCGTGCCGCGCCACCACATTGGCGAAGCGGTTCCAGCGCCCGGCCAGGCGATGCTGGGCGAGCCCGGACAGCGGCGCCATGCCCAGCGAGAACCGGTGGAAGCCTTGTTGGCGCCCCCACAGGAACAGCTCGATGAACAGGAAATCCATGGTCCCCTTGGGCGCGTCATCGACATGCCGCATCAGGTCGACCGACAGTTCGTTCCCGGCCGGCGCCTGCCACAGATTGGCGAAGGCCACGATACGGCCCTCGGCCTCGACCAGCGCCACCGGGAAGCGTGACAGGTAGGCCGCATCGAAGCTGCCCAGCGAGAAACCCTTTTCATCGCCGGCCTTGTCGTCCAGCCACTGCTGGGAGACCACCGACAATGCAGGCAGCAATGCAGGTACGTCCTCGGGCGTCGCAACCCGGAAGCTCAAGCCACCGCGCTTGCCGCGGTTCCAGGCCTGGCGCAGATCGGCGCGATCGCGGCCTTCCAGCGTGAAGTCCTGCAGCGGCACCATTGCCTCTTCACCGAGCTTGACCAGGGTCAGGCCGAGGTCGAGGTAGGTCTGCCAGTGCGCTTCACCGACCTGGTAGAACACCGGGCGCAGGCCCAGCCGGTCGGCCTCCTCACGGAAGCGCCAGATCAGCGCGCGCACCACCTCCGGTGGGCCGACCGGATCGCCCATCGCGATCAGCGAACCGCCGTAGCGCTGCATCATCACGAAGCCGCGCTGCGTATCATCACGCAGCACCGCCTTGTCCGCGGTGAGCACCAGGCAGGCCTGGGTGTCCTCGGCGGCGGCCAGGATCGGGGCGAGCGCGTCCAGCGTGGACGCATCGGCGGCTGGCAGCGGACTGCGCGTGCTGTGCAGCAACCGCGCCAGGCCGAAGATGGTCAGCGCGATCGCCACCAGCAGCAACGCACGCAACGCACGTGGCGCGTTGCCCTGCAGCGCGAACTGCCACCACAGCTCGTTCTGGTATTCCACGTGGCTGTAGACGAAGAACAGCAGCCAGATCACGGCGACCAGGACCAGCCCGAGGTTGCGGATCCACGGCCATGACCAGGCTTCATCCAGCAACGCGCCCTGGCGGTAGAACTCGCGGCGCGAGGCCCACAGCGCCGCGGCCACCAGCAGCGCCGACAGCGCGATCAGTACCTGCCCACCGCGTAGCCAGATCGGCAAGGGGGAGAGCACACAGATGCCGAGTGCGAGCATCCACGCGGCATGGCTGCGTCGCTGCAGGCCCTGGCCGATCAGCAGCAGCGCGACACCCGCCAGACTGCCCAGCAGGTGCGAGGTCTCCAGGATTGGCAGCGAGGCGGTGACCAGGTGCCGGCGCGACGTCGGCAGGGTGCCGTCGATCACCAGCGCGGCGCCGACGCTGAACACCGCCAGCGCGATGATCTGGGGCAGCCACGGGCGCAGCGCGGTCCAGCCGACCCGGGTCGCCCCGGCACCGGCGCGCAGCGGGCGGCGCAGTGCGGGCGCGACTGCCAGCACCGTGGCCAGCAGCAGCGGCAGCACGTAATAGGTGACACGGTAGATCAGCGCGGCGGCCAGCACCGCGGCCGGGGCCACCTGCGGCAGCAGCTTGAGCAGGCTCCACTCGAACACGCCCAGGCCGGCCGGCACGCTGGAGATCAGGCCGGCCAGCACCGCGACCAGATACAGCCCGACGAAACCGGGCAGACCGGTCGGGGTATCCATCGGCAGCAGCACATAGAAGGCCGCGCTGGCCAGCACCAGCTCGACCACGCTCAGCGCGGTGACGCCCAGCATGGTGCGCCGGTCGGGCAGCCACAGCGCGTGCCCGCGGATCTGGAAACTGCGGCCCTCGCGGCCGACCAGCAGCACCGTGCCCGCATACGCGAGCAGCCCCGCAATGCCGATCGCGCGCACCGCCTGCACCGGGATCGGCAGGGCCAGCGCCGCCGCGCCCGGTTCAAGCACGAAGGCCAGCGCCAGCAGCAGCCACGCACCGAACACGAAGCCCAGGGTGCTCATCAACACGACCTGGCCGATCTCGCCCAGGCTCAGGCCGGCACGGCCATAGCCGCGCAGGCGCACCGCACCACCGGTGAGCGCGGCAAAGCCCAGCGTCTGCCCCAGCGTATGCGCGAGGAACGCGGTGATGCCGATCCGTGCCGGATGCAGGCGCTTGCCGCTGCGGCGCAGGCCGATCGCATCGAAGCCGATCAGGCACGCATAGCTGGCCAGCCCGAGCAGCACGGTCAGCGCGATCTGTCCGGCGCCGAGATGGTGGAAGGCCTCGCGGATCGCGCGGTAGCCGTGCGCGTCGAATTCGTTGGCCAGGCCGCGCAGGGCCAGGGCCAGGATCACCAGCGGGATGACGACGGTGGCAGCGCGGCGCCAGGGGGCGCGGGCCGGGGTCGGAGCAGGGGCGGTGTCGGTCATCGGTACAGCGTGCTCCGGGGTGGGCGATGAAGGAGTCAACGCAGGCGTGGCCGCCTGGCCGGCAAATCGTGCGCCTGATGCCGACGCTTGCCAAGCGGGTGCGCTGTGCATGCTGTGGCCGCTTTGCAGGCAGGGCCCGGCACGCGCGCGCCGCATCGGTGACAATGCCGTTTCATCCAGAGGAGCAATCGCCATGTTGGAACGTTTCGATGTCGGCCCGCGCATGTCCGAAATGACCGTGCACAACAAGGTCGCCTATCTCTCCGGGCAGATCCCCGAAGACACCAGCCAGGACATCACCGGGCAGACCCGCCAGGTGCTGGAAGAAATCGACAAGCTGCTGGCGCTGGTGGCCAGCGCCAAGCAGCACATCCTGCGTGCGGAGATTTTCCTCGCCGACATCGGCGATTTCGCCGGCATGAATGCCGCGTGGGATGAGTGGGTGGTGGCAGGCATGACCCCGGCACGCGCCACCGTGGAAGCCAAGCTGGCCGATCCGAGCTGGAAAGTAGAGATCGTGGTGACGGCGGCCCTGCCGTAACCGTACCCTCCCGCCGCCGTCGCGAGGCGTCCAGCGCCCCGCGTTACGGCCGGGGCGCGCTGACCAGGTCGATGCAGTCCACCGGACACGGTGGGATGCACAGCTCGCAGCCGGTGCACAGATCGGCGATGACGGTGTGCATGTACTTGGCGCCGCCGACGATCGCATCGACCGGGCAGGCCTGGATGCACTTGGTGCAGCCGATGCAGTCCGCTTCGATCACCACCGCGACCTGCGGTGCCTTGTGTTCGCCGCGGGAGCGGTCGAATGGCAGCGCCGGCACGCCCAGTGCATTCGCCAGCGCGCGCGCGCCCGCATCGCCGCCGGGCGGGCAGTGATCGACGCCCGCCACGCCACGCGCCATCGCCTCGGCATACGGGCGGCAGCCGTCGTAGCCGCATTGCCCGCACTGGGTCTGCGGCAACAGTCGATCGAGGCGTTCGGTCAGGGTATCGATGGTGGGGCTCATGGCGTGGCGGTGGCTGCGCGGTGGGGCATCAGGCCCGGCTGTGCCGGGCAGGGGGCGTGCTCGCCGGTTCCGCCCGACGGGACTTGATGGGCTTGCCGCGATACCAGGGCTCGTGGGCGAGCGCGAGCATCGGGCGGTCTTCGCGGCTGTCGCCGTAGGCGTGGATGCGCAGGTAGCGCGCGAGGTCGTAACGCCGACGGATGTGCTCCACCTTGCGCGGCCCGCAGTCGCCCTCGGCATAGCGCCCGGTGAGGCGTCCGTCGCGGCTTTCCAGCCGGTTGCAGATCAGGTCCAGCCCCATCGCCTCGCACCATGGGCGCAGATACAGGTCCAGCGAGCCGGATACGATCACCACGGTGTGCTGCTGCGTGAGGTGCCAGTGGATCTGGTCGAGCATCTCCGGCCGCATCAGCTCGGGCAGCACGTCACGCGCATAGCCCGCGGCCTGGGCGGTGATGTCCTCGACATGGCGGTCGGTGAAGGTCAGGCGGGTGACGCGCGCGCGCAGGCGCTTGGCCGAGATCAGCTTGAGGCGGTAGGCCAGCAGCCACGGACCCACTTTCCACCAGGCCTGTGCAAGCTGTTCGGGGGTGGCCACACGGCGCAGGAAGCGGCCGTAGGTATCGCAGGTGGTGACCGTGTGGTCGAAATCGAACAGCGCCAGTTCCAACCCACACCTCCAGGCAGAAGAGCGTGGCAGGGCGACCGCGTGGCCGCCCTGCCGCCGCGGTCAGCGGACCGGCATGCCCGGCAGCGCGGCGCTGTCGGCGTCCAGCAGGGCGAGTGCGCCACCGTCGAAACCGGCCGACAGGATCATGCCTTCGCTCAAGCCGAAGCGCATCTTGCGCGGGGCCAGGTTGGCGATGAACACCACGCTGCGGCCGACCAGCTTTTCCGGCTCGCCGTAGCTGGCGCGGATGCCGGAGAAGATCTGGCGCTTGCCCAGGTCACCGGCATCGAGTTCGAAGCGCAGCAGCTTGTCCGAGCCTTCCACGAATTCGCAGACCAGCACCTTGCCGATGCGCAGATCCAGCTTGGCGAAGTCGTCGATGCCGATGTAGGCCGGTGCGGCCTCGCCATCGGCCGCAGCGACCGGTGCCGGTGCGGCAGCGGGCTTGGCCGGTTTGGCCGGGGCGGCGGGGGCCGGGGTGGCGGCCTGCAGGGTGTCTTTGGAAGCGTCGGTCATGGCGTCGATTTTTTTCGGGTCGATACGGGTAAACAGGGGCTCGTACACCGCGATGGTGTGCGCGGTCAGCGGGGCGGCGATGTCGGTCCAGGCGTGCACCGGCGCGGCCAGGAAGGCCTCGGCCTGCGCGGCGGTGGCCGGCAGTACCGGCTTGAGCGCGGTGACCAGCACGCGGAACAGGTTCAGGCCCTGGGTGCAGACGGACTGCAGCTGCGCGTCCGCGCCCTCCTGCTTGGCGATCACCCACGGCTTTTCATCGTCGATGTAGCGGTTGGCCTCGTCGGCCAGTGCCATGGTCTGGCGCAGCGCGCTGGCCGGATCGTTGCGCTCGTACGCCTCGCGGATCGGCGCCAGTGCGGCGACGAAGCGGTCGTACTGGGCCGCATCGGGCAGCGCAGCGGCCAGGCGGCCTTCGAAGCGCTTGCTGATGAAGCCGGCGCAGCGGCTGGCCAGGTTGACGAACTTGCCGACCAGGTCCGCGTTGACGCGCGCGATGAAATCACCCAGGTTCAGGTCGAGATCGTCGACGCCGCCGGAGGACTTGGCCGCGAAGTAATAGCGCAGCGCTTCCGGTTCAAGCCCTTCATCCAGGTAGGTGCGGGCCATCACGAAGGTGCCGCGCGACTTGGACATCTTGGCGCCGTCCACGGTCAGGTACCCGTTGACGTGCAGGCGGGTCGGCGCGCGGTGGCCGGTGCCATGCAGCACCGCCGGCCAGAACAGACCGTGGAAGTTCACGATGTCCTTGCCGATGAAGTGGTGCAGCTCGGTGCTGGTGCCGGCGCGCAGGTGCGCGTCGAAGTCTTCGCCGGTCTTCGCGCACAGGGCCTGGAAGCTGGACAGGTAACCGATCGGCGCGTCGAGCCAGACGTAGAAGTACTTGCCCGGGTGGCCCGGAATCTGGAAGCCGAAGTACGGCGCATCGCGCGAAATGTCCCACGCGCGCAGGCCGCCTTCGGCGTTGAGCCACTCACCCAGCTTGGCCTTGACGCCGGGCAGGGCGACGTCGCCGGCCAGCCACTCGCGCAGGAAGCCTTCGAAGCGGCCGACCTCGAAGAAGAAATGCTCCGAATCGCGGATTTCCGGCGTGGCGCCGGAGATCACCGATTTCGGGTCCTTCAGGTCGGTCGGGCTGTAGGTGGCGCCACACACTTCGCAGTTGTCGCCGTACTGGTCCGGGGTGCCACAGTTCGGGCAGATGCCCTTGATGTAGCGGTCCGGCAGGAACATGCCTTTGGCCGGGTCGTAGAACTGGGCCACGGAGCGGCGCGCGATATGGCCTTCGGCCTCGAGCTTGAGGTAGAAGGCTTCGGTCAGCGCCTTGTTGGCCGCCGAGTTGGTCGAGTCGTAGTGGTCGAACGCGACGCCGAACGCGGCGAAATCGCGCTCATGGCTGGCCTGGATGTTGGCGATGAAGGCCTCCGGGGTCACGCCGGCCTTTTCGGCCGCGAGCATGATCGGGGTGCCATGGGTGTCATCGGCGCAGACGAACCAGGTCTTGCCGCCGCTCATTCGACGCGCGCGCACCCAGATGTCAGCCTGGATGTAGCCGACCAGGTGGCCCAGGTGCAGCGGGCCGTTGGCGTAGGGCAGGGCGGTGGTGACGAGAGCGGTGCGGGTCATGATGGGCGCTGTTGCCAGGGGAACCGGGGATTATCGCACGCCAAAACGCAGTAACCCGGCCGAAGCCGGGTTACGGGGGCTGGAACCCGCGCGGGGCTTACTCGCGGACCCAGGTCTGGGCGCGGCAGATGAAGGCCACGCAGCCGGACACGTCCAGCTTGGCGCCGCCGGTCTGCAGCTTCATCTTGGACTTGTAGGTCTTGCCGTTGCCCGGGTCCAGGATGGTGCCGCCGGACCAGGCGTTGGCGCCATCGGCCTTCAGGTTCCACAGGATGGTCATGCCCTTGACCGGCTTGTTCTTGTTGGCGCCCTCGCAGCCGTCGCAGACCGGATTGGGGCCCTTGTCCGAGTGCAGGATGTCCACGACCTTGCCGGTCAGGGTGCCGTTGGTGGCCTGGGTGATCTCCACGATCGACTTCACCTTGCCGGTCTTGTCGTCGATGGTCTTCCAGCGGCCGACGGCGCCGTCGGCGGCGCTGGCCGACATCGCGGCCATCATCAGCGGCAGCGCCAGCAACAGGGTCTTGAAAGTCTTGCGCATGTTCCCCTCCCAGGGATGTCCGTGAACGCCGGCGCAGGCGGCCGGTACAGGGCCGACTGTATACCCATTCGCTCCGGTACGGAACGTGCCCGGCGCACGGTTCAGCCGGCGTCGGCCGGGATCTCGTACAGCTCCAGCGGCAGGTCGTCCGGGTCGGCGAAGAAGGTGAACCGGCGGCCGGTGTACTCGTCCACCCGGATCGGCTCGCAGGCCACGCCGGCCGCGGTCAGCCGCTCGATCATCGGTTCCAGCGCGTGCACGCGGAAGGCCAGGTGGCGCAGGCCCTGCGCCTCCGGGCGGCTGGGGCGGGGCGGTGCGCCCGGGAAGGAGAACAGCTCCAGCTGGCTGCCGTCGGGCAGGGCCAGGTCGAGCTTCCAGGAGTCGCGCGCCTGCCGGTAGTTTTCGGCGATCACCCGCAGCCCGAGCACGCGCGTGTAGAACGCCTTCGAGCGCGCGTAGTCCGCGGCGATCAACGCCACGTGGTGCACGCCGAACAAGAGAGAAGTGTGCGTATCGTTCATTGCAGGGTGTCCAGCCAGCGCCGGGCGATCTGCAGCGCCAGCGGATAGGGTTCGGGGGCGTTGCGGTTGCTGAGCACGATCACCGTGAGGCGCTGCGCCGGATAGCGCAGGATCACGTTGCGGAAGCCGATGCTCTCGCCGCTGTGCCACTGCGCGCCACCGTTGAGACGCCAGCCGAAACCGTAGAACGGCACGTCCGGCTCGGCGGTGCGCGTGGCAGGCGAGAACATCTGCTTCAACGATGTCGCCTTCAGCAGGCGCTGGTCATACAGCGCCGCGTCCCAGCGGGCCAGGTCATCCAGCGACGAATACACGCCGCCATCGCCGAGCACCGCACTGGTCGGGCTCTGGTCGGTGCGCTGCCAGCGCCCGTCTTGCTCGCTGTAACCGTAGGCGCGGCGCGCGATGTCGTCCACGCCGTCCTGGTGGGCGACGCTGTCGTGCATGCCGAGCGGCAGGAAGATGCGCTGGCGCAGGAAGCGGGCGAAATCGGTGCCGGAGGCCTTGCCGACCACCAGCGCCAGCAGCGCGTAACCGCTGTTGCTGTAGCGGTAGGCCGTGCCCGGGGCGAAGTACGTTCGATCCTGGCCTTCCAGTAGATGCAGGACATCCTGGTCATGCACCTGCGCGGTCGCGTCGGCGGCCATCAGGTCTTCGTAATCGAGCAGGCCGCCGGTGTGGCTGAGCAGCTGGCGCAGGGTGATCGCATCCGCCGCGGCCGGCAGCGAGGGCAGCCAGCGTTTCACGGGATCGTCCAGGGTCAGCGCGCCATCTTCGGCCAGCAGCAGGATCGCCGCGGCGGTGAACTGCTTGCTGACCGAGGCCAGGCGGAAACTGGTCTGCGCGGTCACCGCAGTGCCATCTTCCAGCACCGCCAACCCGTAGCCGCGACGGAACACCGGTCTGCCGTCATGCAGTACCAGCACTGCCGCGCCCGGAACCTGGCCGTCGTAGCGCTGCATCAGCGCATCGATGCCCGGGTCCGGTGGCGTCAGCACCGGCGCTGCCACGACAGCACCGCTCCCGGCGATGCACATCGCACTGATCCACACACGCAGATGCCGGACGATGTGCATGCTCGTTTCCTTCGGGGGTCAGGGCGCAGGTGTTGTCGCACCATTTGGGCTGGCGATCCAGCGGGCGATCTTGGCATCCAGGATGTCCAGCGGCATCGAGCCGTCGCGCAGCACTTCCTCGTGGAAGCGACGCGCATCGAAACGCGGCCCCAGCGCCGCCTTGGCCTTGTCGCGCAGCTCCATCATCTTCAGCTCGCCCAGCCCATTGGCCAGGGTCTGGCCGGGCAGGGCCATGAAGCGCTCGACTTCGGCGGTGGCATCGGCGGCGCTCATGTCCGCGGTCTTGACCAGGTAATCGACCGCCTGGCGCTTGCTCCAGCCCTGCGCGTGCACGCCGGTGTCGGCGGACATGCGCGCGGCGCGGGTCAGCGCGGCCTGCAGGTAGCCGATGCGCTCGTACGGATCCCGGTAGACGCCCAGTTCCTCGCCCAGCGATTCGGCGTACAGGCCCCAGCCCTCGACGAAGGCGATATCGCCGCCCAGGCGACGGAAGCGCGGCAGCTTGTCCAGCTCCTGCTGCAGGCCCAGCTGCACGTGATGGCCCGGGATGCCCTCATGCAGGAACTGCATCGGCGCGGACCAGCGGCGGCGGCTCGGCAGATCGCCGGTGTTGATGTACAGCACGCCCGGGCGCATCCCGTCCGGCAGCGGCTGCTGGTAGCTCACCGCGCCGGCGGTGGCCGCGCGCTCGGGCTCCACCGCGCGGATCTCCATCGGCGCCTTCGGCAGCGTGCCGAGCAGGGTCGGCAGGCGCGCGTTGACCTGGCTCTGCAGCTGCTTGTACCGGTTGAGCAGTGCATCGGCATTGGCGTACTGGAAATCGCGATCGGTGCGCATGGTGCGCAGCAGCTTCTGCTGCGAGCCGCGAAGCCTGTTCTCTTTCATGATCGTGGCGATCTGCGCCTGCAGCGAGGCCACGCGCTGTTCGGCCAGTGCATGGATCTGCTCGGGCGTCAGCGTGGAGGCGGTGCTCTGCACGATGGTCTGCGCATACCAGGCCTTGCCGCCGGGCAGGCCGGCCAGGCCATCGGTGCTGCGCGCGGCGGGCAGGTACTCGGTGGCGATGAAACCGCGCAGGGCGCGGTAGGACGGCATGATACGGAACTCGATCATGCGCTTGTACTCGGCGGTGATCCGCGCCTTGTCGGCCGCCGGAAAATCCTCGGGCAGGTTGCGTACCGGTGCCCAGAAGATGCTCTCTTCGGCGGTCGGCTTGATCACCGCATCCAGCTGCGGCAGCACTTTTTCCATCAGATCGCGCGGCTGCACCACGCCGGCGGCCATGCCCTGGCGCATGTTCGCGATGGCCTGTTCGAACAGGGCGGGAATGCCCAGCGAGCGGCGCGACCAGCCGTCGTAATCCTGCACCGTGTTGAACGGTTGCGCGCCGGAGCCGGAGCCGAGGATGGCCATGATGCTGCCCAGGTTGTAGTACTGGCTCACCGGCAGCATCCAGCCGGGGAACTGCTCGGCCGCCAGAGACATGCGCGCATCGCGCACGAAGATCTCGTAGCTGAGCAGGTCCTGGCCGGTCAGGCCGTCCGGACCGATCTTCTCGACCTTGCCCAGCCATTCCACGGTGAAGTCATGCGACTGCTGCCGATAGGCGGCCGAGAGGATGTTGGGGAGCTGGTCGTTGTGGCGGCTGTCGCCCTGGAAGGTGGCCTGCAGCGGATTGAGCCGCATTGAGGCATCCCAGTATTCATCGTAGATGCGGTCCAGCTGGGCGGCCTTGCTCTGCTGGCGCACCAGCGGCTGGCGGGCCGGGGCGGCGGCCGGGCGTGCACGGGGCTTGGCCTTGGGCTTGGCGGCAGGCCGGGACTGCGTCGCGGCGGGCCGGGTGGCCTTTTTCTTGGCAGCTTCGGCCGGAGCAGCGGCACTGAAGGCCATCAATGCGGCGATGGCAAGCGCCAGGGCGCGGGCGGGGTGGGGCATCGGCTGTTTCCGTAAACGCACAGACACGGGAGCTTGCCCGATTCGCCTGCGTACGGCCAGCATCGCTCCCCGGTCAGCTTTGTCATGTACGGCGCCCAGTCAGCTGCGGCAGCGCAGGGCTGCCGCAGGAATCAGCGATCGCCGGCGCGGGTGAACGGCATGGTTTCCGGGGCGACCGCGCCGCCGGAGATGATGAAGCTCATCGCCTGGTCCACGGTCCAGTCGGTGGGCGTCAACAGCTCGACCGGCACGATTTCCAGATAGCCCGAGGTCGGATTCGGGGTGGTGGGTACGTAGACGGCGGCCAGCTCGCGGCCGCTGCCTTCTTCCTTCATCACCCGCGTCACCAGGCCGACCGACTTCATGTCGCGATGCGGGAAGTCGATCAGCACCACGCGCTGGGTGCTGCCCGGTTCGGTCTGCAGCATGTCCAGCAGCTTCTTGGCGCTGTCATAGATGATGCTCGCCAGCGGGATGCGCTTGATCACCGCACCGAACCAGCGCAGCAGGCGCTGGCCGATCACGCGGCGGCTGAGCACGCCGACCGACAGGATCACCAGCAGAGTGGCGGCCAGGGCGATGATGTCCTGCATCCACTCGACCTTGATCCAGCCCAGGTAATGCGGGAACGAGGCGGCGATCTGCTCGGACAGCGGCACCACCAGCGGGCTGGAGATGCCCGAGAGCAGCACGAACACGAATTTGACCACCACCCAGGTCAGCCAGATCGGCAGCAGGGTCAGCAGGCCGGTCAGGAACAGCCGCTGCAGGGAGGGACGCGGAACGAGTTGGGGGGCTTCGGGCGACATCCGCGCATTGTAGCGGGGGCGATGCCCGGTTTACGCTGCCGGTCCCCGCAGGACGCGGGGTCCGGGGAGAACACTGTGGTGAGGAATGGACTGAAATGGGTGGTCGTCTCGATCCTGAGCCTGCTGCTGGCCGTGGCCGGACTCTGGGCCGCCTCGCGGTTCTGGCCGCTGCCGGCCGAGCAGCGCGAGGCGATGCGGCTGCTGCAGGCACCGCTGCCCACGCCCGGCGCGAATGGCTTCAGCGCGTTGTGGACCCTGCGCCATGACGGCCTGGATGCCGCCGGCCGCGAGGCCGTGATGGCGCAGGATGCCGCGCGTTGGCGCCAGGGGACGCCCGGCCAGCGGCCCCAGGACTCCAGCGCGGACGGCCGCTACCCCACGACCCTGCGTCCGGGCTCGGCGAGCTGCGGCCGCCGGGCCGTCGGCTGTCTCGCGGCGGTGCGCGGCGACCCCGACAGGTTCCAGGCCGCGCATGCCGGCCATGAAGCGTTTCACCAGCGCGTGGCTGCGATCGTCGGCTACGGTCACTTCGTCTCCCCGTTCACGCCGTTCGACACCGACCCGATGGTGCCGCTGCCGGCCTTCCAGCCGGTGTTCGATCCGGTGTCCGCGCACGCGCTTGCCCATGTGCGTGGCGACAGTGGCGCCGCACTGGCCGGTGCCTGTGGGGACATCCTCAGTGGGCGCCGGATGGCCGGGCAGGGCGACACCCTGGTCACCAGCATGATCGGCGCGGCGATGGTGGAGAGCAACGCGCGGGTGCTGGCCGACATCCTGGTCGAACTGCCCGCGGATGCGCCCGTGCCTGCGGTCTGCGACGCTGCACTGGCGCCAATGACGCCTGCCGAGCAGAGCCTGTGCACCGCGATGCGCGGTGAGTTCGCGCTGGCCGGGGCGGGGTTGCGTCTGTCGAGCGGGGATCCGGAGGGAAATCGCCTGCTGTTGGATGTGCCACGCACCCAGGCACGCATCGCGCCGCGCTACGCGTGGGCATGCGCGGCGGGCGCCGAGCTGGTGGCCGCGCGGGATGCGCCCACGCCGATTCCCGGGCCGGCGCAGGATCGCTTCGCCTGCATCGCCAATCCGCTGGGCTGCACCCTGGCCAACATCAGCGGACCGGACATGCGGCAGTACGCGGGCCGCCCGCAGGACGCCGCCGCGATGTTGCGCCTGGTGGCGGCGCAGCGCTGGCTGCGGCAACAGCCCGTGGCGGTGTCCGTGGCGCTGCAGACGTTGCCCGAGGCACTGCGCTCGCCCACCCGCACGCCGGTGCTCAGCGAAGACGGGCAGTGGTTGCAGGTGGATCGGCGCGTGGTCGTGGACGAGCTCGGGCCGACACTGCGGGTGCCGATGCGCGCGCCGGCACGATGAGCGGCGCGCGGTTGGCGGTGCCCTAGCGGTCGTCCGTCGCCTCCAGCGGCTGGAATGCACTGCCATCGCCCACCGTCTCCAGCGTCCAGCGGCGTGGCGAGGTGAGGGTCTCCCAGCGCACGCTGTCTTCGTCCGAGTCGATGCTGCCCTCGGTATAGCGCACGCGGCGGGTCGCGTAGTTGATGCTCAGGCTTTCGGTGTGCCCCGAGTTGCGCATCATCGAGCTGTTGTCGTAGCCGATCAACGCGAAAGCGCCGTCCTGCCAGCGGAAGGTGAAGCTGGCCGAACCCGTCGACCAGCTGCCGGCGTTGGAGAAGAAGTACAGCGTGGTGCGCAGCGTGCCGCGCACGATCGAGACGCCGGGACCGTCCTCGAAGACATCGGACAGGTTCGGCGCCTCGTGGCGAGTGATCAACGTGTGGTTCTGCGCGGCGAGCGTGTAACCGCCCGCCGGGCCAGCGAACGCAATGGCGAGCATGCGCGGGTTGCTGTCCAGCGGGCTGATGCCGAAGCCATCGTGTTCGACGATGTTGCGCGGATCCTGCTGGCGCAGCACCAGAACGAGATCATCGCGTTTGTCGCCGTTGAGATCGCCGCTGAGCTGTTCCTCGATGCGCCACCCGGACGGCAGGAAACCCTCGGCCGTGGTGGCGCGCGCCGGCAGCACCGGATAGTCGACCGGCGGTATCCGCAGTTCCTGCGCAGACGCGGTCAGGGCGGTGAGCAGCAGCGGGGTCAACAGGAGCAGGCGCATGGTCTTCCGTGGCGGTGATCAGGCGCGCGAGCATAGCAAGCGCGACATGACTCACCCCGCGCGTTGGCGTGCCTCGGGCTTGAGCCGCAGGTAGACCTGCTTGCGCACGCGGGCGATCACCTCGCCGTTGGCATCGACGATGTCATTGCTGAACCAGTGCAGGTATTTCCCGCCGCTGGCGGTGGCGGCACGCAGCTGGTCCAGCAGTGCCTCGTCCAGCCGGAACTCGGCCACCACCGTGCCGCGGCCCGGCTTGAGGAACTCGATCTCGCCGGCGCGATCCCAGACGTAGTAATCGCGTCCCAGGTTCTGCATCACGGTGAGCATCCAGAATGGATCTGTCATCGCGAACAGGCTGCCGCCGAAATGCGTGCCCACGTAGTTGCGGTTCCACGGGCGCATGCGCAGCTCGACGCGCACATGGCGGTAGTCCGGGCTGACATCGGTCACGTGGATGCCGGTGAACAGGAACGGCGGCCATAGATTGATGCCGTGGCGGAAGACAGAGGCCTTCATTCGGATCACGTCACGCTGGGGAGGTGACCGGAGTCTACCATTCGCTTGCGTATGGTGGGCGGTGGGGGCTCAGCCGGGGCCGCCGTCGTCGACCGCATAGCCGTTGCGCCCCGCGGCCTTGGCCTGGTACAGCGCCGCGTCGGCCCCTTCGAAATAATGCCGCGGTTCCGTGCCGGGGCTCGGCACCCGGGTGAACACGCCGGCGCTCAGGGTGATATGCGTGGTCGCGCCACGGCCGGCCGGAATCTCCAGGCCCTGCGCCCGCGCCACCAGATCCTGCACCACCTGCACCGCGCCTTCCGGCGTGGTGTCGGGCAGGATCAGCGCGAACTCGTCGCCGCCGAAGCGGGCGGCCATGTCACGCGGACGACGTGCGTGCGCACGGATTTCCTGGGCGATACGGCGCAGCACGGTGTCGCCGGCCTGATGACCGAACTCATCGTTGTGGCGCTTGAAGTGGTCCACGTCGATCAGCACCAGGCTCAGCGGCCGCCCGCTGCGGCGGCCGGCGTCGTGCTCGGCCTGCAGGGTCTGCTCGAAGCGCAGCCGGTTGCCCAACCCGGTGAGCGCATCGCTGTTGGCCTGGCGCCGCCAGGCGCTCACCCGCCACAGCGTCCACCCCAGCAGGACGGTCAACATGCCGGTCAAGGCCGCGGCCGGTGCGAACCACAGATGGCCCGCACGCAGCAGCACGAAGCTGAGCAGCAGCGTCAGCGGCAGGGCGAGTACACCGCTCTGCCACGCCCGCGGCAGCGTCAGCAACAGGCAGCACAGCGCCACCAGCAGCCCGGTGAGGGCGCTCTGCCACGCCGGCGGCAGCGGGTTGATCACCTTGTCGGCAAGCAGCATCGAGGCGACATTGGCCTGGTACTCGCTGCCACTCATCCAGCGCTCGCGGGTGGTCGGGGTGAGCAGTCGCGTCGCGACGCCGCTGGCGGTCATGCCGACCAGCACCAGGCGCCCGCGCAGCAGCGCCGGGTCGACGTCGCCGTCGAGCACATCCGCGTAGGACACCTGCGGGAAGCGTTCGGGCGGTCCGGCGTAGCGCACGCGCACGTAATGGTCGCGGCGCCACTGGTAGGGTGAGGCCACCGTCGGCTGGTCGTCGTGCAGGCCGGGCAGCGGACCCTGCGTGTCGGCCAGTGCCAGTCCAAGCGCCGGCCAGTGCGGTGCGCCGATCCCGGCGGTGAGGTACAGCCCACGCGCGACGCCATCGCCGTCGACTTCGATATCAGTGTGGCCCAGGCCGGCCGCGTTGGCGGCGATCAGCGGGATCGGCAGCAGTTCCTCGGCCATGCGGGGGCCACTGGCGGGCGCGGCCAGCACCGGCAGCACAACGTGTCCGTTGCGGCGGATCGCCGCCGCCAGTTCCGCATCCTGGGTGCTGTCCTGGCGGTCCGGTTCGGACAGCACCAGGTCCAGCACCACGCGCTCGGCGCCGGCGTCGGTGAGCCGGTCCAGCAGGCGTGCGTGGGTGCCGCGCGGCCAGGGCCACTGCCCAAGCTGCTGCAGGCTGTTGTCGTCGATCGCCACGATCAGCAGGCGCGCATCCGGCGTGTACTCCCAGCCGCCGACGTACGCGTCGTAGACCGCCTCATCCTGTTTCCAGAACCACTGCCAGTGACTGGCCACGACCGCCAGCGCGCCGACCAGGGCGGCCAGCACGATGCGTTGCGGCCAGGGCAGGTGCAGGGGAGTCACAACAGCAGCCACAACAACAGTGCACCACCCCCGGCGGCGTAACAGGTGCGGCACGGCAGGGCGATCTGCTGCGCCGGCGAAAACGGACCGGCGTACCCGTCCTCGTCGATGTACTGCACGCGCACGTGCAGCGTGCCGCGCCAGGGGCGCTTGATCGACACTTCCGGCTGGTCGAGCTCGCGGTCGAGCAGCGGCGCGCTGAAATCGCCGCGACGGTCCAGCTGCACGCGATAACGTTGGCCGGGTTCGCCGGCCTGCCAGCGCAGGGTCAGCTGGCCTTTGGCGGCTTCGGGCGGCTGCAGGGCCGGGTCGACCGGCAGATCGGTGATGGTCAGCGGCAGGGGCTGGCCGAACCGGCCGCGATGGCCGTTGCGGTCCACCGACGCCACCCGCCAGACATAGTCACCCGGCGCCAGGTCCTGGCCCGGGCGCAGCTGCGTGCCGCGGCCGTCCTGCTCCAGCACCGGGGCGAGGAACTGCGGATCGCGGGCGATCTGCAGCACGGTGCGCTCGGCATCGGCAACGCGGGCCCACTCGAAGCGCGGTCGCGCGCTGTTGACGGTCTGGCCATGCAGCGGGCGCACGGTCAGCGGTGCGACCGGCTGGTCACGCACCTCGAAATCCTGCCCGGCATCCAGGCCTTCCACCTGCGCCGCGCTGACCGCGCGCACCAGCACGCGCAGATCGCCCGGCGGCAGGTCGGGCAGGGTGAGCGCGGTGGCGTCGGTGTCGCGCGCGAACAGCAGCACGTCGGGTTGATCGGCACGGACGACTTCGACCCGGTAGCCGACGGCGTCCGTCACCGGCTGCCAGGCCAGGGCTGCGGGCAGGGTGGCCAGCCGCTGCGGATCGGTGGAGAGCACGGGCGCGGGCAACAGGGCCTCCAGGCCGGCGGGTCGCGTATCCAGCGAGGGGCTGCGCGTGGCCTGGCCACGGGTGACCAGGCGCTGGCCGCGGCGGTTGCCGACCTGCACGCGCCCTTCCAGCACTTCGGTCGCCGCGCCGCGGCCCTCAAGGCCGGCGCTGACCCGGAACACGGTGCCACGCACGCTGCTGGTCGCGGTGGGCGCATCGATGATGTAGCGCGACGCCGGGCCGTTGGCCGGCGTCACCCGGTTGCTGGCGCGGCCCTGCTCCAGGCGCAGGCGGGTGTCGACCATGCCGGTGTGGCCGTAGCGGGAGAGCTGATCGAAGCGCAGCCGAGAACGTTCGCGCAGCTGCAGGCGCGAGTCATCGGCGAACACCACGGTGACGCTGGCATCCTCGCCGGTGACAAGTTCCTGGCCGATCCGCAGCAGATCGCCTTCCAGCACATCGCGGCGAGGCTGGCCGTCGGCCTGGCTCTGCACCGGGCCGCGGACGGCGAGCACCCGCGCCGGGGCGGGCTGCACCTGCAGCCAGGCCACCGGGAAGCGCAGCTGGCTGCCGGGCGGCAGGCGGTAGGGATCGGCGATGCGGTTGTGCGACTGCAGCTGTTCCCAGGCGATGGTCGGCTTGAGATAGCGGGCGCTGAGGTCCCAGATCGTATCGCCGGGCCGGACCCGGTAGGTCCAATCCTGGGCCAGGAGCGGCGCGGCGGACAGCATCAAGGCCACCAGCACCAGCAGGCGGGCAGCCAAAGAGAAACAAGGCAATCGGGTCAATCTCACGGTCGTTCACGGCCCTGCAAGGCGGGGCGCAGCCAAGTAGGCCGCCATGGCCCAGACCTCATCCTCCCCGATGGATCGCGGCCTCCAATGGGCCGCGGCGGCATTATTGCCCGGGAGCCGTGCAGGGTTTCTGAACGTGATTCACGTCACACATCGAAGACGAGCGTTCGGATAGACGACTTGGCAGGGCCAGCGCCCCGGCAGGCGCTGGCCCTGATTGATCAGAACAGCAGCGACGCCATCCGGCGGCGGTACTGGCCGACCAGATCTTCATCCTCGATCACCTTGAAGGCGTCGATCAGCAGCTTGCGCGGGCGACCGTCGTCATACGTACGGTCCCGCCGCAGCATGTCCAGGAACTGCTCCAGCGCGGCCGCGTCCTGCCCGGACAGCAGCAGCTGCACGCCACGCAGGTGGCGGGCCTGCAGATCGTCGCCGTTCGCGGCAATGCGGGCGTCCAGCACCTCGGGAGCCGGCGCGTCCTGCAGCGCGCTGGCGAACTCCAGGCGGGCCCGGGCGCGCACGGCGCGATCATCGGTGGACAGATTGGCCGGCAGAGCATCGATCAGTGCCGTGGCTTCGGCGGTGGCGCCGGTCTGCAGCAGGGCCAGCGCGAGGTCGAGCTTGAGCTCCTCCTTGTCCGGCTCGGCGGCGATGGCCGCGCGCAGCACGTCGACCTGGGCCTGCGGATCGAGCGGAGCGGCTTCGACGGCGTCCTCGGCCTCGGCTTCTGCTGCGGCCTCCAGCGGCATCACGCCATGCTGGGTCAGGAACTCGCGCAGCTGACCTTCCGGTACCGCGCCGGGGAAACCATCGACGATCTGCCCGCCCTTGACCAGGAACACGGTCGGCACCGAGCGGATCTGGAAGGCGGCCGCGATCTGCTGTTCCTTGTCGACATCGACCTTGGCCAGCTCGAAGGCACCGTGGTATTCGCCGGCCAGCTTTTCCAGCATCGGGCCCAGGGTCTTGCAGGGGCCGCACCAGGTGGCCCAGAAATCGACCAGCACGGGGGTCTGCAGGGATTTCTGCAGGACCTCGGTCTCGAAGGTCTCGGTGGTGGCGTCAAATACGTGCGGCAGATCGCTCATGGTTTCAGATCAACGGGAAACTGGAGAGGAAGTGTATGGTGCCGCCCGCCGCCGGACGCAACCCCACGGGCGGAATCGGCCGCGAACGGCG
Organism: Stenotrophomonas sp. TWI1183; assembly: GCF_039673115.1. NCBI lineage: Bacteria > Pseudomonadati > Pseudomonadota > Gammaproteobacteria > Lysobacterales > Lysobacteraceae > Stenotrophomonas > Stenotrophomonas sp. TWI1183. The sequence continues at coordinate 112,319 of NZ_JBDJKZ010000008.1, forward strand.
ACAATGCAGGCCTTGTGAACAGGCCGGGTGCAGCATGTCGGGACTTCATCGTTGGGAACGTGCGCTCGGCATTGCCGCCGCCGTGTTGTTCGTGGGCGCAGTGCTGGGCTTCGGCGCGGCGCTGCCGCTGTTCGATCCGATCGGCCACCCGGTCGCGCTGCTCGGCGCGATGGGCGTGCCGCATTCGCTGGCGTTCAACATCGTCGGCTTCGCGCTGCCGGGCCTGCTCGCCAGCCTCGTCGCCCTGCGCTTGCTGCTGCGGGTGCCGCGGACGGCGCCCTGGTCGATGCGGGTGGGCGCGCAGCTGCTGATGCTGGCCGGGGTCGGCTTCACCGCGATGGGGGTGTTGCCGCTGGATACCAGCGATCTGGACAATCCCGCCAGCCAGTACCACGCCAGTGCGTGGATGATCTGGGTGCTGGCCTTCGTGCCCGGGGCGGTGATGTCCGGGATCGGCGCGCTGCGGCTGCCGGCGTGGCGGGCCGTGGGCGCGCTGCACCTGGCCTGCGGGTTGGGCGTGCTGCTGTCGGCCTTCGCGCTGCAGGTGCTGCTGCCGGCACCGCTGGCCCAGCGGGTGGCCTTCGGTGTGTGGCTGGTCTGGCTGGTCGCGGTGCTGCCGCTGGCCCCGGGCGCGCGCCGCGCCTGAGCGCGGTTCGCCTGCTGCTGCGCCCCGGCACCGCGCCGGGGCCAGGGCAGGGCGATGACGTATTCGGCCAATCCCCAGTCAATTCAATGAGATGACGGGTTTGGGCGATGCGGTGGGCACCGTCGATTGGAGCCCTTTGCCGCACTGCGGTACCCTGTGCCGCTTTGCCGCCGCACTAGCGTTTTTATGACCAGCGTCGAACCCAACGTTTACGATCCGCAGCAGGTTGAATCCGCCGCCCAGCAGTATTGGGATGCCACCCGTGCCTTCGAGGTCACCGAGACTTCGGAGAAGCCGAAGTTCTACTGCCTTTCGATGCTGCCGTATCCGTCCGGTGCGCTGCACATGGGCCACGTGCGCAACTACACGATCGGCGACGTGATCAGCCGCTACAAGCGGATGACCGGTCACAACGTGCTGCAGCCGATGGGCTGGGATGCGTTCGGCCTGCCGGCCGAGAACGCGGCGATCAAGAACAAGACCGCGCCCGCCAAGTGGACCTACGCCAACATCGAGCACATGCGGGGCCAGTTCAAGGCCATGGGCTATGCGATCGACTGGTCGCGCGAGTTCGCCACCTGCACGCCCGAGTACTACGTGCACGAGCAGCGCATGTTCACCCGGCTAATGCGCAAGGGCCTGGCCTACCGCCGCAACGCGGTGGTGAACTGGGACCCGATCGACCAGACCGTGCTGGCCAACGAGCAGGTCATCGACGGCCGTGGCTGGCGTTCCGGCGCACTGGTGGAAAAGCGCGAGATCCCGCAGTGGTTCCTGCGCATCACCGATTACGCCCAGGAGCTGCTGGACGGCCTGGACGAACTGCCGGGCTGGCCGGACTCGGTCAAGACCATGCAGCGCAACTGGATCGGCCGCTCGGAAGGGCTGGAGATCCAGTTCGACGTGCGCGATGCCGACGGCAGCACGCTGGACCCGCTGCGCGTGTTCACCACCCGTCCGGACACCGTGATGGGCGTGACCTTCGTGTCGATCGCCGGCGAGCATCCGCTGGCCCAGCACGCGGCGCAGTCCAACCCGGCGCTGGCCGCGCTGCTGGCCGAGATGAAGCAGGGCGGCGTGTCCGAGGCTGAACTGGAAACCCAGGAAAAGCGCGGCATGGACACCGGCCTGCGTGCCATCCATCCGGTCACCGGCGCCCAGGTGCCGGTGTGGGTCGCCAACTTCGTGCTGATGGGCTACGGCACCGGCGCGGTGATGGCCGTCCCCGGCCACGACCAGCGCGACAATGAATTCGCCAACAAGTACGGCCTGCCGATCCGCCAGGTCATCGCGTTGAAGTCGCTGCGCAAGGAAGAAAGCGCGTACGACGCCACCCGCTGGCAGGACTGGTACGGCGACAAGACGCGCGAGACCGAGCTGGTCAACTCCGAAGAGTTCGACGGGCTGGATTTCCAGGGCGCCTTCGAAGCACTGGCCGAGCGTTTCGAGCGCAAGGCCCAGGGCCAGCGCCGCGTCAACTATCGCCTGCGCGACTGGGGCGTGAGCCGCCAGCGCTACTGGGGCTGCCCGATCCCGGTGATCTACTGCCCGAAGTGCGGCGCCCTGCCGGTACCGGAAGAGCAGCTGCCGGTGATCCTGCCGGAGAACGTCAACTTCGTCGGCACCGGTTCGCCGATCAAGGCCGATCCGGAATGGCGCAAGACCACCTGCCCGGACTGCGGCGGCGCGGCCGAGCGCGAGACCGACACCTTCGACACCTTCATGGAGTCGAGCTGGTACTACGCGCGCTACACCTCGCCGGGTGCCCGTGATGCGGTCGACAAGCGCGGCAACTACTGGCTGCCGGTCGATCAGTACATCGGCGGCATCGAGCACGCGATCCTGCACCTGATGTATTTCCGTTTCTTCCACAAGCTGCTGCGTGATGCGCGCATGGTGGACAGCAACGAGCCGGCGCAGAACCTGCTGTGCCAGGGCATGGTGATCGCCGAAACCTACTACCGCCCGAACCCGGACGGCTCCAAGGACTGGATCAACCCGGCCGATGTCGATGTGCAGCGCGACGAGCGCGGCCGCATCGTCGGGGCGACCCTGATCGCCGACGGCCAGCCGGTGGTGATCGGTGGCACCGAGAAGATGTCCAAGTCCAAGAACAACGGCGTGGACCCGCAGGTGATGGTGAGCAAGTACGGCGCCGATACCGTGCGCCTGTTCTCGATGTTCGCCGCGCCGCCGGAACAGTCGCTGGAATGGAACGAAGCCGGCGTGGACGGCATGGCCCGCTTCCTGCGCCGCCTGTGGGCACAGGTGCAGAAGCACGCCGCCGATGGTGCCGCCCCGGCGCTGGACGTGGCCGCACTGAACGCCGAGCAGAAGGCGCTGCGTCGCAAGACGCATGAAACCATCGGCAAGGTCGGCGACGACTACGGCCGCCGCCACAGCTTCAACACCGCGATCGCCGCGGTGATGGAACTGATGAACGCGCTGGCCAAGTTCGATGACGTCAGCGAGCAGGGCCGTGCGGTCCGCCAGGAAGCGCTGCGTGCGACCGTGCTGCTGCTCAATCCGATCACCCCGCATGCCAGCCATGCGTTGTGGCAGGTGCTGGGCCACGCCGAGGAACTGCTGGAAGACCAGGCGTTCCCGCAGGCCGATCCGGCCGCGCTGGTGCGCGATGCGGTGACGCTGGCGGTGCAGGTCAACGGCAAGCTGCGCGGCACCATCGACGTCGCCGCCGATGCCCCGCGCGACCAGATCGAAGCGCTGGGCCTGGCCGAGCCGAACGCGGCCAAGTTCCTGGAAGGTCTGACCGTGCGCAAGATCATCATCGTGCCCGGCAAGATCGTGAACATCGTGGCGGCCCCGCAGGGCTGATCCTGTCGTGCCACCTGGTGCCTGCGCGCCCGGTGGCACGGATCTCCTAGGACCGATACGGGCGGCGCCGCGCGGGCGGCCCGGTATCAAGTCCTGTTCACGCGGCATCCGGCACGATCACTGCTTGTTGCCGCGACCGCCCGGCTCCTACAGACTGTGTCCATGACCCGATTCCTGCTTGCCCTTGTCCTGACCGCAACCCTCGCCGGGTGCGGCTTCCATCTGCGCAACAAGTTGATGCTGCCGGCCGATACCGCGGCGGTGCAGGTGGTCTCCACCGCGCCTTACAGCGAACTGGTCAAGTTGCTGCGCCGTGGCCTGCAGGCCTCCGGGGCGCAGATCGCCGACAGCGACAGCAGCGAGCCGGCGGCCCAGCTGCAGGTGCTGTCCGAGCGTTGGGGCGATCTGCCGATCGCGATCGATGCCCAGGGCCGTGCCCAGGAATACAGCCTGCGCTACGCGGTGATCTTCATCTTCCGCCGCGAAGATGGCAGTGAACTGGTGCCGCAGCAGGTGATCGAACTCTCGCGCGATTACGTGTCGCCGCCGACCGACGCCACCGGTACCACCACCGAGCGCGAAATCCTCGCCGACGAGCTGCGTCGCGAGATGTCCGCCTCGATCATGCGCCGCATCGACAGCGTGGTCCGCGCCGAGCTGGAGCACGGCCGTGCCCCGGCCAAGCCGGGTACCCCGCCGGTGGAGACGCCGGTCGAGCTGCCGGCGGCCACCCCGGCCACCCCGACGTCGACGACCCCGACGCCGGCGGTACCCGCCGACGTTCCGCAGGGGCACTGAGTCCGGTCCGCCTGCGGATCGGCCTGCCCGCATGGAACTTCGCCCCGAACAGCTCGCCAGCCAACCGGCCAGCCAGCCGTTGGCACCGGTCTACCTGATCGCGGGGCCCGAGACGCTGCGCGTGCTTGAAGCGGCCGATGCCGTGCGGGCACGTGCCCGCGCCGATGGCGTCAACGAGCGCGAAGTGTTCGATGCCGATGGCCGTGACTTCGACTGGAACCAGCTCGACGCCAGCTTCAACGCGCCCAGCCTGTTCAGTGCGCGTCGCCTGATGGAACTGCGCCTGCCCAGCGGCAAGCCGGGCAAGGAAGGCGCGGAGGTGATCAGCCAGTTCTGCGCCAATCCGGCCCCGGACGTGATCCTGCTGATCACCTGCAACGAATGGAGCAAGGCGCACCAGACCAAGTGGGCCGATGCCGTCGGCCGCGCCGGGGTGATCTCGGTGGCCTGGGCGATCAAGCCGCATGAACTGACCGAGTGGATCGAACGTCGCCTGCGCGGCAAGGGCCTGCGTGCCGATCCCCAGGCCGTGCAGCGCCTGGCCGAGCGGGTGGAGGGCAATCTGCTGGCCGCTGCCCAGGAAATCGACAAGCTGGCCCTGCTGGCCGATGGCCAGACCCTGGACGTGGAGACCATGGAGTCGCTGGTGGCCGATGCCGCCCGTTACGACGTGTTCCGCCTGGTCGAAGCGACCTTCTCCGGCCAGCCCGCCGCGGTGCTGCGCATGATCGCCGGCCTGCGTGCCGAAGGCGAAGCCGTGGCCGCGCTGACCCCGATCGTGATCCGCGAACTGCTCTCCACCGCCGGCCTGGCGCGGGTGCAGGCGCGCGGTGGCAACCTGGCCGCGGAAATGAAGAGCCGTGGCATCTGGGAATCGCGGCAGGCGCCCTTCAAGCGCGCGCTGCAGCGTCACCCCGAGGTCAAGCGCTGGGAGCGCTTCGTGGCCGAGGCCGGGCTGGTCGACCGCATCGCCAAGGGGCGCGCCGACGGCGATGCCTGGCTGGCGCTGGAGCGGTTGCTGATCGCGGTCTCCGAAGCCCGTGCCGTGCGCCTGCTCGCCCGGGCCTGAGCCCATGGGGCTGCGCATCTATTACGGCGGGACCTTCGATCCCGTCCATCTGGGCCACCTGGCCATCGCCCGTGCCGCACGCGACCAGCTGCAGGTTGCCGTGCGCCTGCTGCCGGCCGCCGATCCGCCGCACCGCGCCACCCCCGGCGCCGACGCCGCGCAGCGCCTGGCGATGCTGGGCCTGGCCATCGGCGACGAGCCCGGCCTGCTGCTCGACCGGCGCGAGCTGGACCGGGCCGCGCGCAGCCCCGGCGTGCCGTCCTATACCGTCGATACGTTGCGCGAGCTGCGCGCCGAGCTGGGCCCGCGCCAACCGATCGCCTGGCTGGTCGGCGCCGACAGCCTGCTGGCCCTGCCCAGCTGGCACGCGTGGACCGCGCTGTTCGATCTGGCGCATTTCATCGTCGCCGACCGCCCGGGCAGCCCCTTGGCCGACACGCCCGACCCGGTCCTGGCACAGGCCCTGGACGGGCGCTGGGCCAGTCACGAGCGCGCGCTGTTCACCGCCCCGGCCGGGCGCCTGCTGCGCCTGCAGGCCCCGCTGCGCGAGGAATCGGCCACCGCCGTGCGGACCCGGATCCGGGCCGGTGGCCCCTGGCAGCAGCTGCTGCCCGAGCCGGTGGCCGGCTATATCCTCGACCACCGCCTGTACGGCGCAACACCGTCGTGAATACGCGCGGGCGCGCTGCCCCGTATAATCGACCCCACATTTATCGAGTTGACCCGCTTTGAGCAACCAAGCCCAGCCCCAGACCATCAAGGTCCAACTGCCCAATCCGGCGCCCTCCGTTCTGCAGCTGCTCGAGTGCGTGCGCGGGGCCACCGAAGAACTGAAGGCGAAGGATCTCGTTGAGATCGACGTCATCGGCCGCTCCAGCGTCGCCGATTACATGGTGATCGCGTCGGGTACCTCCAGCCGTCACGTCAAGTCGATCGCCGACGAAGTGGTGAGGTTCGCCAAGAAGCTGGGTGTGATGCCGCTGGGCGTGGAAGGCGAGCGCGAAGCCGAGTGGGTGCTGGTCGACCTGGGTGACGTGATCGTCCACGTGATGCTGCCGCGCGTGCGCGAGTTCTACGCGCTCGAGCGCCTGTGGACCGTGGGCGACCAGCCGCCGATCGAACTGCTCGACGATGCGGACGACGACTACGACGCGCGCTGATCGCAGCGTGCAGGGTCACGACGACGGCGCCGATGGCGCCGTTGTCTTTTGCGGCGCCGCGTGCGGTGCCTGCCGAGGACAGAGATGAAAGCCAAGTTGATCGCCACCGGCGAACGTGCCCCGTCCTGGGTCGCGCAGGGCTTTGCCGAGTACCAGAAGCGGCTCTCGCACTGGTTGCCGTTCGAGCTGGTCGAGATCGAGCCCGGCCTGCGTGGCAAAGGGCGCGACGCGCGCCGCGCCACCGATGACGAAGGCAAGCGCGTGATCGCGGCGCTGCCGAAGAATGCCTACGTGGTCGCGCTCGATGTGCCGGGACGCCCGCTCAGTTCCGAACAGCTGGCCCAGCGCCTGGAGCATTGGCGCGGGCAGGGCAGGGACCTGGCCTTCCTGATCGGCGGGCCGGAAGGCCATTCCGCCGAGGTGTCGGCGATGGCCGATGAGAAATGGTCGATCGGGCCGCTGACCCTGCCGCACATGCTGGTGCGCCTGGTGGTCGCCGAGCAGCTGTACCGCGCCGCGGCGATGCTGGCCAACCATCCGTATCACCGCGCGTGAAATAGTTGTCGTCAGACGGGTTACATCTCGCGAAAAACGGGCTACAATGCGCACCCCGCCCGAATAGCTCAGCCGGTTAGAGCACTTGACTGTTAATCAGGGGGTCGTTGGTTCGAGTCCAACTTCGGGCGCCAAGATTTGAAAAAAAGCCTCGCAGCGATGCGGGGCTTTTTTTTGTCCGCGATCCGCGCAGCTCGCATGACCGGCCAACAAAAAGCCCGGGCACTGCCCGGGCTCCTTGTTCCCCAAATGCGGCTACCTCATTCGAAGGTGTACTTGGCACCGACGGTGAAGTAACGGCCGATCGCGCCGCTGAAGTGCAGCGGGTTGTAGTTCACGCCACCGTAGGTGGTCGGATCCAGCGGAGCGATGCGGTCGAACAGGTTCTGCACCGACGCGTTCAACTCGAAGGCCTCGGTGATGTTCCAGCGACCGGACAGGTCGAAGGTGGTGAACGAGGAGATCTTGGTGACGTCGGTACCGTCGGCGTAGGAGAACTGGTATTCGCCGTCCGGACCGCGGAAGTCGGTGTTCTCCATCTTGGAGATGTAGTTGGCCACGCCGCTGACGCTCCACGGGCCCTGCTTCCAGGTGGTGCCGAAGTTGATGCGGTCCTTCGGCGTGCCGATGCAGTTGGTGACGTCGCAGTTGCCGTGGGTACCGGCGTAGTCGACGGTCACGTCCGAATCGGTGCGCTCGAACTTGAGCACGTGGCTCCACTGCAGATCCATTTCGAGCTGGCCCGGACCGATGTCGAAGGTCTGGCGGATGTCGGTATCGATACCGCGCACGCGGGTCGACGCGGCATTGATGTACGCGGTGTTGACCGCCAGGATGGTGCCGGTACCGGGAATGCCGTTGATCAGGTCGCTGTCACGCAGCACGTCGCCGGCCGCGATCGCATCGGCCGTGGCACCCTGGGCGATTTCGTTGGTGCGCTTGATCTGCCAGGCGTCGACGGTCATCGAGGTGCTGGAGGTGGGCTGCAGCACCACGCCGAAGGAGTAGCTCTTGGATTCCTCGGGCTTCAGGTCGGGATTGGGGCGGGTGATGATTGCCACCGGCCGCGAGCTGCAGTTGGTGCCGTTCGGCTGCAGGTCGCAGCGAAGTGCATCGCGGGCATTGGAGAAGGCGGCCAGGCCACCGTCACCGTTCTCGGCCGGGTTCGGTGCACGGAAGCCTTCGGCATAGCTGCCGCGGACCGCGATCCAATCGGCCGGCGTCCACTTCACACCGAGCTTCGGCGTTGCCTTGCCTTCACCGCTTTCATATTTGTCGTAGCGGACCGCGCCGGACAGCTCCAACTGCTCCAGTACCGGGGCGGACAGTTCGACATACCCGGCATACACATTCTGCGTGCCGTCGTAGGCCGAGTAGCCCAGGCCGATGATCTGGCCCTGATCGGTGAACGTCTGCGGAGTCAGGCTGTTGCTGGTCTTGCGCCATTCGGTACCCAGCGCCAGGCCCAACGGGCCGCCCTTGAGGTCGGCCAGGCTGCGCGACACGGTGAAGTCGAACATGTCCAGGCTGGATTTGGCGCGTGCGCTGATGTCCGGCGAGATGTAGTCATACAGTGCCTGCGAGTTCAGGCCTGCGTTGTCGCCGATGCGCCACACACCTGCCGGGCAGGCCGGGTTGCCGAGCACGCAACGAACCGCGTCGTAATTCAGGAACCCGGTGCGCTTGTTGACCAGATCGGTGCCCGAATGCAGGTAGGCGGTGTCGTAGCTCCACTCGCCCCAATTGCCCTTGACCCCGACCAGGAAGCGGTTGAACTCGTTGGTGTTCTCGGTCACGCGCGGACCCACGTCCCAGGCCGAATAGCGCAGGCGCGAGGCCTGGCCCGGGATCGGGTTGTCCGGATGGGTCGGGCTGAGGACGGTGGCGCCGGGGCCGCTGTTGGCGTTGACCGGGCCGCCGGGATAGCCCCAGCCACCGGACACGCCGGAGGGCGTGTTGCTGAAGGTGGTTTCCTTCTTGGAGTAGCCGATCTCGGTGTAGATCTCACCGCCCTCGCCGAAGGCGAAGCTGGCGCGGCCGAACACGTTGACGTACTTCTCTTCCGGGGTCAGGTCACGATACAGCTGGGCGGGATCCCAGAGGCAGCCCTGCTGCTGCGCGGTGACATCGTTCTGGCCGGGGATGGTGGTCAGGCCAGCACACCCCGGCAGCGCAACGAGGAAGGCGGGATTGTCATCGGTCACGGCGCGGTCGTCGAACACCGAGCCGTTCGGCCCTACGCCACCGCTGGTGCCGCCATTGAGGAAGGCACCGCCCAGGAACTGCGCATTGTTGCCATAGCCGTAGCGACGGATGTCACCGGTGCCGATCCACTTGCGGTCCTTGCGGTCGCTGATCTTGATCGCGTCGGTCTTGCCCACGTCCAGGCTGAAGAACGCGTTCCAGCCGTCGGTGGCCAGATCGCCGGTACCGGCGGTCAGGGTGGCCTTCTTGGCATCGCCGTCGCTGTCGCCGGACAGGCCGTAGGAGGCGCGCAGGATGGCGCCGTTGAAGTCGCTGCGCAGGATGATGTTGACCACGCCGGCGATGGCGTCCGAACCGTAGATCGCAGAAGCGCCGTCCTTGAGGACTTCAATGCGCTCGACCGCATCCAGCGGAATGGTGCTCAGGTCGGTGAAGACCTTCTGGCCGTCATCGGCCAGGCCGTAGGTCGCCATGCGGCGGCCGTTCAACAGGACCAGCGTGGAGCCGGCGCCCAGGCCGCGCAGCGAGATGCCCGCGCCGCCGCCGGCAAAGCCGTTGCCGAAGGTCTTGGGAATGGAGCCCGAGCCGTCCGCGGTCAGGGTCTGCAGGTACTCGGCGACCGTGGTCTTGCCGGTGCGGTCGATTTCCTGGCGGGTGACCACCTGGACGGGGGAAGGGGTTTCGGTATTGGTGCGGGGGATGTTCGACCCGGTGACGGTGATCCGGTCAAGGTTGGTCGCCTGCTCCTGCGCGAACGCGGAGGACGACGCCATGGCGCCCACCAGCAGCAGCGCGCCGCCGGCAAGGATCGTGGAAATGGAATTGGCCAGGCTGGTGCGGCGGCTGTCGTCGCGGCGTTGGATCGGGTGTTTCACAGCTTCTCTCCTGACTGGGAAAACCTAGATGTCAATAAGTCGACACCAGAACGGTGGCAACGGCGCCAATCTAGGTTTCCGGCAGGTGACGCAAGTGTGAAAAATTGCTTAATTCGCGAAAGAGCGTGTGATGGCCCTGTATGAATGGGGAGAGCCTGTTGCAGGCTCTCCCCGGCACATTCAACGCGGCAACGTGAATTCCACCGGGACCAGGCCATCGGCCTCGACGACCTGGCCATTGACGGTGGCGGGCACGAAGCGCCAGCGGCGCAGGACCTGCTGGCGCGCGGCCTGGTCGAGCACGCGCGAGCCGCTGCTCTTCTCGATGTCGACCGCCAGCGGACTGCCATCGGTACCGACCCGGATGCGCAGCACCACCGTGCCCTGTTGGCCGAGGCGGATCGCGGTGATCGGATACGGCGGTGGGGGTGCGCTGCGGTACTGGAGCTGGGCCCCCTGCGCCGGTGCGGCCGGGCCAGGCGCTGGCGCCAGCAACGGCGGTGACGCCTCGCTGGCCGGTAGCGGGGGGGACACCGCCAGCGCGTCATCGACGGCGGCAGTGGGCGTCGGCAGGGGCGCCGGCGGTCGCTGCGTGTTCACCGGTGCCGTCGGAACCTTCGGCGGTGCCGGATCGGCATGGATCGGTCTCGGCGGCTGCGGAGGCGGCGGCAGCACCCAGCTCACCCGCATGCGCTCGCGCGGGGCCGTGATCAGCGGCTGTGCGGCAGGAATCAACAACAGCATCAGGGCCAGCGCATGGACCGCGATGGCAGTGCTCCACCCGAGCACGCGGGACGCTTCGATGTGCAGCGGGACAACCGGGGACGGGGTACGGACCATGCTCCACTCTCCTTGCCAGATGTGCGGAAACACCAACGTGCCTGCGCGGCGGATGGGGTCAGGCGGGGCCGCGCAATGACAGCAATACCCGAGCCCGGCACGGGCCGGAAGTCAGGGGCGGGGTGGGGAGTTGGCTGGCAGTCAGAATCGGACCGCGCACAGCATGACGGCGCCCTTCGGCGCCGTCACAGGGACATCGACCGTAGCGCCGATCAGCGGCCCAGATCGAACACCACGTCCAGGTTGACCGACACGGTGGATTCGCCCGGCGAAACCGGCGTCGACACATCGGCCGCCATCGGCGCCGCCTGGGCACGCATCATCACCGGACGGAAGTTGCCGCCACCACTCTCGGAGATGCTCACGATCCGGCGCACGCGCAGGCCCAGCGATTTGGCGTACGTCTCTGCGCGGGCCTGGGCCTTCTTCAGCGCGGCGAGGCGGGCCTCGTCATAGACCGGTTCGGGCTGGTCGATCTCGAACTGCGGGCCGTTGATCTGGTTGGCGCCCTGGGCGGCCAGCGCGTCGAGCACTTTGCCCAGCTTGGCGATGTCGCGCACCTTCAGGCTGACCGTGTTGCTGGCCTGGTAACCGGTGATCTTCGGCGCTTCGTTGTCGGCGTAGCGGTACTGCGGGCTCAGGTTGACGCCACTGGTCTGCACATCACGCTCGGCGATGCCGGCCGCCTTGATCGCGGCCAGTACCTTGGTCATCTGCTCGGCGTTCTGGCGCATGGCGGTGTTGCCGTCCACGGCCTGGGTGACCACACCGGCCGAGAGCGTGGCCACGTCCGGCACGCGCCTGGCCTCGGCGTTGGCCGAGATGTTGAGCAGGGTGCCGTCGGCCGGCACGGCGATGGTGGGCTGGGACTGGGCGTGGGCGGTCATCGAAGCTCCCAGGGCAAGGGACAGGGCGAGCAGCAACGGGGACAGGGACGGGCGGCGCATGTACATCTCCTTGTGAAGACGTTGAGGTTGGTGTCGGGGCGATGAACGCGTCGTGAGGTTTGATGGGGTCGATCACGATTCGAGCGTGTTGCTCGCGATTCAGACAGTAGGCTCAGGTTATGCTTCCTCGATGCTTTATCTCGCCTCTCGATCCCCCCGACGAAACGAACTGCTTGCGCGCCTGGACCGACCGTTCCAGGCGCTCGACCTTCACGTGCCCGAAGTCCGTGCAGCCGACGAGTCGGCCGCGGACTACGTGCAGCGCGTCGCCGCCGACAAGGCGCGCGCCGGGCTGGCGCTGGTCGCGCACGATCCGGACGCGGTGGTGCTGGGCTCGGACACCGAGGTGGTGCTGGACGGGCGCGTGTTCGGCAAGCCGGCCGATGCCGCCGACGCCTGCGCGATGCTGCGCACCCTGGCCGGGCGCACCCACCAGGTGATGACCGCCGTGGCGCTGGTCGCCGCGGGCCGGGAGCAGGGCGTGCTGGTGGTCTCGGAGGTGACGTTCGCGGCGATCGAAGAGGATCGGATCGCGGCCTATGTGGCCAGCGGCGAGCCGATGGACAAGGCCGGCGCGTATGCGATCCAGGGCGGCGCCGAACGATACATCCGCCATCTGGCGGGAAGCTATTCGGGTGTGATGGGTTTGCCCCTGCAACAGACCGAGCAGTTGCTGCAGACGTTTGAACTGAAGGGAGTCGCCCATGTCTGAAGAAATCCTGGTCAATGTCACCCCGCGGGAAACCCGCGTCGCCGTCATCGAGAACGGCATGCTGCAGGAACTGCATATCGAACGCGGCTGGCGCCGTGGCGTGGTCGGCAACATCTACAAGGGCAAGGTGCAGCGGGTGATGCCGGGGATGCAGGCGGCCTTCGTCGAAGTCGGGCTGGAGCGCGCGGCGTTCCTGCACGCCAACGATGTGATCCGGCCGGCCCCGGTGGCCAGCCCCGATACCGAAGGCACGACCCTGCCGCCGCCGTCCTCGGTGCCGATCGTGGAGCTGCTGCGCGACGGCCAGGACATCGTGGTGCAGGTGGTCAAGGACCCGATCGGGACCAAGGGCGCCCGCCTGACCACCCAGATCAGCATTCCCTCGCGCTACATGGTGCTGCTGCCGCAGTCCAAGGTGGTCGGCGTGTCGGCCCGGATCGAGGACGAAACCGAGCGCGCGCGCCTGAAGACGCTGGTGACCGAGCTGTCGGCCCAGCACGGCGGCTATGGCTACATCGTGCGCACCAATGCCGAAGGCCAGCCGGCCGAGGCGATCGCCGAGGACGTGGCCTATCTGTCGCGCGTCTGGAACGTGGTGGAGCGCCGTGGCCGCGATGCCGCCCCGCTCAGCGTGATCTATGAAGACCTCAGCCTGCCGCTGCGCTCGGTGCGCGACCTGATCCGCAAGGACGTGGACAAGGTCAAGGTCGACTCCAAGGAGACCTTCAACCAGCTGCAGGCGTTCGTGGCCAAGTACATGCCGGTGCTGGCCGAGAAGATCGAGCTGTACAGCGGCGATCGCCCGATCTTCGACATGTTCGGGGTCGAGGACGAGATCGGCCGCGCGCTGGACAAGCAGGTGCCGCTGAAGTCCGGTGGCTACCTGGTCATCGACCAGACCGAGGCGATGACCACGATCGATGTGAACACGGGTTCCTTCCTGGGCCAGCGCAACCTCGAAGAGACGGTGTTCCGCACCAATCTGGAGGCCGCGCAGGCGGTCGCGCGCCAGCTGCGGCTGCGCAACCTGGGCGGCATCATCATCATCGACTTCATCGACATGGACGATGCTGAACACCGCCGCCAGGTGCTGCGCACCCTGGAGAAGGCGCTGGCCCGCGACCATGCCAAGACCACCGTGTATGACTTCTCGCCGCTCGGCCTGGTCGAGATGACCCGCAAGCGCACCGTGGAAAGCCTGGAACGGCAGCTGTCCGAGCCGTGCCCGGAGTGCAGCGGGCGTGGCTCGATCAAGACCGCCGAAACGGTGACTTACGAAATCTTCCGCGAGATCACCCGGGCGGTGCGCCAGTTCGATGCCGCGCGCCTGCTGGTGATCGCCTCCTCCAAGGTCGTGGCGCGCATCACCGACGAGGAATCCTCGGCGGTGGCCGAACTGGAGGAGTTCCTGGGCAAGAGCATCCGCTTCCAGGCGGACGAGCAGTACCTGCAGGAGCAGTTCGATGTCGTGCTGCTCTGATCGCGGCCGGTCCGGCATTCCCACGTTCCGATGAGCACACCGCTCCGCCTGCGCCTGCGCCGGATCCGCCGCCATGCCGTGTATGCGGTGGCGATCCTGCTCGTGGGCGTGGCCCTGCTGGTCGGCACTGCCAGCCAGCTGCTGCCCCTGGCCGAGCGTCACCCGGACAAGGTGGCGGCGTGGTTGAGTGCGCGCGCCGGGCAGCCGGTGCGTTTCGACGCGCTGGATACCGCCTGGACCCGGCGCGGTCCGCTGCTGCAGCTCAAGGGGCTGCGCATCGGTGAAGGCCAGGGCCTGCGCATCGGCGAGGCGGAAGTACTGGTGTCCATGTATGCCGGCCTGCTGCCGGGGCACTCGCTGACCGAGCTGCGCCTGCGCGGCCTTGCACTGGTACTGCAGCGTGCCGACGACGGCCGCTGGTCGGTGCAGGGCCTCCCGCAGTCCACCGCGGGCGACCCGCTGGAAACCCTGCGCCGGCTGGGCGAGCTGCAGGTGATCGGGGGCCGGCTGAGGGTGGATGCGCCCTCGCTGGGCGTCAACGCGACGCTGCCGCGGATCGACCTGCGCCTGCGCGTCAACGGCCAGCGCCTGCGCGTCGGCGCGCGTGCCTGGGCCGACCCGGCCGCGCAGCCGCTGACGGCGGTGCTGGACTTCGACCGCAAGCGCGGAGACGGGCAGGCGTGGCTCTCGGCCGACCCGGCCGATTTCCGTGCGTGGTCCTCGCTGCTGCAGTTCGGTGGCATCGGACTGCAGCAGGGCACCGGCCAGTTCAATGCGTGGGTGGACCTGCGCGATCATCGAGTGGTGATGGTCACCACAGACGCGGACCTGCAGAACGTACAGGTGCGTGGCGTGAAGCTGGCGGACGGCACGCATCCGCAGCTCGCGCTGCAGACGCTGGAGCTGCGCGCGCGCTGGCGTTGGGTGCAGGGCGGCTGGCGCGCGGATGCACCGCGCCTGCGGATCGGCCTGGAGGGCAGCACCCAGCAGTTGGATGGCCTGCTGCTGGCCGGCGGCCAGCACTTCGCGCTGTCCGGCGACAACATCGATGCCACCGCGTTGCTGCGCGGGCTGGCACTGACCGACCGGATCGACCCGGGCCTGCGCGAGTGGCTGCATGAGGCCGCACCGCAGGTGCGCATGACCCGCGTGCGGATGGCGGGCGAGCAGGGCGGCGCGCTGTCGATCGAGGGCGACCTGGAGGACATCCGCTTCGCCGCGGTCGGCCATTCGCCCGGACTCAGCGGCGTGGGCGGACGCTTCAACGGCGATGCCGACGGCTTCACGCTGGATCTGCAGCCGCAGCGGGTGATGCATTTCGATTGGCCGAGCGGGTTCGGCGAGCGCCACGACGTGCGCCTGGGCGGCCAGCTGGTCGGCTGGCGTGACGAGGCCGGCGGCTGGCGGATCGGCACGGCGGCGCTGCGCGTGCAGGGCACCGACTACGCCGCCGACGTGCGCGGCGGCATCTGGTTCCAGAACAACGGCACCCGCCCATGGCTGGAACTGGCGGCCAAGATCGACGATGTGCCGATGACCGCCGCCAAGCGTTTCTGGATCCATTCCAAGATGAGCAGGGCCGCCACCGACTGGCTGGATGCCGCGCTGGTCTCCGGGCAGGTCCGCGGCGGCGTGGGGCTGGTCACCGGCGATCTGGAAGACTGGCCGTTCGACAAGAACAATGGCCGCTTCGAAGCGACCGGGCACATCGACGCCGGCAGCATCCGTTTCCAGCACGACTGGCCGACGATGGACAAGGTGGACGCGGACATCGCCTTCATCGGCCCGGGCTTCGAGCTGCATGGCAAAGGCGATCTCGCCGGCGTGGCGGTGGACCATTTCGATGCCGGCATTCCGGATTTCGGCGTGACGGCGCTGTACGTCAAGGCGACCAGCCGCAGCGATGCGGGTGCACTGCTGGCCATGCTCAAGCAGAGCCCGCTGCAGGCCACCTACGGCGAGACGCTGGACAACCTCACCGCGAAGGGGCCGGCAGCGGTCACGTTCGATCTGCTGCAGCCGCTGCACCATGTTGAAGGCAGCGGTCACCTGCAGGGCACGGTCGAGCTGGATGGCGCGACCCTCGCCGAGAAACGCTTCGATCTTCTGTTCGAGAACATGCGCGGCACCGCCCGCTACGGCCATGGTGGCTTCGATGCGGAGAACCTGGCGGTGCGCCACCAGGGCCAGGACGGGCTGCTCAGCCTGCGCGCCGGCGAATTCGTGCGCGATCCGCAGCAGGCCTTCGAATCCGAACTGACCGCTTCGCTGGAGGCCGGTGCGCTGCTCGACCGCGCGCCGGAACTGAACTGGCTCAAGCCCTACATCCAGGGCACCTCGCGCTGGACCATCGGGGTGACCCTGCCCAAGGTCGCGGCCGGCAGCAAGGTCGAGCCGCCGACCGTGCTCAAGCTGCACTCGGATCTGGTCGGCACCACGCTGGACCTGCCCGCACCGCTGGACAAACCCGCTGCTACACCGCTGGCGACGGACGTCACCGCGCAGCTGCCGATGGGCAGCGGCCGGGTCGATGTCGCGTTCGGGCAGAGGCTGGCCCTGGCTGCGCGCACACGTGACAACCAGACCGGCGTGCAGGTCACCCTGGGCAGCGACCACGTGGATCGCGATCCGCCGGCCAGCGGGCTGGTGGTGAACGGTCGCAGCGGCTCACTGGATGCGCTGGAGTGGATCGGCCTGGCGCGCTCGCCCGAGGGCGGCGATGACAAGGACCCGATGCCGCTGCGGCATGTGGATGTGCAGGTGGGCCAGCTGCTGCTCGCCGGCGGTGTCTTCCCGCAGACCCGGCTGCAGCTGCGCCCGACCGGCAACAGCGTGGACGTGCGCATGGATGGCCCGTCGCTGGCCGGCACCCTGAGCGTCCCCAATGCCGAGGGCGGCACCATCGTCGGCAAGCTCAGCCGCGTGCACTGGCAGTCGCTGCCCACGCCGGTGAAGGCGCCGAGCGACGGCGCGCCGATCCTGCTGCCGCCGGACGTGACCCTGCCGGCGCGGGTCCAGGCCAGTGCCAACGACACCAACCCGGCCAAGGTGCCGCCGCTGTCGCTGGACATCGACGACCTGCAGTTCGGCAAGGCCAGGCTGGGCCAGGCGGTGCTGCGCACCCGCCCCATGGCCAACGGCCTGAGCGTGGACCAGCTGCAGTTCCGCGCGCCCAAGCAGGAGATCGACGTCAGCGGCCGCTGGATGGGCATGGGCGAGACCGCGCGCAGCCAGTTCAACGTGCAGGTCAACAGCGAGGACCTGGGCGGGCTGATGCAGAATCTGGATTACGGCGGCCAGCTGCGTGGCGGCCAGGGCCAGCTGACCATGACGGCGGGCTGGCAGGGCGGCCCGTCGGACTTCCAGCTCGGCGCGCTGCAGGGCCAGCTCGACGTGCAGGCCCGCAACGGCCAGCTGCTGGAACTGGAGCCCGGTGCCGGGCGCGTGCTCGGCCTGCTCAGCGTGACCCAGCTGCCGCGCCGGTTGATGTTCGATTTCCGCGATTTCTTCTCCAAGGGCTTCGCCTTCAACCAGGTCGAGGGCCGCGTGGCGTTCAGCGACGGCATGGCCACCACCGACAAGGTGCTGATCGAAGGCCCGGCGGCGAACATCACCATCCGTGGCCAGACCGACCTGCGCCAGCAACGCTTCGACCAGACCATCGACGTCAACCCGCGCGCGGGCAACCTGCTCACCGTGGTCGGTGCGGTCGCCGGCGGCCCGGTCGGCGCGGCGGTCGGCGCGGCGGCCAATGCGGTACTGTCCAAGCCGCTGGGCGAGATCGGCGCCAAAACCTACCGCGTGACCGGCCCCTGGGCCGAACCCAAGGTCGACGTGATCGACCGCGACGCAGCGCCCAAGCCGGCCCCGGCCGCACCGCCGGCGCGCTGACCCCTTCCCCGCGCCCGGGTTGCGATCGCGCCCGGCGCCCATAGATCAAAGAGCATGAACAACAACGCACTTTCGCTGGCCACCGACCGTCTGCTGCTGCCCGCCGGGCTGGATGCGAACGGTCTGGAACGCACGTTCGGCACCCTGCTGGGGCCGGGCATCGACTTCGGGGATATCTACTTCCAGCACGCCCGCCGCGAGAGCTGGAGCGTGGAGGACGGCATCGTCAAGGACGGTGCGCATTCGATCGAGCAGGGCGTGGGCGTACGCGCCATCGCCGGTGAGAAGACCGGCTTCGCCTACTCCGACGACATCCACAGCGACGCGCTGCTGGCCGCGGCGAACTCGGCCCGCGCCATCTCCCGCGAGGGTGGGGCGCAGTCGGCCCGCTCGCTGGTGCGTGGCAATGGCCGCGCGCTGTACCCGGCGCTGGACCCCATCGACGGCATGGGCAACGAGGCCAAGGTCGAGATGCTCAAGCGCCTGGACCGCTACCTGCGCGCCGCCGACCCGCGCGTGCAGCAGGTGATGGTCAGCCTCTCCGGTGGCGTGGACACGGTGCTGATCGCGCGCAGCGATGGCGTGCTCGCGGCCGATGTCCGCCCGCTGGTGCGGTTGAACGTGCAGGTGATCGTCGAGCAGCACGGCCGTCGCGAGTCCGGCTACTCCGGTGGCGGTGGTCGTTACAGCTATGAAGAACTGTTCGCCGACGGGCGCCCGGAGGGCTTCGCGCGCGAGGCGCTGCGCCAGGCGCTGGTGAACCTGGAGGCGATCCCGGCCCCGGCCGGGGTGATGACCGTGGTACTCGGCCCGGGCTGGCCCGGCGTGCTGCTGCACGAAGCGGTCGGCCACGGCCTGGAAGGCGACTTCAACCGCAAGGGCACCAGCGTCTATGCCGGCCGGATCGGCGAGCGCGTGGCCGCACCGGGCGTGACCATCGTCGACGACGGCACCCTGGACGGTCGTCGCGGCTCGTTGAACATCGATGACGAGGGCCACCCGACCCAGTGCACCACGCTGATCGAGGACGGCATCCTGGTCGGCTACATGCAGGATTCGCTCAATGCGCGCCTGATGGGCGTGGCGCCGACCGGCAACGGCCGTCGCGAGTCGTTCGCGCACATGACCATGCCGCGCATGACCAACACCTACATGCGCGCCGGCCAGCACGATCCCGAAGAAATGATCCGCTCGGTCAAGCGTGGCCTGTACGCGGTCAACTTCGGGGGTGGCCAGGTCGACATCACCAGCGGCAAGTACGTGTTCTCGGCCACCGAGGCCTACCTGATCGAGGATGGCAGAATCACCGCGCCGGTGAAGGGCGCCACCCTGATCGGCAACGGCCCGGAAACCATGCAGAAGGTGCGCATGATCGGCAACGACCTGGCCCTGGACGAGGGCGTGGGCATCTGCGGCAAGGATGGCCAGAGCGTACCGGTCGGTGTGGGCCAGCCGTCGCTGCTGATCGATGGCATCACCGTGGGCGGCACCCAGGCCTGAGCCGGATGCGTACGCCCGTGCTGACCGATCACGCGGCCGCCAGCAGGGTGCTGGCGCCGCCGCGTGAGCGCCGGGACTCAGTCCTCGGCGTTCTCGTCGCTGTCGCTGTCCGTGTCGGCCACGTCGTCCAGATCGTCCTCGGAAGCGGCGTTCACGCCTTCCAGACCGAGCGCGGCGGGCAGCAGCAGCGTACGCAGCACCTGGAAGATCTCACGGTAGGCGCGCGGCGGCTTGTTCTTGGCCTTTTCGGCCTGGGCATTGCGCACCAGCGTGCGCAGCTCCTGGCGGTCGGCATGCGGGTACTCGTCCAGCAGGGCGCCCAGCGCCTTGTCGCCGTCCTTGAGCAGGCGCTCGCGCCAGTCTTCGACGCGGTGCATGGTCGCCACTTCCCGGCGCGAGGTCTCGCTGTTGGCGTCCAGCGCGTCGCGGATCGCATCCAGCACGGCGTCGTCTTCGCGGCGCATGTGCTTGGCCAGGAACGCCAGCTGGCGCTTGTGGGCGATATGCGCGGTGATGCGCTTGGCCTCGGCGATGTGCGGCAGCAGATCTTCGGGCACCGGCAGGCGCGCCAGCTGGGCCGGGGTCAGCGAGACCAGCTTCTCGCCCAGGGCCAGCACGTCCAGCGCAGCCCGGCGGTTCTGGCTGCGGCTGATATCAAGGAATTCACCGGTTTCTTCGTCGCGTCCGCGCATCGTCTTATTTCCACATCCGTAAACTGTGCCGGCGTCGCGCCGGGCACTCACCTGTACAGGATAAAGCATTGAACGTGATCTCCCCTGAAGTCTCCCCGGCCGACGACAGCCTGCAGCGCCTGGAGCAGCTGGCCGACATCTCCCAGCGCCTGCTGGAGCGGGCCAAGGCCCTGGGCGCCACCCAGGCCGAGGTCAGCTGCAGCGATGAGCGCGGGCTGGATGTGAACGTGCGCCTGGGCGAGGTCGAAACGGTCGAATCCACCCGCGACCGCGGCATCGCCGTGACCGTCTACTTCGGCCAGCGCAAGGGCAGTGCCAGCACCGCCGACCTGCGCGAGAGCAGCCTGGAGTCGACCGTGGCCCAGGCCTGCGCCATTGCCCGCCACACCGAGGACGACGAGGCGGCCGGCCTGGCCGAGGCGGCGCTGATGGCCCGCGAGTTCCCGGACCTGGACGGCTGGCATCCGTGGGAGCTCAGCGCCGATGCGGCGCTGGACCTGGCGCTGGCCTGCGAAGCCGCGGGCCGTGAGGCCGACGCCCGGATCAGCAACTCCGACGGCGCCTCGGCCGCGACCGCGCAGAGCCTTTCGGTGTATGCGAACTCGCACGGTTTCATCGGCCGCGAGCGCAGCAGCCATCACTCGATCGGCTGCGCGCTGATCGCCGGGCAGGGCGATGGCATGCAGCGCGATGGCTGGTACAGCAGCGCGCTGGCCCGCGAGGATCTGGACGATGCGGCCTCGATCGGCCGCCGGGCCGCCGAGCGCACGGTCGCCCGGCTGGACCCGCGCTCGATGACCACCGCGCAGATGCCGGTGCTGTATTCGCCGGAGGTGGCCCGCTCGCTGATCGGCCATCTGCTCGGCGCGGTCTCCGGTGGTGCGCTGTACCGCCGCGCCAGCTTCCTGCTCGACAGCGTCGGCACCCGCCTGTTCCCGGACTGGTTCGGCATCGAGGAGCTGCCGCTGCTGCGCCGTGGGCTGCGCTCGGCCGCCTTCGATGGTGATGGCGTGGCCACGCGCAACTCTTCCCTGATCCGGGACGGCATCCTGGAGCGCTACATCCTGGGCAGCTATTCGGCACGCAAGCTCGGCCTGCCGACCACGGCCAACGCCGGCGGCGTGCACAACCTCAAGGTCCGCGCCAATGCGGGCGACCTGGTCTCGATCGCCCGCCAGATGGGCAACGGCCTGCTGGTCACCGAACTGATGGGGCAGGGCGTCAACAGCGTGACCGGTGACTACTCGCGAGGGGCCGGCGGCTTCCGCGTGGAAAACGGCGAGATCACCTACCCGGTGGACGGCATCACCATCGCCGGCAACCTCAAGGACATGTTCGCCAGCATCGAGGCGGTGGGTACGGACATCGACACGCGCTCGCACGTGCATACCGGCTCCATACTTGTAGGACGAATGACCGTTGCCGGTAACGATTGACGTATTCTATGGAGGCTGCCCTGGCAGGCGGGGAGCCTGCCGCGTGCACTACCCATTACCTCGAACAAGGAGTTTCACGTGAGCGATTTCGATACCGTCACCCCGCCGCCTGTCGGTGCCCCGGCCCCGGCCGACCAGCGCACCATGGCCCTGGTGGCGCACCTGCTGGGCATCTTCACCTGGTTCATCGGCCCGCTGATCATCTGGATGATCAACAAGGACGACAGCAGCAAGGGCTTCGTCATCGACCAGGCCAAGGAAGCGCTGAACTTCCAGATCACCATCACCATCGCGATGCTGATCTGCATCGTGCTGATGATCGTCATCATCGGCGGCCTGCTGGCCCCGCTGGTCGGCCTGCTGAACCTCGTGTTCTGCATCATCGCCGCAGTGAAGGCCAACAACGGTGAGTACTACCGCTATCCGTTCACCCTGCGCCTGATCAAGTAATCGATCCGCAGCGCTGGAACGAAAAACGCCCGGGATTCCCGGGCGTTTTTTTATGTCCTGGCGTTGTAGAGCCACGCCACGCGTGGCTGCCTTCACGATCGCTCAATGATCCCGCTCAACCGCCAGTTTCGCCAGCGCACGCAGTGCATCGGCCGCCTCACCATATCCGGCCAGACCATCGAACATCTGTTCGCTCAGGGTGCGCAGGTGCGCCTTCGCGCCCTCCATGCCCAGCAGCGCCGGGAAGGTCGACTTGGCCTGCGCCTCGTCCTTGCCGGCGGTCTTGCCGAGCTGTTCGGAACTGGCTTCGACATCGAGGATGTCATCACGCACCTGGAAGGCCAGGCCCAGCGACGCGGCAACGGTATCCAGCGTCGCCAGATCGGCGTCAGCTGCCTCGCCACACAGCGCGCCCATGCGAACCGCCGCGCGGATCAGCGCGCCGGTCTTGAGCGCATGCATGCGTTCCAGATCCTGCAACGGCTGCTGATGGCCGGTGGCATCGATATCCAGCGCCTGGCCGCCGCACATGCCGGCCGCGCCGGAGGCGTGCGCCAGGGTCTGCAGGCAGGCCACGCGCAGCGCGGCCGGCTGGGCCGCATCGGCAATCAGGCCGAACGCACGGGTCTGCAATGCATCACCGGCGAGGATGGCGGTGGCTTCATCGAAGGCGATGTGCGTGGTCGGTCGGCCGCGACGCAACGCGTCGTCGTCCATCGCCGGCAGATCGTCGTGCACGAGCGAATAGGCGTGGATCAGTTCCACCGCCATCGCGGGGGCATCCAGCGTGCTTTCATCCGCACCGAAGATCCGGCCGCTCGCATACACCAGCAGCGGCCGCATGCGCTTGCCGCCACCGAGCACCGCATAGCGCATCGCCTGGTGCAGGCCACGCGGGGCATCGGTCGGGGAGGGCAGGCTGGCGTCTAGATGATGTTCGATCCGGTCGCGCCAACGCGCGAACGTGGCCTCAACCGTCATGGCCGGGCGGGTCGAACGGGACGGCGGTGTCGGGCTGGGCCGGATCGCTGAGCAGGCGCACGCGCAGTTCGGCCTGTTCCAGCGCCTGCTGGCACTGGCGGTACAGACCGACACCACGTTCGTAGGCGCTGAGCGATTGTTCCAGGCTCATTTCGCCGGTTTCCATCTTCTCCACCAGCTGCTCCAGCTCTTCCAGCGACTGCTCGAAGTGGGCGACCGGGGAGGTTTCATTGGGGGACTTCTTTGCCATGCGCCAAGTGTGGGCCGCCGGCCCGGCGGGGTCAATTCACGCCGCGCCCGGCGTCCACTGCAACTGCGCATGATGGGCGTGCAGCCACGGCTGCAGGGCGGCACCGATCACGCGGTCGCCGGCCGCCAGCAGGGTTTCCTCATCGAACAGCAACGGCAGCTGGCGGCGTTGCCACGGCGGTAGGCCCTGCTGCTGCAGGAGGTCTTTGAGGGCGTGCGAATGCGCGCGCCCGGGCAGCTGGATGCGCTCGCCGCCGCGCCGCGCACGGATCTGCACAGGCGTATCGAAGCCATCGACTGCACCGATCAGGCGCAGCTCACCGCCATCGGGCAGGGCCAGCGGCACGCGCCCATCCCAGTGCACGCTCCAGTCGGCCGGCAGCGCCAGGCTGGCCGAGAGCAGGTGCAGTTGCCCGCGCCAACGACGGATGCGGGCACCCTGCCAGGCGAACTGCGCATCGGCATGGTGCGCGGCCGGCAGCAGCTCGCGTTCGACCGCCTCGACGCCCGCGGCCGGCAGTGGTGGCAGGCCGCTGCCACGCACCCAGTGCCGCAGCAGGCGCGCACGCCGTTCGACCGGCTGCCGCATCAAGCGCGCGCAGTCGATCACGCCGGGGGCCACGCTGCAGCGTTCCAGCGCGTCGCGGTCGGCACTGTCGAGCAGATGCTGGGATTGCGCGCACAACGCCGCGCTGCGCGCGAAGGCCGCGTCCGCCTGCGGCCAGCGCTGGCGCAGTTGGGGCAGCACGTGCAGGCGCAGGAAGTTGCGGTCGGCGTCGTCGCTGGCATTGCTGGGGTCTTCGATCCAGTCCAGCCCTTCGGCCTGCGCATGCGCGCGCAGGCTGCCGCGCGGAACCTCCAGCAACGGCCGCCATACGGTGCCGGCGCCGAACGCGCTGGTCACCTGCATGGAGGCCAATCCATCCACGCCGGAGCCGCGCAGCGCCCGCAGCAGGAAGGTCTCGGCTTGGTCATCGCGATGATGGGCCAGCGCCAGCTGTTCGCCGGGCAGCAGCTGCGAGGCGAAGGCCTCGCGCCGCGCATGCCGCGCGGCGGCTTCCAGCCCCTGTCCCCGGTTGCGCGGTACCTGCACGCGGATCACCCGCAGCGGGATGTTCCAGCGGGTGCAGACCTGCGTGCAGTGCACGGTCCAGGCATCCGCCTGCTCCTGCAGGCCGTGATGGACATGTACGGCGCGCAGGCCAGCCGTGCGCTGCGCCGGCGAGGTGGCCAGCCAATGCAGCAGGACGGTGGAATCCAGCCCGCCGCTGAAGCCCACCAGGACCGGATGGACGACAGAGGGCGGTGGCGGAAGCAGGGGAGTCATGGGGAGAGCAGCCTCAGGCAGACCGGCAGTATCGGCGCTGCGTGGTGGCGATGCCACGCGGAGCCTTCATGGCGTCTCTGCGTCCATTGCCGAGCGGCCCTGGCGGTCGATGCGATACCAGGTGCCGCCGACCATGGCGGTATGGCCGTGGTCGTCTGGCGTCCCCTTCCGGCAGCCCTCGCAGACGCGGGCCACGCCGTCTTCGAAGGCCCAGCCGAAATCGAACGTGGCCGGGAAGGCCTGACGCAGCTCGGTATCGAAGTAGCCGATGCGCGCGCCGACGCGGCCGCGCACCAACCCTTCCACCACATAGTCCGGGCCGTTGTCGAAAGTGATCACCGGCAGCTGCCGGCCATCGGCGCGGACATAATGGAATCCGCCGCCCGCATGGACCGCCGCCAACCCGTCCTGATCGTAGGACAGCGAGGCCAACGCCTTGGGCGCGAGCGCAAGACGGCCGTCGGCCCACTGGCACCCGGCCAAGGGTTGCAGGCCGTCTTCCTCGGTGAACGCGGTGCACCCGGTGTCGGCGCCCCAGGCGATGCCGGAGGCGACCAGGCCGGCCACCAGCAGCAGGGGCCGCACCTGGCGGCCCCTGTGCGTTGCGTTGCGGAGAGGCAGACGCATTACTTCGTATCGCCTGCCTGGCGCTCGAAGGCGGTCGGCTTGGGCAGCTCGACCGGCACGCCCTTGGCGTCGCAGGTCCCGGCCTCGCACAGGCGCTGGCGCAGGCGCGGGGTGGCCTGCACGATCATGTGGTAGATCGCGTTCTGCTCCATCGTGCCGCGCACCGCTTTGCTGCCCGGACCACGTGCCCAGATGCCAACGTCTTCGCCGCCATGGGATTCGCTCTTGGCCGGCACCAGCGCTTCCTGCATGTAATCGGGATGCTCGGTATCCACTGCGGTGAGGTCAGGCCGGCCAGTGGTCGGATCGAAGCTGCTCGGGTTGTGCGGATATCGCTTCGGCCCGACCGGCTGCTGGTTGGTGGCACCGGTGTAGCCCGGGCCGTTGGCGTAGGTCAGCGTCGTGTAGGGCAGGCCCAGGCCATCGCGGGCCAGCTCCAGCTTGCCGGCGCCGTCTTCGCCCCCCTTGTCCTTCACCTTGCCGAGGATCGGATTGCCACGCGCCGGATAGCCGACGAAGTTCAGCGTGTGCGAGTGGTCGGCGGTGACGATAATCAGGGTGTCCTGGTCCGAGGTCGCCTCGACCGCGGCACGCACCGCATCGGACAGCGCCACCGTGTCGGTCAGGGCGCGGTAGGCATTGCCGCTGTGATTGGCGTGGTCGATGCGCGCGCCTTCCACCATCAGTACATAGCCTTCCTGGTGGCGCGACAGGTTGGCGATCGCCGCCTTGGTCAGCTCGGCCAGGCTCGGCTCACCGGCCGGATCCTCCTTGCGCTCGGCCTCGTAACGCATGTGGTCCGGCTCGAACAGGCCGAGGATCGCCGGTGCGTTCGCGGCGGCCTGCAGCTGCGTGGCGTTCCAGACATACGCACCCTGCGGGTGGGCCTGCTGCCACTCGGTCACCAGGCTGCGCCCATCCAGGCGCTGGCCGACCTTGTCGTCGTATTCCGGATCGCGTTCTTCCACGGTGGTGAACTCGCCGCGGCCGCCGCCGAGGGCGACCAGCGGGCCGCGTCCGAAGCGCGCGGTCGACAACAGCTGTTGGGCGATGTCGCGGCAGCCGGCAGCCTTGGCCTCTTCGGGCACGTCGGTATCGTTTTCCCAGTTGCGCTCCGGGGAGTGCGCATAGGTCGCGGCCGGGGTGGCATGGGTCAGGCGCGCGGTGGAGACCACGCCGGTCGCCATGCCGGCGCTGTCGGCCAGCTGCAGCCAGGTCAGCAGGCCCTTGCCCAGGCTGTCGGCGCAGTCATTGCGGGTGCCTGCGCTCACGCCGATGGCGCCCATGTGGGTCTTCACGCCGGTGGTGATCGCCGTCATCGTGCCCGCCGAATCCGGCGTCTGCGAATCGGTGTTGTAGGTCTTGCTGAACGCCGTGGCCGGGAAGCGCTCCCACGACAGGAGGTTTTCCTCGCCCGGGTGCCCGTTGCGCTGGCCTTCGAAGATGCGCGCCGCCGCCACCGTGGTCAGGCTCATGCCATCCCCCAGGAACAGGATGACGTTCCTGGCCTTGCCGTCCATCGCCCCGGTACTGGCCGCACGTGCCGCGCCGCTGCGGTACCACCACTGCGGGGTCTCCCCGGCGGGGTGGGCAATGGCCGGCACATCGACCTGGACCGCGCCGGCAGAGGCGCTGGAGGAGGGAGCGGTACTGGCGCAGGCGCCGAGCAGCAGGGTGGTGACGGCGGCCACCAGAGGCGTGAAACGGGACATGGACAGGAAAATCTCACATGTGAAACGGGCGTTCATTATGCAGAACGCCGCAAGGCACGCCGATGACACGCTGATTTTCCGTGCGCGCCTCGTTCCAGGGCTCCGCTTGGGCTAAGGTGCCTAGCTGTCAAATTACCTCTGGAACACGCATGAAGCTGGTCTCTGCCTGGTTGCGGATCCCCTTCTGGCAACGGGTCCTCGGCGGCTTCGTCCTCGGCGCACTGGCCGGCTGGCTGCTCGGGCCGGCGGCTGAAACCTGGTTCGGGCCCCTGGGCGACCTCTACGTCACCCTGATCAAGATGATCGCGGTGCCGCTGGTGTTCTTCGCCGTGATCAACGCCATCTCCTCGCTGCACGGGCAGAAGTCCGTCGCGGCCCTGGGCGGGCGCACCTTCCTGTGGTTCATCATCACCGCCGCGCTGGCGGTCTGCGTGGGCCTGGCCGTCGGCACCGTCATGCAGCCCGGCAGCGGCGCGCTCAGCCTGAGCATGGACCACAGCTACACCCCGCGCGAAGTGCCCAGCGTGATCAAGGTGCTGATGGATGTCGTGCCCTCCAACGTGTTCTACGCGTTGACCGGCATCGGCACCCGTATCAATGCCGCCGGTGAAACCGTCCTCGCCGCGGGCCGTGGCTCGATCCTGCCGGTGATCTTCTTCGCCGGCCTGCTCGGCTTTGCCATGGTCAAGCTGGGCGACAAGGTCAGCGAAGCACGCAAGCTGACCGGGCAGATGAGCGAGATCATGATCCAGGTGACCCGCTTCGTGCTGGAGATCACTCCACTGGGCACCTTCGGCCTGATCGCCGGCCTGGTCGGCAGCTACGGCTTCGAGAAACTGCTGCCGCTCGGCAACTTCGTCCTCGCCCTGTACATCGCCTGCGCCGTGCACATCGTGGTGGTCTACGGCAGCCTGCTGCTCATGCATGGCCTGAACCCGCTGAAATTCTTCCGCGGCGCCGCACCCGGCATGCAGGTCGCCTTCGTCAGCTCCTCCAGCTTCGCCGCGATGCCTGCCGCGATGCGCTCGATCACCCACAACCTCGGCGTCAACAAGGACTATGCCTCCTTCGCCGTTCCCTTGGGCGCCAGCATCAAGATGGACGGCTGCGGCGCGATCTATCCCGCCCTGTGCGCGGTCTTCATCGCCCAGTACACCGGCGTCCCGCTCACCCCCGAGCAGTACATCGTCGTACTGATCGCCTCGGTGCTGGGCAGCTTCGGCACCGCCGGCGTCCCCGGCACCGCCGTGGTCATGGCGACCGTCGTCCTCAGCGCCGCCAATCTCCCGCTGGAAACCATCGGCTACCTCTACGCCATCGACCGCATCCTCGACATGATGCGCACGATGACGAACGTCACCGGCCAGATGCTGGTCCCGGTCATCGTCGCCAAGGAAACCGGCCTGCTCGACCGCGCGGTCTACGACAACCCATCGACCAACCTCGGCGTGGATGAAGGCGAAGAACGAACGTCCTGATGCAGGCACCAACGCAGCACCCAAAGACCGGCGAGAGCCGGTCTTTTTTTTCCGCTTGGGGTCGCCGCGAGCGTTACGCCCCGAAGCGACCGGCAGGCCCCTCGGCAAATGTCCCCCGGCCGCCGCCTGGCGGCGACGGCCTCCTCCTTGATTTTGCCCAGGAGCCTACCGGCCGCTTCGGGGCTCGTGCGCGGTGCTAGGCGTACTGCAAACCTGTGCTTGCTGAGGGGGGGCGCCAGTGGCTGGACACGATGGGCCTCGCTGCGCTTGTGGGCGAAATCAAGGAGGAGGGGACGGCCGCAGGCCGGTACCGGGGGACATTCGCCGACAAGCGTAGCGAGGCCCAGCGCTCGACACACCGGCCGCCCCGCCAATGAACAGTTGAAGCGTTGCGCGCGCCAGGCAACCACCCTGAATCCGCACCGTAAACCCCTGTATCACCCGGTGTAACACCCGTGATACACCCGCACCGCGCCTACCTGTCAGCGCCACGTGATCACCGCACCAACCCATTCATCCGCTCCAACGCCAACGCCCCTGTAACAGCAATGTTGCGTGCGGATAACACGAACGCACAGAAACCCCGCAAACACAGGCGTTCCGAACTTGGCACGAATGCTGCTCCATCCCTCCGCATGTCATCGGAGGTCGCCATGGACAGCGTTGCCGCATACCGCATACGACACACCACACTCTGGCTGCTCGCCGCCGCACTCATCCTGCCGGCCGCCGCCCACGCCTCCGGCGCGCGTCAGGGCGTCAAAGCCCAGCCCGGCGAAATCGTCCTCCTGCGTGACGTCTCCGCACGTCCCGCCTACCGCCCCGCACCGCCGGGCATGGCCCTCATCGCCGATCCCTCACCGCGGCGCGAAGTCGGCCAGGCCCTGGGGACCTCCACCGGCATGGACGAACTCAGCGACGACGACTACGCCTCGCTCGGCTCCAATACCGGGGCCGGCATTCCCCGCAGTGCCACCACGATCGAACGCGTCACCGGCCACACCGTCAACAGCACCCTGGGCAAAGCCACCGACAGCGGCATGCTCTCCAGCGGCCAGTTCAGCAACACCATCGGCGGGCCCATGGGCGCGGTCGGCAACGCCACGCGCGGCATCGGCGACCAGGTCCGCGGCGCACTCGCGCAGTTCCCGCTGGGCCAGCCTGCCGGTGGGCCGGGCAAATGAACACCGTCCTGCGCGCCAGCCTGCTCAGCTGCCTGCTGCTCGCTCCGCTGGCCGTGCATGCCCAGCAGAGCAACGACTACGCCGCGATGCTCTCCTACCTCAACCAGAGCCGCATCGACGGGCGCACGCTGGCCGGCGCCGATGGCGCCATCACCGTCAACATGGCCGCCGGTGATCTCAACCAGCAGGCCAACCTGATGGGCATCGCCAACGGCCGCAATGCCCACATCACCGTGGACGCGCGCCAGCAGCAGTCCAACAACGTCAGCCTCAGCGACACCGCCATGGACGCCAGCGCCACGCTCGGTGGCCAGGCACTCAATGGCGCCCGAGGCGTGGCATCGATCAACCAGGCCAGCGGCAACGGCAACGCGACGCTCAACGTCGTCACCGCCACGCTGGCGCAACAGGGCATACGCGAAACGAACGACGAGGCCTTGGCCGCGTCGGGCGCGCTCGCGTCAGCAGGGGGGCAGGGGGCCGTCAACAGCGGTCGGTCGGCCGGAACTCGCAGGGTGGCGGTCGAAGCCTCCGCGCTGCAGGGATTCGACGGCGTCCTGCAACTCAATCAGATCGCGGGATCCGGCAACGCCACCGCAAACCAACTGAGCATCTCGGTGCAGTCCACCCCGTGAGTAGTCACATCCACCCGATTGTCTGTGATGAGAGAGAGGGCACCATGAACACCAACATGAAACGGACCGTACTGGCCATCGCCGTTGCCGCCGCATCCGCCTCCGCCGGCGCCAATGGCTGGGGCAATGACCGCGACAACCAGAACCAGAGCGCCAACATCAACCACCTGCACAACGTGGCTGAAACGCGCACCAACACCAACACCGATACCAACACCGAAACCAATACGAACACCAACACCGATTCGCGTACCTGGAACCGGACCTGGAACAACACCCGCAACAACAACAGCACCACCAACACCACCATCAACGACAACGTGACGAGCAACACCAACGTCACCAGCAACCGCGACGTGACCAGCAATCGCATCGTCACCGAGAACGTCAACAAGACCAGCAACATCCAGGCCGACGAACGCCAGGAAAAGAACAACCACGGTGTTGACGTCAACATCGAAAAAGACCTGCGCCTGAGCTCGGACATCCGCTTCTCGGGTGATCCGGAAATCACCGGCTCGATCGATATCGACTCGGCCGCCATCGCCGTCATCGACAACCGCCAGTCCGTCACCAACAACCTGGCTGGCAACAGCCTGGTGACCAACAGCGCCTCGATCGCCGACGACGTCGGTGCCGATGCCTCCGGCAATCTGGGCTTCAACGTCGCCGCCGGTGACAACAACGCGCAGGACAACGCTGCTTCGCTGTCCGCGGCGGACGCGTCCTTCAGCTTCGGCATGGCCGATGCGGAAGTCTTCGTCAACCAGTTCGGCGGTGGCAACACCACCCTCAACTCCGGCGTAACCAACGCCGCGGGCCTGGGTGGCAATGCCTTCAGCGGCGCGTCCGGCAACATCGGCGCCAACGTCGCCTCCGGCAACAACAACGAGCAGAAGAATGCGCTCGCTGCGTCGGTGGCCACCAGCGCCTATGCGACCTCGAGCATCAGCTCCAACCAGGTGTCCTCCGGCAACACCGTCAGCAACGCCGGCTACCTGCAGTCGATGACCGACACCGTGGACGTGAACCTCAGTGGTCGCGTTGCCGGTGCGACGTTGGCCGTGGGTGCAGGCCGTTACAGCGGCTCGGGTAGTGCCTACCAGAAAGACAACTACTACCTGGATACCTGGAGCGGCGCGCTGGACCATCCGAGCGGCAGCGAAACCGGTCATATCGACATGGATAGCGATATCCAGAATGCCACCGCCAACCCGAATCGTCCGGGCGTGGGCGGCATTGCGTTCGACACCGATGAGCGCGGCACCAGCCAGTTCGTTGAACTGGGCGTGGCCGACCTCTACGCGAGCCTGAGCGGCACCGTGTCCACCACCCGCTGGGTGAACGTGGATGCGACCAACACCGCGGCGTTGTCCGGCAGTGCGTTCTCCGGCGCCTCCGGCAACATCGGGGTGAACGTGGCCTCCGGTACCGGCAACCTGCAGGCCAACAGTCTGGCCCTGGCGGTTGCGCAGCCCTCCACCGGCGGCGGTGGTGGCGGCGGTCCGGAACAGTAAGTCTGTCCGTTTTCGCAAGCAGTACGCGTTGAGCGCAACAAACCCGGTCATCCGCCAATGACCGGGCTCCCCGGGAGCCCCTGTCCCTTCTCCCCCTTGGGGCAGGGGCTCCTTCCTGAGCCGGAGTACACGATGTCCACCCGAATGCGCACCTGGATACTGGCCTGGGCACTGTCGATGTGGATGATGCCGATGGGTCTCGTGCGTGCCGGCGATGTCGGCTTCAGTGGCGTGCTGCCCAACGGGGCGGTGCTCACCCAGCGCGTGGAAAGCATGCAGGAACGGCGCTTCCGCAACGTGGTGAGGCAACACACCGATTACAGCTGCGGCGCGGCTGCCCTGGCCACGATCCTGCGCTACGCCTACCACCTGGAGGCGGATGAGGGCACGGTGATCGAAGGGATGATGGGGGTTTCGGATCCACAACTGGTCCACCAGCGCGGTTTCTCGCTGCTGGACATCAAGCGTTACGTCGAATCGATGGGCATGCGCGGCCGCGGCTACCGCGTCAACGAAGAGCGCCTGCGCTCACTGCGCGTGCCCGGGCTGGTGCTGATGGATGTGCGGGGCTTCCGCCATTTCGTGGTCCTCAAACAGGTCCGTGGCGATCTGGTGGATGTAGCCGACCCGATCCTGGGCAACCGCAGCATTCCCGTCAGCGAATTTCTCCAGGCGTGGCCGTCGCGCGCCGTGTTTGTCGTGATCGGTAGTGACTTCGATCGCAACACGGTACTGCTGCAGCCCGGTGAACGGCCGAGTGCCCGTTCGCTGTACGCCAGGCAGGGACCGATCACCGATGCCGAACTGGTCGACTTCGGATTCACCCATGCCGATCTGTTTTAAGGAGGCACCATGAACATCGCAACCTGGACGCCCGGCATCGTGTTGCTCGCGCTGCTGGGCATCGCGCCGGCTCACGCCGACGACAGCCGGCCCGGCAAGGGATTGAGCGAGATCCCCGATCCGGAATTGAACCTCATGCGTGGCCGCTACACCGTCGGTGGCAACACCGTGGCGTGGTTCGGCGTCACCATGGTCTCGCAGTGGCAGACCGCCGGCGGGCAGTCGGCGCAGAGCGCGCTGAAGCTGGGCATGGACTTCAGCCACGGCGGCAGCACACCGAAGATCAGCTTCGCACCAAGCGTGAGCGTGACCGCGGCCGATGCGCCGCTGCCGGTGACACCCGGGCGCAGCGTGGAGTCCAGCGGGCTGCAGAACGTGGCCGGCCTGAGCCAGAGCATCCAGGTCGCCGGTGACGGCAACCTGGCCAGCAACGCCACCCAGTTGACCGTACGCGAAGGCACCGCACCCACGCCCACCGGCGAAGGCGCGCACCTGGCCAGCGTGCAGCAGGGCGGTGTCAGTGCGTTGGCACAGCTGGAGGGCAACACGGCCAGGGTGCAGCTGCAGATCGAGGGTGTCGGTGCGGTCCAGCAGTGGATCCGCAACGGCAGCGTCGGCCAGAGCATCGCGCTGGGCAGTGATGGACAGTCGGTCACCAACCGGCTGCAGGTCGACCTCGTGCAGCAGTCGCTGGCCAACAACGTTCCGCTCAACCAGAACGTGGCGCAGGCGATGACGCTGGTACGCGGGGTAGGCATGGGGCCGGGCCAGTGATCCAGCGGCACGGCAGGGGGAGCGTCAACACAACGGTGGGCCAAGGCAATGCACACGATGATCCGCGCAACACCGCTGGCGCTGGCGGCGCTGGCACTCATGGCGGCTGCGTCCGCCCATGCACAGGCGCAGCAACCTGCGCCGAATGACGCGGCCGACGTCAAGGCGCTGATGGCGCAGCTGGAAAGTCTCAAGGCCAACTACGCGCAGGAAGTACGACGCCTGCGCGAACTGGACATGCAGGTGCAGGCCATGCAGGCACGACTGACCGGCAAGACCGCACCGGTCGCCGGTGCCGAACCTTCACCCCAACAGGCACTGCCGGCCGGCACGCCCGCGGCACCGGCCAGCGCCGACGGCTATGCCAGCTCGGCGGCCGAAGCGCAGCAGGCGAAGCAGGAATCGCGGCGCAGCGTGGACGACGTCAAGCAGCAGCAGGCCGCGCTCTTCAGCCGCCGCTTCACGCTGGAAAACAGCCTCTCCTACGCCCGCTATGACCGCAAGCAGCTCAGCCTCAACGGCTTCCTGGCGCTGGATGCGATCTTCCTGGGCAACATCGCCATCGAGAATGTCGAGTCGGACACGTTGACCTACAACCTGGCCGCGCGCTGGGGCGTCAGCCCACGCCTGACCTTGAACCTGGACGTCCCCTATCTGGCGCGCAAGACCGTGTTCCAGAAGGGCGGCGCCGGCGGTTCGGCCGCGGCGATCGCGCAGGAAGAAACCACCGGCAACGGCATCGGCGATGTGGGCGTGAGCGCCAACTACCGGCTGTTCGCCGAACGTGGGCGGTTGCCGGAAACCGTGCTGACCGTGGGCGCGACCGCACCGACCGGGCGTGCACCGTACGGGCTGGACTGGAAGGTGCTCGAGCGCGACGACGATGACTTCATCCGCTTCGCCGTGCCCGAGCAGCAACCCACCGGCAACGGGGTGTGGCAGGCCAACGTCGGCCTGTCGGCGGTGAAGACCGCCGATCCGGCGATCCTGTTCGCCAACATCGGCTACATCCATTCCTTCCCGCGCAGCTTCGACGACATCGACGCCAACCCGGACACCACCAACCCGGGCGACGTGAAGCTCGGCGGCTCGTACTACTTCGGTGCCGGCGTGGCCTTCGCGTTCAACGAGCGCACCAGCCTGAGCATCTCCTTCAGCGACAAGCTGAGCGCGCGCGCCTCCACCCGCTACAAGAATGGCCAGTGGCTCAAGGTGATCGGCAGCGATGCCAACGCGGGCACGCTCAACCTGGGCATCACCTATGCCCTCAACCAGAAGACCACCCTGGTGAGCCTGCTCGGCATCGGCCTGACCCCGGACGCACCGGACTTCACGCTGGCCTTCAAGGTGCCGTACAGCTTGTGAGCGCGACTGCTCACACGCTGTACGGTCCCGTCAGCGCAGTTCGGGCAGCGCGAGTTGGTGCTTGCGGCATAGCCGGTAGACCGTCACCCGCGAGACCTGCATGTGGCGGGCGCAGGCGGTGATGTTGAAATCGTTCTGGCGCAGCGCATGCAGCAGGGTCTCGCGTTCGGCCACCTGCTTTGCACCCTGCAGGCCACGCTCGGCGGTGGGCAGCAGCGGTTGGCTCAGCTCCAGGTCCGCCGCGCTGATCAGCTCGGCATCGCTGACGATCGCCGCACGCTGCACGCGGTTGAGCAGCTCGCGCACATTGCCCGGCCAGGCGAAGCACTCCAGCGCCTGGATCGCCTCGGCGGTGAAACCGCGCGCACGGGTGACGTGCCGGTGCCGGAAGCTGGCGAGGAAGTGGTGGGCCAGCAGCGCGATGTCGCTGCCGCGCTCGCGCAGGGTCGGCAGGGGCAGGCGCAGCACATTGAGCCGGTAGAACAGGTCGCGACGGAAGTGGCCCTGTTCGACCGCCTTCTCAAGGTCCACGTGGGTGGCGGCGAGCACGCGCACGTCCACCTCCAGCGGCCGATTGCTGCCGACGCGCTCGACCGTCCCCTCCTGCAGCACGCGCAGCAGGTTGGTCTGCGCATCCAGCGGCAGGTCGCCGATCTCGTCGAGGAACACGGTGCCGCCACTGGCCGATTCGAACAGGCCCAGGCGCCGCGTGGCCGCACCGGTGAAGGCGCCGCGCTCGTGGCCGAACAGCTCGGACTGCACCAGCGCGGCCGGGATGGCGCCGCAGTTCACCGCCAGGAACGGGCGCGCGTGGCGTGCCGACAGCGCATGCAGCGCCTGGGCGGCCAGCTCCTTGCCGGTGCCGGTTTCGCCGGTGATCAGCACCGGCAGGTCCACCGGCGCGTACTTGCGGATCGCCGCGCGGGTCACCTGCAGCACGGCGCTGTCGCCGATCAGGGACTGCGGGCCATGTTTGGCGGGCAGCGGGTCCGCGCCGGCCAGTTGCTGCAGCCGCTGCACGACCCGCGGCAGGTCGATCGGCGCGGTGTAGGTATCCACGCAGGCAGCGAGCAGCGCATCCAGCACCGGCGAGGCGCGCAGGGGTGCGGCCGGCAACAGGGCCAGCAGGCTCATGTGGCGGTGGTCGACCAGCAACTGCTGGAGATGGGCCAGGTTGGCCGGGACCGCGGTGCGCAGGTCCAGCAGGCCCACGATCTGGTCGCTGCCGCGCATGCCGATGCCGGCGCACTGTTCGGGGGCCACGCCGCGGACCTGCCAACCGGCCGCAGCGAGGGTCGCCCGTTCAAGCGTGAGGGGGTGCCCAAACCAGATCACACACCGGGCAGGAAAATCGGGGACAGCCGCCATGCGTCACCTTGTCGACGAGGATCGCGGGCGGTGTCTGCTGCCTGATCGGTTGCCACGGACGTGCCGCCCCACGTCCGGGTCCGTCCCCCGCCACGGTGCACAAGCGCCGGGCGCGTCGCCGGCCGGGAAAACGGCGGTGACAGAGAAGGGAACGCGGGTTGGGCCGGTCAGCGGCCAGTGCCGGTCGCCCAACGAAAAAGGCCGCTGCAGGGCAGCGGCCTTCGATCGGGCGGTTCAGCAGGGCGCGTCAGAGGTCGACGCGGCGGGCCTGCATGAACTTGCCGCCCCAGTAGCCGCTGACCAGGCTGTCGACGCGGACGTCCTTGCCGGTGCTCGGGGCATGCAGGAAGCGGCCTTCGCCGACATAGATGCCGACATGGTCGACCCGGCCCTTGCGGCCGAAGAACACCAGGTCGCCGGCCGCCAGCGCGTTGCGGTCATTGATCAGTTCGGCAGCGCCGTCATGGGCCATCTCGCGGGAAACGCGCGGCAGTTCGACGCCCAGCGCGGTCCGGAACACATAGCCGACCAGGCCACTGCAGTCGAAACCGCTGTCCGGCGAGGTGCCGCCCCAGCGGTACGGCGTGCCGAGCAGGGTCATCGCACGGCGCAGCAGGGACTGGACCTTGCCGTTGTCGGCGGCGTCGCCGACCACGGCAGTGGCGCCGGTGCTGGCGTCGTAATTGGCGAGCAGGCGGCTCAGATCGCCGGCGAACATCGCCGAGCGGTCCATGAGCGGGATGGTGTCGTTGGCCGCCAGGTGCGGAAGCAGGGCGGCGAGGGTGGCGCTGGCAGCGGCATCGGCCTTGCTGCGGGCCGGCGCATCAGCCTTGGGCTTGGCCGGCGCGGAAGAATCAGGGGTGACAGTGACGGGGGATGCAGCAACCTCGGGAGCGGTCGTCGGTGCGGACTGCGCCCAGGCCGGAAGGCTGGCCAGGCAGAGTGCTGCAGCGAGGAAAGCAGGTCGGGCGCGTCGCCGGGTTGCGGCGGTCTGGCCTTTGCACGTCAGGTCGTCTGTCGTCACGCGGCGGTCACTGAATAAAAACGATGGGTGATGATGCCGTGTAAGCGCAGTGATTAGGTACAAATTCCGTTAATTTTTCGTTTACAACTACGTGACTTCGGTCACAAATTTGGACCTTACCCCTGTTCAGCTTAGTAAAGGACGCGTTTCGCTCCCGTGTAGTGGTCTTTCCAATAGGGTCCGCCGAGCGAGTCCAGCCGCACCGTGCCGCCGGTGCTGGGGGCGTGCACGAAGCGGCCTTCCCCGACATAGATGCCGACATGGAAGACGTTGCCCTTGTTGCCGAAAAACACCAGATCGCCGGGCGCCAGGCGTTTGGGATCGATCTTCGGCCCCTGCACGGCGGCCAGATCGCGCGAGGTGCGCGGCAGGCGCAGGTCGAGCATCTCGCGGTACACGTACGCGACCAGGCCGCTGCAGTCGAAACCGGATTCGGGGGTGTTGCCGCCGTAGCGGTAGGGCGTGCCGACCAGGCCGATCGCGCGCATCAGCACTGAGTTGGCGGCCTGCGGATCGTTCGGGGCCACGCTGGGCCAGGCCTGGGTCGAGGCGGGCGGCGGGGCCGGGCGGGTGGTCTTGCCGCCGCCGCAGGCGCTCAGCAGGGCGATGATCGCCAGCAGGGCCAGCTGGCCGGGCAGGCGGGTCAGGCGCGAAACTGGCGTCATGTGCATGTTGTCCGGATAATGCGCGACCTTAGAAGGCCGTCATGATGGCGGCGTATCCGGCAGGCCACAACCCGCCTCACCCGTCTGCCCTCGGCAGTCTCCAGACCAGAGTTGCGCATGAAGATCGAAAAAGACCGCGTCGTCCGTTTCCATTACACCGTCGCCGAGCAGGGCCAGGAGCCGATCGAGAGCTCCAAGGACCGTGATCCGCTGGCGATCCTGATCGGCCACGGCAACATCATCCCGGGCCTGGAAAACGCCATGATGGACAAGGAAGCCGGCGCCACCTTCGAAGTGGACGTCAAGGCGACCGACGCCTACGGCGAGCGCCGCGAAGGCCTGACCCAGCGCGTGCCCAAGAAGCACTTCGGCACCAGCAAGCTGGTCCCGGGCCAGCAGGTCGTGCTGCAGACCAACTTCGGCCCGCGTGCGGTCACCGTCGAGAAGGTCGGCATGAGCGTGGTCGACGTCGACCTGAACCATCCGATGGCCGGCAAGGACCTGCACTTCAACGTCGAGATCGTTGACGTCCGCGAAGCCAGCAAGGAAGAAATCGAGCACGGCCACGTGCACGGCGACGGCGGCCACCAGCACTGAGTGCGGTGACCTTTCGTTGATCCAACGGCCCGCTTCGGCGGGCCGTTTTCGTTTGTGCGGCAGGCCCGCGCGCGCACGGCATAATGGCGGACCTGGTCAGCGGATTGCCTGTGAACGCAGCTTCTTCTTCTTTGCAGCCGGTGGGCGCCCACGAGCGCATCGCCGTCATCGACATCCTGCGCGGGTTCGCGCTGCTGGGCATCCTGCTGATGAACATGGAGGCGTTCAGCAGTCCGCTGGATCTGTCGTTCACCGGCATCGATCCGCATTGGCAGGGCGCCGACTACTGGGCCGACGCGGCCATCTACGTGCTGGTCCAGGGCAAGTTCTTCACCCTGTTCTCGCTGCTGTTCGGCGCGGGGTTCTCGGTGATGGCGCAGCGCGCCGATCTCGCCGGCCGCGCGTTCGCGCCGTTCTATCTGCGCCGCAGCGCGGCGCTGCTGCTGATCGGCCTGTGCCACGCGCTGCTGGTGTGGTCGGGCGACATCCTGGTCATCTATGCGCTGATCTCACTGCTGTTGCTGGCCTGCCGCGAGGCGCCGCGCAGCTGGCTGCCGGCGATGGGCGCGATCAGCTACCTGGGCGCGGCCGCCCTGGTGATGGTGCTGGGTGCCTTGATGAGCTGGATGGCCAGCATGGAGCATACCCAGGCGCCGCTGCGCGAAGCCATCGCACAGGCCGAACAGACGATCGAACTGCAGCGTCAGGCATACGCGCACGGCAGCTGGGCGCAGGCCGTGGGTCAGCGCCTGCGTGATCTGGGCGCGATGCTGTCCGGGATCTTCGTCATCGGCCCGGAAGTACTGGGCATGTTCCTGATCGGCAGCTGGTTCGCCCGCAGCGGCGCGCTGGCCGAGCCGGAGCGTTTCGCGCGGCTGTATGCACGGCTGCGCTGGGTTGCGCTGCCGAGCGGCCTGGCACTGATGCTGGGCAGTGCGATCTGGCACCCCTACCAGGCGCCCGGCACCCTGGATCTGCCCGGTGGCGCAGCGTATGCGATCAGTGCGCTGGCCGGATTGCTGATGTGCCTGGGGTATCTGGCCTGGATCGTGCGCTGGCGCGCGCGCCTGCAGCTGCTGGCACCGATGGGGCGGATGGCGCTGACCCATTACATCGGCCAGTCGCTGGTCTGCACCTGGGTGTTCTACGGCTACGGACTGGGGGCGTTCGAGACGATGCCGCGGCTGTGGCAGATCCCGTTCGCTCTGGCACTGTTCGCGGTGCAGGTCGCGATCAGCCATGCGTGGCTGCGGTATTTCCGCTTCGGGCCGCTGGAGTGGATCTGGCGCGCGATGACCTATCTGCAGTGGCCGCCGCTGCGTCGGGCCTGACCCGGCGGCGGCACCTCCCCTCACGTCTGGATCGCGGCCGGTCGTGGCATGCTGGAGATGCGCATGAGCG
The DNA here is from genome assembly GCF_039673115.1 of Stenotrophomonas sp. TWI1183. Lineage (NCBI taxonomy): Bacteria > Pseudomonadati > Pseudomonadota > Gammaproteobacteria > Lysobacterales > Lysobacteraceae > Stenotrophomonas > Stenotrophomonas sp. TWI1183. The sequence goes on from NZ_JBDJKZ010000008.1 coordinate 152,157, forward strand.
TCGGCACCGGCCCGTTGATGGCAGACCTGATCAACGACCGCACGCCGGCGTTCGATCCTGCCCCTTACCGAGTTGAGCGATGCCAATGACGACGCAATACGACTATGACCTGATCGTGCTGGGCGGTGGTTCCGGCGGCCTGGCCGCGGCCTTCCGCGCGGCGCAGCACGGCCAGCGGGTGGCGATGCTGGAGCCGGGTGAACTCGGCGGCACCTGCGTCAACGTCGGCTGCGTGCCGAAGAAGGCGATGTGGCTGGCCGCCGATCTGTCCGGGCGGATCGGCCTGGCCGCGGCGATGGGCTTCGATGTCCCGGTGCGCCCGTCGCTGGACTGGAAGGAACTGGTGGTGCATCGCCAGGCCTACATCGCCAACATCCATGCCAGCTATCTCAAGCGCCTGGACGAAAACAAGGTAGTGCGCGTGCCGCGCCGCGGTCGGCTGGTCGATGCGCATACGGTGGAATGCAGTGATGGCGTGCGCATCAGTGCCGCGCACCTCCTGATCGCGACCGGCGCACATCCGCAGCGCCCCGATATTCCCGGTGCCGGACTGGGGCTGGTCTCCGATGATTTCTTCAACCTGTGCAGCGCGCCGGAGCGGGTCGCGATCGTCGGCGGCGGCTACATCGCGGTGGAACTGGCCGGGCTGCTGCAGGCGCTGGGCAGCCGCGTGACCCTGCTGGTGCGGGGTGAGCGCCTGCTGGAGCGTTTCGATGCCGAACTGACCGCGCAGCTTGCCGAAAACCTGCGGCATCAGGGCGTGCAGGTCCACTTCGGCTATCGCCTGCGCGAGCTGCAGCGTGACGGCGACGCGGTGGTCGCGCTCGGCCATGATGGGCCCGCCGATGGTCACTTCGATGCGCTGTTCTTCGCCACCGGCCGACGCGGCAACAGTGCCGATCTGGGGCTGGAAGCGGTGGGCGTGGTGGTGGGTGACAAGGGCGAGGTGGAGGTCGACGAGTGGCAGACCACCGCGGTGCCGAGCATTCATGCCGTGGGCGATATCGCCGGGAAGGTGGGCCTGACCCCGGTCGCGATCGCCGCGGCGCGCAAGCTGATGGACCGCCTGTTCGGCGGCCAGCCGCAGGCGAAGATGGACTATGAGAACGTCGCCAGCGTGGTGTTCTCGCACCCGGCGCTGGGCGCGGTGGGGCTGAGCGAAGAAGAGGCCTGCGCGAGGTACGGCGACGTTCGCGTGTACCGCAGCAACTTCCGCCCGATGCTGCAGGCGCTGGCCGATGGCACCCAGCGCAGCCTGTTCAAACTGGTCTGCGTGGGCGAAGAGGAGCGGGTGGTCGGTGTGCACCTGCTCGGTGAGGCGGCGGACGAAATCCTGCAGGGGTTCGCGCTGGCGGTGAAGATGGGCGTGACCAAGGCCCAGTTCGACGACACGGTAGCGATCCATCCGACCTCGGCGGAAGAAGTCGTACTGATGCGCTGAAAGCGCATCAGGGGCGTGCAGCCGCCGAAGCCGCGCCCGGGATCCGGTAGTGCCACGCCATGCGTGGCAACCGCGCACCGCGCGGCACAACCTCCCGCAGGCGCAGCCTTGGCGGCCGGCCAGGTTCTTTCCGCAGTTGAAACAGGATCGGAACGCCGTTCCTTCCCGGTCTGCCCGCGCAAAGCACCCACCGCCCCCCATGCGACAATAGCCGTTCCGTACCTGTCCCAGCCGCCTCCGTGCGGCTGTCCGCCGTCCCGATGCCGTCACCCGTTTCCCCGCTGCCCACGTCCTCCAGCCGCATCGCCGCCGGCGGCATCGCCTTGGCCGCGATCGGCGCCATTGCCGCCTCGGGCAAGGCGGTCATCGTCAAGCTGGCGTATCGGCATGGCGTGGATGCCACCACGCTGCTGGCGCTGCGGATGTTGATGGCCTTCCCGCTGTTCGCCCTGCTGGCCGTCTGGTCCGCGCGGCGCGCGCCGGCGTTGTCATGGGGCGATCGCGGGCGGGTGGTGTGGCTGGGTTTCACCGGCTATTACCTGTCCAGCCTGCTGGACTTCCAGGGCCTGCAGCACATCAGCGTCACGCTGGAACGGCTGATCCTGTACTTGAACCCGACGCTGGTCCTGCTGATCAGCCTGGTGCTGCTGAAAAAGCGCCCCGGTCGCTGGCAGGTGGCCGCACTGGTGCTGAGCTATCTCGGCGTACTGCTCGCCTTCGGCCATGACCTGCAGCTGGAAGGCGGGCGCATCGTGCTGGGCAGCGCGCTGGTGTTCGCCAGTGCGCTGAGCTATGCGCTGTACCTGTTCGGCAGTGGCCAGGTGGTGGCGCGGATCGGTGCGATCCGGCTGACCGCCTATGCCAGCTGCGTGGCCTGCGTGCTGTGCGTGCTGCACTTCGCGGTGCTGCATCCGATGTCGGCGCTGGGCCAGGCACCGGTGCCGGTGTACTGGCTCTCCCTGATCAATGCGACGGTGTGCACGGTCCTGCCGGTGATGGCGATCATGCTCGCGGTGAAGCGGATCGGCTCGTCGCTGGCCGCGCAGGTGGGTATGCTCGGTCCAGTCTCCACCATCGTGATGAGTCTATGGCTGCTCGACGAACCCATGGGGCCGTGGCAGATCCTCGGCACGGCGCTGGTCCTGCTCGGCGTGCTGCTGGTCAGCCGGGTCCGCGCGTGAACGCGGCCGCGATCGGCGATGACCCGGCGGCACAGGCGCGTGCGCGCATCCTGGCGGTGATCCGCGCGATCCCGCGCGGGCAGGTGATGGGGTACGGCCAGGTCGCGGCCAAGGCGGGGCTGCCGGGCAGGGCGCGGCTGACCGCGCGCGTGCTTGGCATGAATGACGACCCGGAGCTGCCGTGGCACCGCGTGCTGCGCTCGGATGGGCGCATCGCGATGCCGGAAGGCTCGGCCGGCTGGAAGGAACAGAGCCAGCGGCTGCGCGCCGAGGGCGTGGCGATCGAGCGGGGGCGGGTCAAGGGCATGCCGGTGGCCGGCGCGGACGATCTGGATGCCGCCCTGTGGGGCCCGGGCTGACGCTGCCTGGGCGTTGAACAGGGCGCGCTGGTGCGCAGCGTGCGGCCGGGTGCTGCGGCTATGATGGGCGCAGTTCCAAAGGATGCCCCCATGTTTCCGCGACTGCCTACCGTCACCAAAGCGTTGTTGATCGCCAACGTCCTGCTGTTCCTGCTGCAGCAGCCGTTCCTGCTCGGCAATGCCACGTTCGAGCCCTTCATGCTGCAACCCCTGGGCGGTGGTTTCGATCCGTTCTCGCCCGGCGGCAACTTCCAGCCCTGGCAGCTGCTCACCTACGGCTTCCTGCATGGCAGCTTCGGCCATCTGTTCTTCAACATGCTCGCGCTCTTCATGTTCGGTGCGCCGCTGGAACAGACCTGGGGCGAAAAGCGCTTCCTGACTTATTACCTGGTGTGCGTGGCCGGTGCCGGCCTGTGCCAGCTGCTGGTCGGCATGATGCTGGCCGACCCGGCCACGGTGCTGGGCGCTTCCGGTGGCGTGTTCGGCCTGTTGCTGGCCTACGGCATGCTGTTCCCCAACCAGCGGGTGATGCTGCTGTTCCCGCCGATCCCGATGAAGGCACGTACCTTCGTGATCGTCTTCGGCGCGATGGAACTGATGCTGGGCGCCACCGGCTGGCAGCCGGGCGTGGCCCACTTCGCCCACCTGGGCGGCATGCTGTTCGGCTGGCTCTTGATCCGCTACTGGCGCGGCCAACCGCCGTTCAACAACCGGCGTCCACCGGGACCTCCGAAGCGCCCCAACCACCTGCGCAGCATCAAATAACAAGCATCAAATAACAGGGACGGAGGTGGTTAATAACCACCTCCGTCCCCATTAAAAAAAGGGCGCCCCGTGGGCGCCCTTTTTCGTTGACCAGTGCCAGGGGCAGGACTCAGCGCCAGACCTTGATCTGGTCGTTGTCCACGCGCTGCATCGGCTGGCCCGGCTTGCAGGTGAAGGTCGCACCGAAGGCCGGCAGGTTGGACAGCGGGCCGTTGGTGCGCCAGCGGCCCGGGGCCAGGATGTCGGAGGTCACGCGCTGCGCGGCGACGTTCGGCGACAGCTGCTGCGGCCACAGGCTCGCCCAGGCGCGGAAGAAGCCCTGCTGGGCGGCCGGCTTGGCAGCCGGTTCGACGGCCTTGTAAGCCTCCCACGCCAGTTCGAGGCCGGCCAGATCGGCCAGGTTCTCTTCGCGGGTGAGTTCGCCGTTGACCTTGGCCCCCTTGACGCCCGGGTAGTCGTACCCGCTGTACTGCGCGGCGACGCGGTTGCCGAACAGGGTCCAGGCGGTCTTGTCGGCCGGGGTCCACCAGCTGCGCAGTTCGCCCTTGGCATCGACCAGCGCGCCCTTGGCGTCGATCGCACGGGTCAGCTCGTGGGCGACCAGTGCGCCGTAGCTGCCGAACAGCTCGGCGGTATCGCCCTTGGCGTTGAACACCGGGCCCTGCAGCACGGCGGCGGTGACGATCAGGCGGTTCTGCGCGATGTCATAGGCCAGCGCCGGCTGCTGCGGCAGCACGTCCCAGCGGCGGTCGGCGTTGCCCTTGCCGATGCGCTTCATTTCTTCGCGGTGGCGCCAGGTGGAGGCGATCAGCATGTTGCCGCCGAAGCTGCCACGGCCCATCGGCTGCACGGTGTAATCCAGATCGCGCAGCGGGGTGCCGATCTCGATCTTCAACGCGGCCAGCTTGGCCTGCGCTTCGGTCTTGGCTTCATCGCTCATCCAGGTGCTGCGCTTGACCGCGTCGATCTGCACTTCGCGGATCTTGTCCACGACCAGGGCGGCCTTGCGACGGTCGTCGGCGGACAGATGCCTGGCCGCGTACTCACGGCCGACCATCGGACCGGCAGCGACGTTGATCGCGTCCAGCACCTGCTCCCAGCGCGCCGGCGGCAGGGTCTGGCCACGGATCACGCGGCCGCGGAATTCGAACTCGGCGTCGCGGTAGGCCTTGGACAGGTACGGTGCCATGGCGTCACCCACGCGCCAGCGCAGGTAGACCTTCCACTGCTCCGGCTTGATCCGCGTGACCATGCCGTCGAGCTGCTTGAACAGCGCCGGATCGGCCAGCGAGACCAGGTCGTCGTTGACGCCCTGTGCCTTCAGGAAGGCCTCCAGCTGCAGGTTGCGATAGCGGCTGTTGAGCTCCTTGGTGGAGATCGGCGCGTAGTTGTTGAACGGGTTGTTGATGCCGGCCAGCGACTGCGCGTTGCGCGCCAGTTCGGTTTCCAGCGCGATCACCGACTGCGACTCGGCATCGAGCTTGTCGGCCGGGGTGCCGGTCAGGGCCAGCACCTGCTTGACGTAATTGCGGTAGCGCCCCATCAGCGCGACGGTGTCGGCATCGGTGCGGGTGTAGAACGCCGGGTCCGGCAGGCCCATGCCACCCTGCATGAAGTAGCCGATGTGGCGGTCCAGCGCCTTCAGGTCCACGTCCGGCGCGAAGTTGAAGGCCACCGGGATACCGACCTGGTGCAGCGCGGCGATCGAGGCCGGCACGTCCTTGGCCTTCTTGATCGCGTTGATGCGGGTCAGCAGCGGGGCGATCGGGTTGGAGCCGTCGGCTTCCACCGCCGCTTCGTCCAGGCCGCTGGCCCAGAAATCGCCGAGCAGCTTCTGCACGTTGCCCTGCGGTGAGGTCATCGCCGCATCCAGCAGTTCACGCTGCTGCTGGCGGGTACGGTCGGCGAGCTGGCCCAGCGCGGTGGTGGCGCCGGTCTGCGGTACCGGGTTGGCCTTCAACCAGGTCGCATTGGTGGCCTCGTAGAAGTCGCTGCACTGCGCGCTGACGGCCGGCGCGCGGGCGGCGGCCTTCTTCTTCGGCGCGGCATGCGCATCGTGTGCGATGACCAGGGAGGCCAGGCTCAGGCCCAGGGCAATGGCGAGCGGACGGAGGTTGGACATGTAAAGCGAATCCAGCGGGGATGAGGTCGCGCGAGTGTACCAAGCAAAGCGAAACGAGCGTGATGGCAAGCGCGCGCCCAAAAAAACAAAGGCCCGGGAAAATCCCGGGCCTCTGCATGGATCACATCACGCCGGGGCGCGATGGCTTACCAGATCACGACCTGCTGGTCGCCTGCGCGCACCATCGGCGAGCCGGCCTTGCACTGGAACGCAGCGGCGAAGGTCGGCAGGTTCGACGGGGCACCCATCGCACGGAACTGCGCCGGGGCATGCGGGTCGGTCGCCAGACGGACCTTCATGTTCTCCGGGGTGTACTTGGTGCGCCACACGGTGGCCCAGTTGAAGAAGAAGCGCTGGTCGCGGGTGAAGCCGTCGACCTTCGGGTCTTCCTTGCCGGCCGAGGCCTTCTGCAGGGCGTCGTAGGCGGTCGCCAGGCCGCCCAGATCGGCGATGTTCTCGCCCAGGGTCAGCTTGCCGTTGACCGCCTGGCCGTCCACCTTGTAACCGTTGAACTGGTTGATCAGCTTGCCGGTCAGGCCGCTGAAGTTCTTGGTGTCGGCGTCGGTCCACCAGTTCTCGAAGTTGCCGGTCGGTCCGAAGCGGCTGCCCTGGTCGTCGTAACCGTGGGTCATTTCGTGGCCGATCACCGCACCGATGCCGCCGTAGTTCAGCGCGTCATCGGCCTTCGGATCGAAGAACGGCGGCTGCAGGATGGCGGCCGGGAACACGATCTCGTTCTGCAGCGGGTTGTAGTAGGCATTGACCGTCTGCGGGGTCATGCCCCACTCGGTCTTGTCCACCGGCTGGCCGATCTTGGACAGCGCGAACTTGTAGTTGAACGCATTGGCCGCACGGACGTTGCCCAGGTAGCTGTCGCGCCCGGTGCTCAGGCCGCTCCAGTCACGCCACTTGTCCGGGTAGCCGATCTTCGGGGTGAAGGTTTCCCACTTGGCGATCGCCTTGGCCTTGGTCTCGTCGCTCATCCAGGTCAGGCCCTGGATGCGCTCCTTGAGCGCGGCGGCGAGGTTCTTGACCAGTTCTTCCATCTTCGCCTTGGCTTCCGGCGAGAAGGCGACCTTGACGTACAGCTGGCCGAAGGCATCGCCGGCATCGTTCTCGATGGTGCCCAGCACGCGCTTCCAGCGCGGCTTCTGCTCCTTCTGGCCGTTGAGGGTCTTGCCGTAGAAGTTGTAGCTCTCGTTGACGAACGCATCGGCCAGGTACGGCGAGGCGCTGTCCACGGTGTGGAAGCGCAGGTAGGCGCGCCACACCGACGGATCGGTATCACCCAGCGCCTTGCTCACTTCCTGGTGGAAGCTCGGCATGGCCAGCGAGAATTTCTCCGGCGTGGCGATGCCCTGGGCCTTGAAGAACTCGCTCCAGCTGAAGTTCGGGGTCAGCTTGTCCGCATCGGCCACGGTGACCGGGTTGTAGAACAACGAGACATCGCGCGACAGCTCGACGCTGGACTTGGAGGCCTTCGCCAGGCGGGTTTCGAACTTGACCACGTCGGTGGCCTGCTTTTCAGCATCGGCGGTCGCCACGCCGGCCAGTTCCAGCACCTTGGCCACGTGGGCCTGGTAGGCCTTGAGCTTGTCGGCGTTCTTGGCGTCGGTGTAGTAGGTGGTGTCCGGCAGGCCCAGGCCGCCCTGGCTGGCGTACGCCAGGTTCATGCTGGAATTCTTGAAGTCCGCTTCCGGACCGAAGCCGAACAGCACGTTCTCGCCCTTGGCTGCGCTGGTGCGCAGGTAGTTGGCGATCGCGTCCTTGTCCTGCAGGCCGTCGATGGCGGCCAGGTCGGCCTTGATCGGCTCGATGCCCTGGGCATTGATCTTGGCTTCGTCCATGCCGGTGGCCCAGAAGTCGCCGACGATCTTCTCGATGCCGGCCGGGTTCTTGACCGCCGCGACCTGCTCGGCGAGCTGGTGCTGCACGGCGACCGAGCGCTCGTCCAGGATGGTGAAGGCGCCCCAGCTGGTGCGGTCGGCCGGGATTTCATTGGCGGCCAGCCACTTGCTGTTGACGTAGTCGCCGAACGCGCCGCAGGCGTCCATGCTGGTGTCCAGGTCGGACGGGTGGAAGGCGTTGTAGGCCGGCAGCTTGCTCTCGTCGAGCTTGTACTCGGTGGCGGCCGTGGCGGCCGGCGCGGCGGTGGAGGCTGCGCTGTCCGTTGCCGGGGTTTCGTTCTTGCCGCAGCCGACCAGCGCGGCCGAAACGGCCAGGGTCAGCAGTACCAGTTTGGGTGTACGAGCGATCACGTGATTGGCCTCCAGGCCGGAAAGTCATGCAGGAATGGCCCGCAAGGGCCTGTGGGCCAGACGATACGCCGCTGGCCCGGCCTGCAAGGGTGTCGAAGGTCATGGCCGATGGCAAGCGGCCTGATCCGGTCAATCGCGGACCAGCGCCCGGCCCGGTGACGGCCAAGGAAAAGCCCCGCCTTGCGGCGGGGCCCGAGGGTGTCATCCCTGGTGCTGCTTAGTTGGTCTTGGTGCCGAAATCGTACTTGGCCTGCACGTACACCGCGCGACCGTACGGGTTGTAGATGCTGCTGTTGTACGGCGAGGCGACGTTGCCGGCGTAGCTGTGGGCCTGGCCGTCGGGCATCTTGTTGAACACGTTGTTGACCATCAGCGAGAGGGTCAGGTTGTCCAGCGCCCGGTAGTTCACGCTCAGGTTGTACGTGGTGTAAGAGCCCCACTTGCCCGCCTTGTAGCCGGACGAATGCACGTAGTCGTAGCTCTCGCCCAGGTAGGACATGTAGTTCGGCGTCTTGCCGATGTAGTTGAAGTACAGCGTGGTGGTCCAGCGGTCCTTGGCCCAGCCCACCGAACCATCGGTACGGACCTTGGCGTAGGCGTCGTAGTACCACATCGCATATGGGTCGCGCAGCAGATCCAGGTAGCCGTCGCCCGGCTGCGGCTGCAGCTCGCGCTTGAGGATGTTGGTGTAGTTGCTGGCGAACTGCAGCGAGCCGAACCGGCCGATGTCCTGCACGTACTTGAAGCTGGCCGTCAGGGCCTGCAGGTTCTGGCGCGCCACGTTGAGCTTCGGCGTGAAGATCTGCTCGATGTTGCCGGCCGCATCGCGGGTGATCCAGTCGGCGACATTGTCGCAGCTGGCCGAGGTCGGGTTGTCCTGCCCGTTGCGGCAGTAGTACTCCGCGCGCAGCAGCTGGTCCGAGCTCAGGGTGTCGACTTCGTTGTCGATCTTCCAGTTGTAGTAGTCCACCGAGACCGACAGGTTGTTGATCGGTGCCCAGACCACGCCGGCATTCCAGACATCGGCGGTGATCGGTTCCAGTTCGGTGTTGCCGGCCTGCACGCCGAACACCGACTCGTTGCCGTACGGGCAGGCAAGGGTATCGGCCGGCGCATAGCCGAGCTGGCCGCAACGGTAGTAATCGACCGCGCCGTTGGCGTAGTAACCGCTCTCGCCCTGGAAAGCGTCGGGCAGGGTGGGGGCACGGAACGCGGTGCCGTACTTGCCGCGGAACAGCAGGCTTTCGATCGGGCGGAACTCGACACCCACGCTGTAGGTGGCCTTGTCGACGGTGTTGTCGGCGATCTTGTAGGCGTCATAACGGCCGGAACCGGTGACGGTCAGCGAATCGATCAGCGGCAGGCGCAGTTCGGAGGTCAGCGCGTAGTTGCTGCGATGGCCATTGCCGGCCACCGAGGTGGTGCCCCACACGCTGCCGTCCATCAGCCGCTCGTCCGGGCGGTAATCCCAGCCTTCGCTGCCGGCTTCGGCGACGAGGGCAAAACCGGCATCGCCACCGGGCAGGGTGAACAGCGAGCCGTTGGTGATCTGGAAGCGGCCCAGGTTCTGCCAGGTCTTGCTTTCGTTGTAGGTGTAGCCGGTGAAGCTCTGGAAATCGCCGGCCGGCAGCTGCGAATAGAACGCGCCCCAGTTCGGGCTGTAGATGTTGTAGCCGTCATCGGTGGTGCCCAGCACCGGACCGAGCACGCGGTTCTCGAAGTAGCTGTCGATGTCATCGGCCCAGCGCACGAAGCCGCGCTCGGTCAGCTTGTATTCGCCACGGCTGAAGCTGGCGCTGTAGTCCCAGTTGCCGAACGTGCCACGCCCGCCCAGAGTGACCTGGTAGGCCTTGTTGCGGTCGGTGTTGAGGATGTCCTTGTAGCCGTTCGGCCCGATGTCCTCCGGCGCGAACGCGCGCTGCAGGTTCATGTACTGATCGGTGTCCTGATCATAGAACGCGCCGAAACTCAGGTCGCTGCCCCAGAACGTATAGCCCGAACCCGGGGTGTACTTGACCTCTTCCAGGCTGTACAGCGCATCGGCGAACAGGGTGAAGTTGTCGTTCACATCGAACGTCATCGAGCTGTAGAACTGGCTGCTTTCCTTGTCGTTCTTCAGCGTGCGGTAGCCGGCGCCGTAGGCCGAACCGCACGACTCGCCCGCCGCGCGGGTGCCGAGCACGGTGGTGCCGCCGAACTGGCCGGCGACGCTGGCGCAGCGGGTCGGATCCATCATCACGAACGCGTTGTTGTCCGCCGGCAGGTAGACCAGGAAGTCATTGGCCGGCACCTGCGCGCTGTAACCGACGCGGTTGTTGGTGCGGGTCAGGTCGCGCTGGTAGCCCCAGATCGGGTTGCTCTTTTCGTACTGGACGTTGACCAGCGCATTGAAGCGGTCATCGGCACTGTTGAAGCCCTTGGCGCCGCTGACGCGGATGTTGTTGCCACCGCCCTCGGTGGTGGCGCCGCCACGGACGTTGAGCACACCGCCTTCCATGCGCTCTTTCAGGATGATGTTGACCACGCCGGCGATCGCATCCGAACCGTACAGCGAGGACTGGCCGCCCGGCAGGATTTCAATGCGCTCGACGATGTCGATCGGGATGCCGCTGAGGTTGTTGAACGCATCGCTGCCGTTGTAGAGCGCCGGGTACTGCAGCATCGGGCGGCCATTGATCAGGTACTTGGTGTACCCCGGATCCAGGCCGAACATGCCGGCCGCTTCGGCGCCCTGGGTGAAGGAGGCCGCGGTCTGGCCGCCCTGCAGGCCGCCGGTGGTCAGCGAGGACTGCTGCAGGACTTCGGAAATGCTGGTGAAGCCGCGGGTCTGGATGTCCTCGGCGGTGACGGTCAGCACCGGCGTGTGGTTCTCGATCTCGGTCTGCGGGATCAGCGAACCGGTGACGGTGACGCGGTCGAGATTGGTGGCGCCGTTGTCCTGTGCGAAGACGGTAGCGCTGGTGAGCAGCAGGCCGGTGAGGACGGCGGCGGCAAGCGGGTGACGCGAGATCGAAGTACCTTGGCGAGACATGTGTAACCCCGTGTAGTGGTGATGTCGTGGCTTTCCCTTCCGTGGGACGTCTTGATGGTGTTCAACGGTGACCGGTCCCAGGCCTGTGACCATCCTTGGCTGTTTCATTCTGCGTTCAGTTGAAACCGGTGTGCGGCGAACGTAACACACGCTTAACGTGAAATTCGCTGAATGGTCATCCTCGGACGGGGAGGAATATCGACCCGCTCTGAAATCGTTTGAAAAACAATCGCCTGGGCATGCATGAAATTTTATTCATGTTGCGCGGATGACCGAGTGCTGAATATGGCGATGTTTAACAAGTGAGATTAAAAGCCGATTCGCATTCCGAAACCCGGGGTCCGGACATGAAAAAAGCCCCGCCTTGCGGCGGGGCTCCAGGGTCCATCCCGGGACGTGGAACTTACTTCGCGCCGAATTCGTACTTGGCCTGCACATACACGGCACGGCCGTAGATGTTGTAGAAGTAATTGTTGTACGGCGTACCCGAAGTGCCCGGGTAGTTGCTCGCCTGGTTGTCGGGCATCTTGTTGAACACGTTGTTGACCATGACCGAGAAGGTCATGTTCTCCGCCGCGCGGTAGTTCACGCTCAGGTTGTAGGTGGTGTAGGAACCCCACTTGCCGGCCTTGGCGCCCGAGGAGTGCACGTAGTCATAGCCGTTGCCGGCGTAGGCCAGGTAGTTCGGGGTCTTGCCGACGTAGTTGAAGTACAGCGTGGTGGTCCACTTGTCCAGGGCCCAGGCGAGCGAGCCATCGGCGCGCACCTTGGCGTAGGAATCGTAGATCCACATGTTGTACGGATCGCGCAGCAGATCGAGGTACTCATCGCCCGGCTGCGGCTGCAGCTCGCGCTTGATCATGTTGGTGTAGTTGGTGGAGAACTGCAGCGCACCGAAACGACCCAGTTCCTGCACGTACTTGGCACTGGCGGTGATGGCCTGCAGGTTCTGGCTGGCCACGTTCATCTTCGGGGTGTAGATCTCGTCCAGCACGCCGGAGGCATCGCGGGTGATCCAGTCGTTGACGTTGTCGCAGCTGGCCGAGGTGTTGTTGACCTGGCCGTTGCGGCAGTAGTACTCGGCCAGCAGCAGCTGGTCCGAGCTCAGCGTGTCCACTTCGTTCTTGATCTTCCAGTTGTAGTAGTCGACCGAGAAGGACAGGTTGCTGAGCGGTGCCCAGACCACGCCGGCATTCCACACATCGGCGGTGATGGGCTCCAGGTCCGGGTTGCCGGCGCGCTGGCCGAACACCGAGACGCTGTCGTAGGCGCAGCCGGTGGTATCGGTCGGGGCGTAGCCCAGCTGGCCGCAGCGGTAGTAGTCGGTCGCACCGTTGGCGTAGTAGCCGCTCAGGCCCTGGAAGGCATCGGACAGGCTCGGCGCGCGGAACGCGGTGCCGTACTTGCCGCGGAACAGCAGGCTCTCGATCGGGCGGAACTCGACGCCGATGCTGTAGGTGGCCTTGTCGACCGTGCTGTCCCCGATCTTGAACGCGTCATAGCGGCCCGAGCCGGTGACGGTGAGCGAGTCGAGCAGCGGCAGGCGCAGCTCGGAGGTCAGTGCGTAGTTGCTGCGGTGACCCGCGCCGGCGACCGCGGTCGTGCCCCACACGCTGCCATCCATCAGGCGCTCGTCCGGGGTGTAGTCCCAGCCTTCGCTGCCGGCTTCGGCGACGACGGCGAAACCGGCATCACCGCCCGGCAGCGAGAACAGCGTGCCGTTGGTGATCTGGAAACGACCCAGGTTCTGCCAGGTGCGGCTCTGGCTCTCGGTGTAACCGGTGAAGGTGGCGAAGTCGCCGGCCGGGATCGGCGCGTAGAAGGCCTCCCAGTTCGGCGCGAACACGGCGTAACCGCTGCGGGTGCCGAGCTGCGGGCCCAGCACGTGTTCTTCGAAGTAGTTGTTGATGGGGTCGGCCCAGCGCACGAAGTTGCGCTCGGTCAGCTTGTACTCGCCTCGGGTGAAGCTGGCGCTGTAATCCCAGTTGCCGAGCGTGCCGCGGCCGCCCAGGGTGACCTGGTAGGCCTTGTTGCGGTCGGTGTTGAGGATGTCCTTGTAGCCGTTGGCGCTGATGTCTTCCGGCGCGAACGCGCGCTGCAGGTTCATCCACTGGCCACTGGTCTGATCCCAGAAGCGGCCGTAGCCCGACGCGGTGCCCCACCAGGTGTAGTTGGAACCGGTGGCGTACTTCACGTCCTCATAGCTGTAGAGCACATCGCCGAACAGCTGCAGGCTGTCGTTCGCGTCGAAGGTGAACGAGCTGTAGATCTGCGCGCTGTCCTTGCCGTTCTTGACCGTCTTGTAGCCCGGGCTGTAGATCGAGCCGCAGGACTGGCCGGCCGCACGCGTGCCGAGCACGGTGGTGCCACCGAACTGCCCGGCCACGTTGGCGCACAGGTTCGGGTCCATCATCAGGTAGGCGTTGCCGGCGGCCGGATTGACGACCAGGAAGTCGTTGGTCGGCACCTGCGCGGTGTAGCCGTTGCCGTTGGTGGTCCTGGTGACGTCGCGCTGGTAGCCCCAGATCGGATTGCTCGATTCGAACTGGGCATTGACCAGTACGTTGAGGCGATCATCGGCGCTGTTGAAGCCGGTGGCCCCGCTGACGCGGAAGGTGCTGCCACCGCCTTCGGTATAGGTGCCGCCGCGCACGTTCAGCACGCTGCCGTCCATCCGCTCCTTCAGGATGATGTTGACCACGCCGGCGATCGCATCCGAGCCGTACAGGGAGGACTGGCCGCCCGGCAGGATCTCGATGCGTTCGACGATGTCGATCGGGATGCCGCTGATGTTGTTGAACGTGTCGCCGCCGTTGTACAGGGCGGGGTAGGACAGCATCGGCCGGCCGTTGATGAGGTACTTGGTGTAGCTCGGGCTCAGGCCGAACATGCCGGCCGCTTCGGCACCCTGGGTGAACGAGGCGGAGGTCTGGCCGCCCTGGAGGCCGCCGGTGGTCAGCGAGGACTGCTGGAGCACATCGGCCACGCTGGTGAAGCCGCGTGTCTGGATGTCTTCGGCGGTGATGGTCACGACCGGGGTATGGGTTTCGATCTCGGTCTGCGGGATCAGCGAACCGGTGACGGTGACCTTGTCCAGGTTGGTGGTGCTGCTGTCCTGGGCGAAGGCGGTGACGGCGCTGGTCAGCAGCATGCCGGTCAGTACGGCGGCGGTCAGCGGGTGGCGCGAGAGAGTGGAGCGGTGGCGAGACATGGGCATCCCCGAGTGCAGTTTCGACGTGGGTGAGGCCATCCGTGGGGGCGGTGACATGCGATGTGAAGACTTCCTTGCTTCGTCATCGAACGTAACACAGCCTTAACGATGCTTACACGAAGCAGTCACATGACGATCAGGAATAAGAGCGGATTGTCAGCAAAAAACCCTTTCTAAACAATCGTGTACAGGAATGTATCAATTTGTAACGCCCGGCTTGCTGACTATGAAGTGAATTGTTACGGCTGAAAACGATTCCTGTTTGCGGTGTTTCCGGTGTTTCGTGTGACGTCGTACAGGCATGGGCGTTTCTCTTCCTGAACCGCCGGAGCCGGAAACGAACAAGCCCGGCATCAGCCGGGCTTGTTGGTGTTGCCGTTCTGGATGGATCAGAACTTGTAGGACGCGCCCATGTAGAAGTAGCGGCCGACGTTGTCGTACATCGAGTGCCCGACATCGGCACCGAAGTAGTTGCGCGGCGGATCCTTGTCGAAGGCGTTGTCGATGCCCAGGTACACGTCGATCTTGTCACCCGGGAACTGATAGCCCAGCTGGAAGTTGTGGTACGTGTACGAGCCATTGCGGATCGGGCTGGCCGAGCCGGGGTTGCTGGCATAGCTGCTCGGGGTCACGCGCAGGTTGCCGTCGACGTAGTTCAGGTCCCACGAAGCGCGCCACTGGCCCAGCGAGTACTTGCTCTGCAAGGTGGCGCGCCAGCGCGGATCGGTCACGTAGGTGACGTACTCGTTGTACTCGTCCGGGAATTCCTGGAAGGCCCATTCACGCGACTGGATCAGACGGCTGCCGACGAACCGGACCACGGCATCGCCGCCGGCCATGTTCCAGCGATAGTCCATCTCCACGTCCACGCCGATCCGGCGCGAGCGTGCCAGGTTCTCGTTCAGTGCGCTCCAGCGGACGATCGAGTACTCGGGGAAGAACCGGCCCTGTGCATCGGTGAAGCCGCCGACCGGTGCACGCACGACCTGGCCGCAGAACGAGTTGCCCACGCCGCCGGGGGAATCCACGCAGCGGCTGGCGTTGGTCTGCGCCGTGACCGCGCCGATGGCGTCTTCCAGGTTGATGTTCCAATAGTCCACCGACATGCCAAAGCCCGGCAGGAAATCAGGCTGCCACACGAAGCCGTAGGTGAAGCTGCGCGCACGTTCCGGCTTCAGATCCGGATTGCCGCCGCTGACGCCCGGGCGAGTAGCACTGTAGGTATCGATCCAGCCCACCGGCACGCCCAGCGCGGAGCAGTTGGCCTGGCGCAGTGCCGGGTCCTTCGCGGTCGACGGACGGTTGGTGTTGGTCACCAGGTAGTTGCAGGGATCGTTGATGGTGGCGAAGTTCTCGCTCTGCGGGTTGTACAGCTCGCCGATGCTCGGCGCGCGTACGGCCTGCGACAGCGTGCCGCGCACGCGCAGCGAGGGGATCACGGTCCAGTCCAGGCCCACCTTCCAGGTGGTGGTTTCGCCGATGCTGCTGTAGTCCGAGTAACGGCCTGCGGCATCCACGGTCAGCGAGTAGATGCCCGGGATGTCGGCCAGCAGCGGAACGCTGGTTTCGACGAAGACTTCCTTGACGTTGTACTGGCCCATCCGGTTCGGGATGGCGTTGAGGAAGGTCAGGCCCTGGGCGGCCAGCGGATCGGTGATCTCGCGGCTCTTCTCCTTGCGATACTCCACGCCGCCGGCGATGCCGACGTCACCCGCCGGCAGGCTGAACAGCGATGCATTCGCCACGGAGGCGCTGAACACCGATTGCTGGATGCGCGAGAAGTTGAACGAATCCACGTTCATCCAGTCCTGCGCGGCCTGCGTCACACCGCCATTGCCGAGCACGCTGAACGGTACGCAGCCTTCGCGCGCGAAGCCGGAGTACACGCGGCCGGTGTGCGGATTGACCGCGTTCGGGTTGAGCGTGGTACGGCAGGCGACATTGCCGGTGGCCGGGTCGATGACCGCGTCCAGGCCGGCCTGCCAGCGCTCATTGATACGGTTGTTGAGGTTCCAGCGCTTGACTTCGGTCTGGCCCCAGTTGCCGTAGGCGTCGTAGGTCCAGTTCTCGCTGAGGTTGCCCTCGATGCCGAACACGAAGCGCTGGGTGGTGCGCTCGACATGCTCGCCACGCTGGCCGGCGTCGACGTTGAAGCGGTTCAGCGTCAGCTGGGACACGCCGTTGGCCGCCATCAGAGCGCGCAGCTCCGGGGTGACGAAGGCATTGTCGCGCTGGACGCGGATGGTGGTATCGAACGACGGCTGGCCCAGGAAGTCGGACACCGTTTCGGTGTACTTGCCTTCGAAGTACAGGCGGTGATTGTCATTGAGGTCGAAGTTGACGACCGTATTGACGCTCTTGCGGTCAAAGCCCGGCTGCAGATCGGCGACCGAGTTCAGGTCGGCAAAGTCGCAGTTGACGCACGAGTTGTTGCTCACCATGACGCCGTCATAGCGCTGCTTGCGGAACGAGCCATCGGGATTGAACTGGTAGCGGTTGCCCCAGGTCGACTTGTCGCGGGAGTCGAACGCGCCCAGGGTGAAGGTGCCGCCGAAGGAGATCGAGTGGTTGCCGCCCGGGCCGCTCAGAACGGTCTGCGGATTGCTTTCGCTCGGTGCCTGGCTGGGGTCGTACGACGGATTCGGGACCGGGACGAGGAATTCATTGCCGATCGCGCGGTCGCTGCGACGGAAACGGTCCTGCTTGCTGTATTCCAGCGCGATGGCGGCGTTGCCGCGACCATCGGCGAAATCGGTGCCGGTGGAGAAGCTGACGAACGAACGGTTGAAGCCGCCTTCGTCGGCCATGCCGGTCTGGGCGCGCAGCTCTGCGCCGTCGAACGACTTCTTCATGATGAAGTTGACCACGCCGGCGACTGCGTCGGCGCCGTACACGGCGGATGCGCCGCCGGTGATGACTTCAACGCGTTCGATCCACTCGACCGGAATGGTGTTCACGTCAACCGAAGTGGAGCCGGAGGTGGCGCCGACGTGGCGGCGGCCATTGACCAGCACCAGGGTGCGCGAGGTGCCCATGCCACGCAGGTCCATCAGGCCAACGCCTGCGGTACCGATGAAGCGCGTGGAGTTGCCCAGCGTGTAGGTCGGGGACAGGGCGGGCAGGCGCGACATCAGGTCGCCGATATTGGTCGCGCCGGTGGCGCGGATCTCTTCGGCGGTGATGGCGGTGGTCGGCGAGGGGGTGACGAAGCCGGTACGCGCGATGCGCGAGCCGGTTACGGTGACTTTGTCGAGCTCGGTCGTGGCGCTGCCGGCTTCCTGTGCCATGACGGGTGCGACGCCGAAGGCCATCAGGCCGGCCATCAGCGCGGACGTGAGCGGATGGCGCAGAGGCGCAGAACGTTGATTCATCATTTGGATCCCCACTGGATAATGTGCATGTCTCTCTTCCCTGAGTCCGTTACGGCGACGTTCATGAGCATTCCGTGCTCTCACTCGAACGTAACACAACGTTAACGATATTCACATGATGTCGTCACGTGATATCCGTAATTGAGACATGTTGCCGCGCAACATCTCATTGATTACAGTCGGTTACCGAGCGTGGGCTGTGCGGAGTTTGCCCGTCTGAGCTTTGGCTGAATGTGCGTCGCCTTTGAAAATGCGTGAAATGCGACGTACGGCTTCACCAGCGGCCGCCGGCCCTGTGGCCCGGCAGGACCGGCTGTCCGGAGCTTGTATAGTGTTCTGTTCCCAGAGCCCCTTCCGGAGCCCCCGCAGTGAGTGCCAACCAACCCCGTCGTCCCCACGCCAGCCAAGTGCAGAAGGGCCTGTCGCCGCACCCGCGCGTCCGCAACGTGATCGCGGTGGGCTCGGGCAAGGGCGGGGTGGGCAAGTCCACCACCGCGGTCAACCTGGCGGTCGCGCTGGCCAGGCTCGGTGCGCGCGTGGGCCTGCTCGATGCCGACATCTATGGTCCCAGCGTGCCGGCGATGCTCGGCCTGAGCGGCCGCCCGGAAAGCCCGGACAACAAGTCGATCGAGCCGATGCGTGCGTTCGGGGTGGAGACCATGTCGATCGGTTACCTGATCGAGGACGAGACGCCGATGATCTGGCGCGGCCCGATGGCGACCTCGGCGATGACGCAGTTCTTCAACGACACGCTGTGGGACGATCTGGACTACCTGCTGATCGACCTGCCGCCGGGCACCGGTGACATCCAGCTGACCCTGACCCAGAAGATTCCGCTGGCCGGCGCGGTGATCGTCACCACGCCGCAGGATATCGCCACGCTGGATGCGAGGAAGGCGCTGAAGATGTTCGAGAAGGTCGAGGTGCCGGTGCTGGGCATCGTCGAGAACATGGCCGTGCATACCTGCAGCAACTGCGGGCAGGTCGAGCATCTGTTCGGCGAAGGTGGCGGCGAGCGCATGGCCGCCCAGTACGGCGTGCCGCTGCTGGGTTCGCTGCCGCTGGAGATCGGCATCCGCGAGCAGGGCGATGCCGGCACGCCGATCACCGCCGCCGCGCCGGAGTCCCTGGCCGCCCAGGCGTACGTGCGGGCCGCCGAGCGCCTGATCGAGGAAGTGGCCAAACGCCCGCGCGCCAGCATCCCGATCCTGTCTTCGCTGATCTGATTAGAATCGACACCCGGGCGCCCGTTGGCGGTGCCGTTGTCCCTTTACGCACCCAGGACCCCCCATGAGCATCAAGAGTGACCGCTGGATCCGTCAGATGGCCGAGCAGCACGGCATGATCGAGCCGTTCGAAGCCGGCCAGGTCAAGCAGGCCAACGGCCAGCGCATCGTCAGCTACGGCACCTCCAGCTACGGCTACGACGTGCGTTGCTCGCGCGAGTTCAAGGTGTTCACCAACATCAATTCCACGATCGTGGACCCGAAGCACTTCGATCCGGGCAGCTTCGTGGATATCGTCGGCGATGAGTGCATCATCCCGCCCAACAGCTTCGCGCTGGCGCGCACCGTGGAGTACTTCCGCATCCCGCGCGACACCCTGGTGGTCTGCCTGGGCAAGAGCACCTACGCGCGCTGCGGCATCATCGTCAACGTGACCCCGCTGGAGCCGGAGTGGGAAGGCCACGTCACCCTGGAATTCAGCAACACCACGCCGCTGCCGGCGCGCATCTATGCAAACGAAGGCGTGGCGCAGATGCTGTTCTTCCAGGCTGACAAGGACGATATCTGCGAGACCTCCTACAAGGATCGCGGCGGAAAGTACCAGGGCCAGACCGGCGTCACCCTGCCGCGTACCTGAGCCCACGTCCCCGGTAGTGCCGGCCGCTGGCCGGCAGCCGACCAGAAACACGTAGTACCGGCCGCTGGCCGGCAACGGGTGAAATAAAAAA
>NZ_JBDJKZ010000009.1:0-168338 GCF_039673115.1 Stenotrophomonas sp. TWI1183
GCTCCAAGGTGTCCTGCCGGCCAGCGGCCGGCACTACCGTTGATGGTGTCCTGCCGGCCAACGGCCGGCACTACCGCTCATGGTGTGATGCCGGCCAGCGGCCGGTACTACCAGCGTCTGCTTAGCGCGACGTCAGCGCAGGATCCGGAACCGGACCTGCGTCCACGCACCATCCGCGGCCAATGCGGTCAGCGTGTGCTCGCCCACCTCATCGAAATCGCGCTGGAACAGCCGCGCGCCTTCGGTGCGGGCGATCCAGCGGTCATCCAGCAGCCAGTCCACCGTGGTCTCATTGCCCAGCGCACGCAGTTGCAGGCGCACGCCGTGTTCGGCATTCGGCGCGCGTGCGAGGGTCGCGCGGTCGTTCAGCCCCTCGATGTGCAGGGTGCCGCCACTGTCGCGGCCGTCCGCGCTGCAATCCGGCGACAGCACCGGCAGTTGCGAGGCCTGGCGCTGCGCCTGCGGCAGCCACGGCGACAACAACGCCGGCCAGCGTGCGATCTCACGCGACTCCGCCTCATGCGGCCGGCTGCACTCCGGCGACAGCCGCAGCCCCGTGCGCGCATCCACCTGGAAGCGCTGCAGGCCCGGCTGCCACAGCCGCGCATCGCGCTCGGCGAAGGTCGGCGGTACCGCGCCGTCCAGCACGAACGCCGGCATCCGCCGCTGGCACAGCGCGGGCGCTGTCTGCTCCGCCAGACCACCGGTCGGCCAGCAGATATCGGCCTGCGCCACGCTCGCCGGCATCGGCGCCGCACTGGCATCGCCGGCCTGGCGCGGCAGACTGTCGATCACCTCGAACATCAGCGGCAACGCGGTCACCGCGCCGTACTGCCCAGGCAGCGGCGTGCCATCCGGACGCCCGACCCAGACGCCCACCGTGTAATGCCGCGTCGTGCCGATCGCCCAGGCATCGCGGTAGCCGTAGCTGGTGCCGGTCTTCCAGGCCACGCGCGGGCGGCCGGTGACGTCGAAGGTGCCCGCGCCATACCCCGGGCGGGGATTGGATTCGAGCATCTCGCGGGTGATCCAGGCCGCGCCCGGTGACATCAGGCGACGCTCGATCACCGCATCCTCGGCGGTGTAACGCACCCGCCCGGCGATGCCGTTGCGATTGAACGCGGCAAAGGTACCGACCAGGTCCTCCAGCCGCGCGCCGGTACCGCCCAGTATCAGCGACAGGTTCGGTGCACTGCCGTGCGGAAAGCGCAGGTTGATGCCCGCATGCGAGAGGCGTGCCGCGAAGCGCGCCGAGCCGACCCGGTCCAGCAGGTCCACGGCCGGCACGTTCAGCGACAACCGCAGCGCCGTGGCCACACTGACGGGCCCGTTGAAGGCCGCATCGAAGTTGCCCGGCCGGTAACCGCCGAAACTCTGTGGCGCATCCACCATCAGGCTTTCCGAATGGATCAGGCCATCATCCAGTGCCATGCCGTACAGGAACGGTTTCAGCGTGGAGCCCGGCGAGCGCCAGGCCTGCACCATGTCCACATGGCCGAGCCGTTGCTTGTCGCCGAAGGCGACCGAGCCGACATAGGCACGCGCCTCCAGCGTGCGGTTGTCCACCACCAGCAGCGCGGCCGAGGTGCGCTCGGGCAACTGCGAGAAGTACGACGACACACGCTCTTCCAGCGTGCGCTGCAGGCCGATATCCAGCGTGCTCTCGATCCGCGCCACCCGGGGCTGCGCCGAGCGCAGGCGCTGGGCCAGCAACGCTGCATGCAGCGGGGGCTGCAGGGCACGCGTGACCACCGGCTCGATGCGCGCATCATCGACCTCCTCGCGTGACCACACGCCGAGCGACACCATCCGTTCCAGCACCTTGTCGCGCGCACGTTGCGCCGCTTCCGGGTGCCGGTCCGGACGCAGCCGGCTCGGCGACTGCGGCAATACCGCCAGCAACGCCGCCTCGGCATGCGACAGCTGCGAGGCCGGCTTGCCCAGATAGGCCCAGCTCGCCGCCTCCACGCCTTCAATGGTGCCGCCGTAGGGCGCGCGTTCCAGATACAGCGCCAGGATCTGCGCCTTGCTCAGGTGCAACTCCAGCTGCACCGCGCGCAGCAGCTGCTTGGTCTTGCCCCATGGCGTGCGCGTATGCGGATCGAGGATGCGGGCGACCTGCATGGTCAGGGTCGAGCCGCCGGAGACGATCCGCTGTTCGAACAGCCATTGCGTGCCGGCGCGCAGCAGGCCCCACGGATTGATGCCCGGATGCCGCCAGAACCAGCGGTCTTCGTAGTTCAGCAGCGCCTGCAGGTACAGCGGCGAGACGCTGTCGGCGGAGGCCGGGTAGCGCCACACCCCGTCGGCATCGGCGAAGGCGCGCAGTGGCGTGCCATCGCGCGCGACGACCAGGGTGCTGGTGTCGCGCTGCCTGGGCAGCGGTGGCGGGAACGCAAGATCCATCACCAGCAGCAGCGCGAGCACCGCCGCCGTGCCCCAACGCAGGCAGGGCAGCACGTTGCGTCGTACGGAGGCCCACGACCGCTTGGAAAAAAGAGACGTCATGTCCATTCAGCAGCGAGGCAGGCGGGCCGTCATCGCGACGGCCCGCCCTGCGATCAGGGCTGCACCACGGTCAGCGAGGCCGGGAGACTGCGCCCCACGCCGCGCAGGTCGGGACGGTACATGTCCTCCACCAGCGGCGGCGGCACGCGATACGTGCCTGGCGTGACCGCACGCACCAGGTAGAACACCTTGGCGGTGCTGCCACGCGAGAGTTTCAGCGCGGCCACATAGCGGTCGTCGCGGAACTCTTCGTGCTTGATGTTGGCCGCATCGCCACGATCGTTGACGCTCAACCCGTCGACAACGACATCGGCCCACTGCTTGGCATCGCCCAGGTTGAAGTTCTCGATCTCCAACCCCGCCGGCAGCAGATCGGTCAGCAGTGCATCGGGCATGTCCACGTTCGGGGTGACGCTGACCCGCACGATCAGGGCCTCGCCTTCCTTCAGCGGACGCGGCGTCCACGGCTTGCCGTCGGTGGTGTACCAGCTGCGCTCCACGCCGAGCGTGCGGCTGTCCGGTTCCGGCGGGTTGCGCGGAATGCCGGCCACTTCCAGGCTGGCGAACATCGGCGGCTCCCCCTGCGGGGTGAAGCGCACGCCCTTGGCCAGCGCGGCGTAGTCGAAGCTGCGGCCGAACATGCGGCGCGCCGAGATGCTCTCGCTCTCGCCACCGACCACCAGCTCGCCGGACACCAGCTTCTTCTGGTTGGCCGACAGCGCCTTGCCCATGCGCGCCAGCGCCACCTGTTCCTGGGTGCTCAACCACATCCAGCCGCTGTTGCGGCGGGCGTCCAGCGCGCGGCCGAGATCGACCGCGCGTGCATCGTAGGCCGGCTTGGACAGCTTGCGTTCGTGCAGCAGCGCGATCATCAACGCGTCATCGCGCACCGCGCTGCCGTAATCGCCGAAGTAGGCCGGACGGTCGTCCGCGCTCTTGGCAAAGCCGGCGGCAATGGCTGCATCACCGCGCTTGTGGTCGCCCTGCAGGGACAGCGCGATGCCCAGGTGCACCAGCGACAGGCCAGTCAGCGACTTGCTGCGCTCGTTGTCATACAGCGCACGCAGGGTACCCAGCGGCGCGCGGTTGACCCGGGCCAGCACGTAGCCCGAATAGGCCTGGTTGGCGAACTTCAGGTTCTCGCGGCGGTCCTCGCCATAGAACTGGTTGCCGCCGGACAGCAGGTCTTCGCTCAGGCGGTTCAGCACCTTCTGCAGCACGTTGTCCGGTACCGCGAAGCCGGCGTCCTTGGCGTCGAGCAGGAACTCGGCGATGTACGGCGTCAGCCACGGATTGATGTAGCCGTCGTCGCCCCACATCGAGAAGTTGCCGTTGGCTACCTGCATCGAGGCCAGGCGGCCGAACGCACCTTCCATGCGCTCGCG
The DNA here is from genome assembly GCF_039673115.1 of Stenotrophomonas sp. TWI1183. Classification (NCBI taxonomy): domain Bacteria; kingdom Pseudomonadati; phylum Pseudomonadota; class Gammaproteobacteria; order Lysobacterales; family Lysobacteraceae; genus Stenotrophomonas; species Stenotrophomonas sp. TWI1183. The sequence goes on from NZ_JBDJKZ010000009.1 coordinate 3,894, forward strand.
GCGGGTCTTGGCATCCAGCCCGTCCGCACCCAGCATGGCCGAGGTCGCTTCATCCAGCATCAGCGCGGCATAGCCCTTGCTGGTGGTCTGCTCGGCGCAGCCATACGGATAGTTGAGCGCGCCGTTCAAAGCACTGGCGAACGGAATCGGCGGCAGTGCGCTGACCAGCATGCGTGCGGTCACCGAGTCGTTCATCAGGCCATCGGCCAGCCCGGCTTCCATCGTGACCGCGGCCAGCGGATCCAGCGTGCGGGTCTGTGCGCGCAGCACCTGCGGCCACGCCGCGCGCACCGGCAGGTCATAGCGGCGATCGACCTTGAAACCGTTGCCGTCCACGCGTACGCGGACCTTGGCTACCGTGTAACCCTCGCGCGCAGTCAGCGGGAAGCTCAGCGTGCTCTTGGCGTCGGCGTTGAGCTTGAGCGTGCGACTGGAGTCGCCCAGGGTCAGCGGCCCGATGCCATCCACCTGCACCTTGAACTCGCCCGGCGTGCCGGTGAAGTTCTGCACGTCCAGGGTGACCGTGCTGGTATCCCCGGGCGCCATCACGCGCGGCATGCTGGCTTCGGCCAGGATCGGCGCGCGCACCACGGTCTCCACATCGCGCTTGCCGTACTGGTCATCGGCGTACACCAGCGCCGAGACGCGCAGGGTGCCGTTGAAATCCGGCACCTTCAGCGCGATCCGCGCGATGCCCTTGGCATCGAGCTTCACCGGGCCGGAGAACAGATCCACCGTCTGCACGCGCGCGGTCGGACGCTTGGCCTGGGGCATCGCGGCCAGGGCCATGTCGCCACCGAACTTCAGCTTGCCGCTGCTGCCATCGAAGCTTTCGATCACGCGGCTGTAGATGTCATACGCATCCACGCCCAGGCGGCGCTGCGCGAAGAAGTGCGCGGCGGCATCGGGGACCGGGAAGCGGGTAATGTTGAGGATGCCCACATCCACTGCCGAGACCGTCACATGCGCGACCTTGCCAGCCAGCTGCGGGGCACTGACGGTGACCGGCAGCGTCTGCTCCGGGCGCATCTGCTTCGGTGCCACCAGGCCGACCGCGATCTGGCGGGCCTTGCGGTCCATCGGCACATGCACCACGCCGACCGCACGGGCCGGGGTGATCTTGCTCGGCGCACTGCCACCACGGAACACCAGCGCGGTGATGTAGACGTCGTGGCGTTCCCACTCGGCCGTGACCGGAATGTCGTAGGTGCTGCCCGGCTTGGCGTCGATGTCCTGGACGTAGAGCATCTTGTCGCTCTCGACCATCAGCACGCCCTTGCCGGCATGCGGCGGGGTCACGGTGACGCGCACGGTATCGCCGGCCTTGTAGCCGGTCTTGTCCAGCGCCAGCTTGACCTTGTCCGGGCGCGCATCCAGGCCGCGGTTGTCGTCGTTCCAGCTCCAGCCGGCGTTGAACGGATAGCGGCTGGTCAGCCCGGTGGCCGGGTCGAACACGTCCAGCCGGTACTCACCCCACTCTACCGGGAAATCAACACCGACCGCCGCGCTGCCGGCATCGACGGTGCGGGTGTCCTTGTTCTCGAAGCGGCGGGTGAAATCGTAATCCCAGCGGTTGTCGTTGAAGGTCCAGTGGTAATCGCGCAGCTCGCGCACCAGCGTGACCTTCAGGCCCTTGGCCGGCTGCGGCTTGCCCGCCGCGTCCACGCGCATCAGTTCGAAGCGCGCGTTGCTGTTGGCATCCGCGCCATCCTTGGGATCGAACAGCGGGCGCACGCCGACCAGGGCCGCGGCCGGCCACATCACCCGCTTCAGGGTGCGGGTCACGGTGCGGCCACCGGTTTCATACACGCTGCCGGACAGCACCACGGCGATCGGCGCGGTCGGCTTGACCTCGGCCGGCAGTTCCACGTCCTGGCGCAGCTTGCCGTCGGCCGGGAATTCGGTATCGATGACGTCGCGCGCCTCGCGCGGCAGCGCGGTGGTCGGATCGCCGAAGAAATAGCCCGGCAGCGACTCCACCGGCGACTGCTCGGCCGCCACGACCAGGCGTGCGGTAAAGCGGTTGCCGTCGGCCGGCGCGCCGTACAGATACGCGGCATCGGCCTGCAGCTTGAGCGGCTCGCCCGGCTTGAGCGTCTTCTGTGCGCTGTCCAGGTCCAGCTTCATGCGCTCGGGCAGGAACTCCTCGATGCGCAGGGTCATGCCCTGGATCGCTTCCTTGCTGGCCGGATTGGTGCGGAACTCCACCTGCCAGCGCCCGGTCGGCGCCTCGGCCGGAATCAGCTGCTCGAAGCTGAAGTAGCCCTGCTCGCCCGGGGTCAGGCGGGTCTCGCGGAAGGTCTTGCCGTCCGGCTGCTTCAGGCGCAGGAAGACGGGCTGTGGCTTCACCGGCTTGCCGTCGTTGTCGCGCAGCAGCGCGGAAATGCGCACGGTCTCGCCGGGACGGTACAGGTCGCGGCCCGACCAGGTGAACACGTCGAACCAGGCATTGTCGCGCCCGGCCACGGCGAACTCGCTCAGGTCCAGCGCGGGCTGGTTGAACGGCAGCATCGAGGTATCGCCGCCACTGCTGGCGATCAGCACATGGCTGGCATCCAGCGTGTAATTGAGCAGCGCATTGCCGTTGCCGTCGGTCGCGCCCTTGAGCACCACCTCGCCCTTGCCATCCAGGATGCGCAGCTCGATCTTCTTCAGCGACGCCCCGCTCTGCAGCGAGGCCGTGTGCACGAACAGCTTGTCCTTGTAGGCGCGCGTATGCAGGCCGATGTCGCTGACGGTGAAGAAGGCGGTGTCGTACTCACCTTCGAACGAACCGCTGCGCTTCATCACCGCGAAATACAGGCCGGGCTGCTGCAGCTCCTTGATGTCCTGCGTCGGCAGGTAGGTGAGCACGCGCTCGTTCTGCTTGCCGCCGATCACGAAGCGGTTCACGTAGACCGGCTCGGCCAGCTGCGACATCGGCGTCTTGTCGCCGTAATCGCTGTCCAGCTCCCAGCTGCCGCGGCGGCCGCCACGCTGGTACTGGCTGAAGAAGTTCGGCAGTTCCTTCTCGCGCACGCGCAGGAACTCCACGTCCACTTCCGGCACGTTGACCGACACCACCGGCAGGCCGCGGCTGTCCTTGGCCGGCAGCACGCTGCCCTGCGAGGCGAACCCGGCCACCGGCTTGAGCTCACCGGTGAAGACTTTCTGGCGCAGCTCCTTGCCGATCCGGCTGCCATCGGCGGCAAGCAGGTCGGGCGAGACGATCAGCGAGTATTCCTTGGCCGCCTCCACGAACGGGTAGCGCAGGGTCTTGCCGTCATCGGACAGCGACCAGCTGCTGTCCTCGGTCCCGACCTTCTCGGCGAAACGGACCAGCGTGTCGAAGTCCTGGGTGCCGACCAGCGGGCGCGAAAACTCCAGCGCCAGCGACAGGCCGTCGCTCTTCTGATCGGGGTAGGCCCGGACCAGAGTGAACTCGGTGACCGCCTCGGCCTTGGCCGTGATCGGCGCGCCGGACGGTGCCGGCAGCTGGCCGCTGTCGTTGCGCTTGCAGCCCCCGACGCCGATGGCCAGGCCGGCGACCAGCGCCAGGCCCGCGATTCCCTTCCAGCTCCACTGCCCGAACCGACTGCGGCTAGCCATGACGTCACTCCTTGAACAAGGCCGCCAGTATACGGGCCGTCCCCGCTCGTTCGCGGGCGACCCCGGGCGATCCGGGCGTCATGGGCGGCGGGCGGGGCCACGGCGAAGGGCAGCCGACCAACGGTCGGCGTCTACCCGGCCACGTAGAGGTCCACATACTCGTGCACCGGCATCGCCTCCAGCGCCACCGGGTCCAGCGACGCCTCCAGGATCCGGCGCTGCTGCACGGTCGGGAACACCCCGGCCAGGTGCCGGCGGAACTTGTCCTCCAGCAGCGGGATCCCCTCGGCGCGGCGGCGGGCATGGCCCAGCGGGTACTCGACCACCGCGTCCATCGTGCTGCCATCGGTGAAGGTCACCTGCAGCGCGTTGGCGATGCTGCGCTTGTCCGGGTCCATGTAATCCGCGGTGAACCGTGGATCTTCCACGCAGGTGATCTTCGCCCGCAGCGCATCGATGCGCGGATCGGCCGCCACGTCGTCCTCGTAGTCCTCGGCGACCAGGCGGCCGAAGATCAGGCCGATCGCCACCATGTACTGCACGCAGTGGTCGCGGTCGGCCGGGTTATGCAGCGGGCCGGGCTTGTCGATGATGCGCAGGCAGGCCTGCTGGGTGCGCAGGGTGATCTGCGCGATGTCTTCGCTGCGTTTGCCGCTGGCGCGCATCTGCGCGTGCAACTGCATCGCCGCCTCGACCGCGGTCTGGCCATGGAACTCGGCCGGATAGCTGATCTTGAACAGTACGTTCTCCATCACGTAACTGCCGTAAGGCCGCTGGAAGCGGAATGGCTGCCCGCCGAAGGACACATCGTAGAAGCCCCAGGTCGGCGCGGTCAGCGCACTGGGATAGCCCATCTCCCCGGCCGCGGCCATCAGCGACAGGCGCACTGCACGGCTGGTGGCATCACCGGCCGCCCAGCTCTTGCGCGAGCCGGTGTTGGGCGCGTGCCGGTAGGTGCGCAGCGACTGCCCATCGACCCAGGCCAGCGACAGCGCATTGAGCATGCGCTCGCGATCCAGGCCCAGCATGTGCGAGACCACTGCGGTGGAGGCGACCTTGACCAGCACCACGTGGTCCAGCCCGACCCGGTTGAACGCATTCTCCAGCGCCAGGCAACCCTGGATCTCATGCGCCTTGACCATCGCGACCAGCACATCGCGCATGGTCAGCGGCGCCCGGCGCAGCGCCTCGGCATTGCGGCTGAGCCAGTCGGCGGTGGCGAGGATGCCGCCGAGGTTGTCGGAGGGATGGCCCCACTCCGCCGCCAACCAGGTGTCGTTGAAATCCAGCCAGCGGATCATCGCGCCGATGTTGAAGGCGCCCTGCACCGGATCGAGCTCGAAGCGGGTGCCGGGCACGCGCGCGCCATTGATCACCCGCATGCCGGGCACCAGCGGCCCGAGCAGCTTGCTGCAGGCCGGGAACGAGAGCGCCGCCAGCCCGCAGCCCAGCGTATCGATCAGGCAGTGCCGCGCGGTGGTGTACGCCTGCGGCGAGCTGACCTGGTAGTCGCGGACGTAATCGACGATGTCGGTCAGGACCGTGTCCCATGGCGGGCGCTGGCTGCTGTGGCTGTCGTGACCGGACATCGCGATTCTCCTGTTGGGTATTACAAGGTAGTGGCAGGCACCCGTACCGCACCGTCCATCAATACGCGGGCGCTGCGGCTCATGATGGCCTTGGTGACCGTCCACTGACCGTCAACGACCCCAATTCCGGCTATCTGCAATTGAACGAGATCTAGCTGACCATCAGACTTCACCAAACTCTGCCAACCACCAGCGCGCCTAATCGGGCCCCGAGGGAAATCCTCCACATCCCTCAGCAGTGACAGAGAGCTTCATTAAAAATCACCAGTAGCGAAATATCGGAATGAACTGATCAGCTTCACCCGCGACCAGCCGACAGTATATTCTGCCACCCCCCACCTGACAGGGCACGCACCGAGAACGGCAAGGCCGACTACCGATCCATACTGAGAAGAATTGACAGAGAAACGCCACTACCCGTAGCGCAACCCCGAGATATACAGGCACCCATGAGCATCATTGACTCAATCAGACTTAAGACTTGGGACAACTCCACCCGAACCATCCCGCTTACCCAATCGGATCAAACTACACTAAGGCAAAAGTACTCGACTACAGTCATCACCGGCCAGAACGGCTCACACAAAAGCTCGGCACTAAGGGCCATCGCTGAGCATCTCGTCAACCCATCACCGAACACTGAAAACAACGACCATATCCCACAGAGCAACCCACAGGTGTTGTGCGTATCAGGCTCTGCCGCCGACCGTTTCCCTCAAAAACAGGGACCAGGCGGAAGAATTACTACCTACGACACGCCCCGATACACATATATTGGACAGAGGGTTATGTCCAATCTTCTAAGCAAAAAGGCACCCATCGAACAAATGCTTCTGTTCGCCTTGGATCCAGCTAGGGCACATCGATTCCAGTGGAACTTCTTTTCTCAGGCGCATGAGTTTGCGGGCATACGAGCTGGCGCGGACATCTCAATTCGAAGACCGAAAAACAAAGATGAGAACATAGACACCCTCAAACGAGTGCAATCTGCATCTCAAGGGGTGACGACGACGAAGCCTCATCCTCGCCCCTTAGTTTCCGAACTCACTGCCAATTGGCTTCTTGACGAGTTCACCTATGATGAGTTCAGAGATCTCGACCATTTATTGCGCGAAAAGAGATTTGGCAATCTTAGAGTGAGACTTACACCTACCGGGAGCGAGTCAGAAGCCATCGACCCCAACGTCATCCGACTTGGGTTCCTCACAGACCTTTTAACCATAAATGAAGTAAATGTTCAGAAGGCCGACAGCTATAAGCTATCGGCGTTTGAACTGAGCTCTGGCGAGTTCCAAATGTACTCAACCCTACTTTCCATAGGCTTTGCGCTTGAGGAATACTCAGTACTTCTCATTGACGAGCCCGAGAATAGCCTCCACCCACAATGGCAACGATCCCTAATGAGCTCATTGTTCGATATTTGCGATACAGCAATGACGAACGGACAGATCATCGTTAGCACTCACTCGCCTCTAATCGTCGGATCTGCCAAGGATGGAAGCACCATCGTAGATCTTTCTCGTGACGGATTCAGCATAGAGACTGCGTCGTACGGCGCTTCGTCGGACGAGCTGCTATTAGCTCAATTTGGGGTAGGATCCAGCAGGAATCGCACCGTCGTTAACATCGTACAGTCAGCTGTATCTTTGTTTGAGGATGACAAGCTGGATAGCGAAGAGTTCAAGACACTACTACCCGAACTTCGTGCGGTTAGAGATTCACTCACCCAAGAAGACCCATTAATTCAGGTGATTGACGCATTAATGATCGAGGCTGAACAGTAATGCACATTGGATTTGAGTACATCCACCCTGAGCCAACGCTACCTCCGGGAATCGCCCCCGCAGATCTACTTACAGTCGACTGGTCATCCCAAACCAAGGCTGCGCTGGCATTCAAAACATCGCTCAGTCGCGCACTCAGGGTAGCTCAAGTTGGACGATGCTGCTACTGCAGGCGCGTGCTATATGATAATTACGCCACACACATCGAACACTTTATTGATAAGAGTTCGTTCCCCGACTACAGATTTGAAATTAGAAATCTTGCACTGTCTTGCGGAACCTGCAACATCAAGAAGGCCGGATACTTCAAGAGATGGAATAGGCGCTCAAGGATTCCATCACTTGGGATTAATAGCCACCACTGCCCTGTCATCAACACTCAACTACCTCCGGGCACTCCGTACCCCACCGAGGCCAAGGACTTCAGATGGGTTAATCCATATGTGCATAACTACTCCAATCACATCGATTTGGGCCGCGGATGGATATTTCGCAGCAAGACGCGCGAGGGCGGCAGAACCATAAAGTGGCTCAAACTCAATGAAGTCGGCGAAATAGAAAGGCGCGCACTGTTTGAGAGGATGCAGACTCGCGGAGGACTGTTGTCAAAATTGGTCTACGCGATTTCCGAGCTCAATCAACACCGAGCGCGCGATGTGGGAGACGTCCTCGCAAGAGCGATTGCAACGCGCGGCCGTATCCGCAGGAAGCTGCCACAAGCATGAGCACCTCAGCGAGAGAAGGGAATCATCAGCCTCAAAGACGGTGGTGTGAGAGGGGGACCGGCCGGAACAAAGCGGTCCCTGAGCTACAGCACCGCGCTTCTTGGCACCCTTACCGCACCGTCCATCAATACGCGGGCGCTGCGGCTCATGATGGCCTTGGTGACCGTCCACTGACCGTCAACGTGCATCGCCTGTGCACCCACGCGCAAGGTGCCGGAGGGATGACCGAAGCTCACCGATTCACGCTCACCACCGCCGGCGGCGAGATTCACCAGCGTGCCCGGAATCGCGGCGGCAGTGCCGATGGCGACCGCGGCCGTACCCATCATCGCGTGGTGCAGCTTGCCCATGGACAGCGCGCGCGCATGCAGGTCGATCTCGCCGGCGGCGATCTGCCTGCCGCTGGACGACACGTAGTCCTGCGCCGGCGCGACGAAGGCGACCTTGGGCGTGTGCTGGCGGGTCGCCGCCTGTTCGATCGTCTCGATCAGGCCCATTCGCACCGCGCCGTGCGCGCGGATCGCTTCGAAACGCGCCAAAGCGGCCTTGTCCTCATTGATCGCCGGCTGCAGTTCGGTGCCGGTGTAACCCAAGTCCGCGGCATTGAGGAAGATGGTCGGAATGCCGGCGGTGATCATCGTGACCTGGAAGCTGCCCACGCCGGGCACGTCGAGCGTGTCGACCAGGTTGCCGGTCGGGAACATCGCCCCGCCCTCGCCGTCATCGGAGGGATCCAGGAACTCCAGCTGGATCTCCGCGGCCGGGAAGGTCACGCCATCCAGCTCGAAATCGCCGTCTTCCTGCACCTGTCCGTCCACGATCGGCACGTGCGCCAGGATGGTCTTGCCGATGTTGGCCTGCCAGATGCGCACGGTGCAGACGCCGTTGTGCGGGATCCGCGCCGGATCGATCAGGCCATTGCTGATCGCGAACGGGCCCACCGCCGTGCTGAGATTGCCGCAGTTGCCGCTCCAGTCCACGAACGCGGTCTCGATCGAAATCTGGCCGTACAGATAATCCACGTCATGCTCCGGCACCGACGGTGCGGAGAGGATCACGCACTTGCTGGTGCTGGAGGTCGCGCCGCCCATGCCATCGGTGTGCTTCGCGTATGGGTCGGGCGAGCCGATCACGCGCATCAGCAGCGCATCGCGCGCCGGGCCAGGCACCTGCGCCGCGGCAGGCAGATCGGTCAGCTTGAAGAACACACCCTTGCTGGTGCCACCGCGCATGTAGGTGGCGGGAATGCGGAGCTGGGGGAGAAACGCCATATCGAAGTCCTGAGGGAAGGACGGCCCGTTGCCGGGCCGTCGTGATGCGGGTGGAATCAGGCGACCTGCGCCGATTCCAGGAAGTCCTGGGCGAACCGCTGCAGCACGCCACCGGCCTCGTAGATCGAGACTTCTTCGGCGGTATCCAGCCGGCAGGTGACCGGCACCCGCAGCTGTTCACCGTTGCGGCGGTGGACGACCAGGGTCAGCTCGGCGCGCGGCACGCGGTCGCCGAGCACATCGAAGGTTTCAGTGCCGTCGATGCCCAGCGTCCTGCGGTTGACGCCTTCCTTGAACTCCAGCGGCAGCACGCCCATGCCGATCAGGTTGGTACGGTGGATGCGCTCGAAGCCTTCGGCGGCGATCGCCTCCACGCCGGCCAGGCGCACGCCCTTGGCGGCCCAGTCGCGCGAGCTGCCCTGGCCGTAGTCGGCACCGGCGATGATGATCAGCGGCTGCTTGCGCGACATGTAGGTTTCGATGGCCTCCCACATGCGGGTGACCTGGCCTTCCGGCTCCACGCGCGCCAGCGAGCCCTGCGTGACCTGGCCGTCGATCACGGCCATTTCATTGATCAGCTTCGGGTTGGCGAAGGTGGCACGCTGCGCGGTGAGGTGATCGCCGCGGTGGGTCGCGTAGGAATTGAAGTCTTCCTCGGGCAGGCCCATCTTCGCCAGGTATTCACCGGCCGCGCTGCTGGCCATGATCGCGTTGGACGGCGACAGGTGGTCGGTGGTGATGTTGTCGCCGAGTACCGCCAGCGGTCGCATGCCGGTCAGGCTGCGCGCACCGGCCAACGCGCCTTCCCAGTACGGCGGGCGGCGGATATAGGTGCTCTGCGGGCGCCAGTCGTACAGCGGGCTGATCGGGGCGCCGTGTTCCACCTTGAAGGTGAACATCGGGTCGTAGACCTTGCGGAACTGTTCCGGCTTGACGCTGGCCTTGACCACCGCGTCGATCTCGGCATCGCTGGGCCACAGGTCCTTCAGCGTGATCGGGTTGCCGTCGGCGTCATGGCCGAGCGCGTCCTTCTCGATATCGAAGCGCACCGTACCGGCGATCGCATACGCCACCACCAGCGGCGGCGAGGCCAGGAAGGCCTGCTTCGCGTACGGGTGGATGCGGCCATCGAAGTTGCGGTTGCCCGAGAGCACGGCGGTGGCATACAGGTCGCGGTCGATCACTTCCTGCTGGATTTTCGGGTCCAGCGCGCCACTCATGCCGTTGCAGGTGGTGCACGCGAAGGCGACGATGCCAAAGCCCATCTGTTCCAGCTCGGTCAGCAGGCCGGCTTCTTCCAGATACAGCTGCACGGCCTTGGACCCCGGCGCCAGCGAGCTCTTCACCCACGGCTTGCGGGTCAGGCCGGCACGGTTGGCGTTGCGCGCCAGCAACGCCGCGGAGATCACGTTGCGCGGGTTGCTGGTGTTGGTGCAGCTGGTGATCGCGGCAATGATCACCGCGCCATCGGGCATCAGGCCCTCGGCCTGTTCCAGTTTGCCCGAGGCCAGCTTGCCTTCATCGGCGATGCCGCGGGCGGCCAGGTCGGTGGTCGCCACGCGCTTGTGCGGGTTGGACGGGCCGGCCATGTTGCGCACCACGGTGGACAGGTCGAACTGCAGCACGCGCTCGTACTGCGCGGTGACCAGATCGTCGGCCCACAGGCCGGTGGCCTTGGCGTAGGTTTCCACCAGCGCGACCTGGGCATCTTCGCGGCCGGTCAGGCGCAGGTAGTCCAGGGTCTGCTGGTCGATGTAGAACATCGCCGCGGTGGCACCGAATTCCGGCGTCATGTTGGATATCGTGGCGCGGTCACCGATGGTCAGCGCGTTGGCGCCCTCCCCGTAGAACTCGATCCACGCACCGACCACGCGCTCCTTGCGCAGGAATTCGGTCAGCGCCAGCACCACGTCGGTGCAGGTGATGCCGGGCTGCGGGCGGCCGGTCAGCTCCACGCCGATGATGTCGGGCAGCCGCATCCAGGAGGCACGGCCGAGCATCACGCTCTCCGCCTCCAAGCCGCCGACGCCGATCGCGATCACGCCCAGCGCGTCCACGTGCGGGGTGTGGCTGTCGGTGCCTACGCAGGTATCCGGGAAGGCCACGCCATCGCGCACCTGCACGACCGGCGACATCTTCTCCAGATTGATCTGGTGCATGATCCCGTTGCCCGGCGGAATCACGTCGACGTTCTTGAACGCCTTCTTGGTCCAGTTGATGAAGTGGAACCGGTCTTCATTGCGGCGGTCTTCGACGGCGCGGTTCTTCTCGAACGCAGCCTTGTCGAAGCCCGGGAATTCCACCGCCAGCGAGTGATCGACGATCAGCTGGGTCGGGACCACCGGATTGATCTGCGCCGGATCACCGCCTGCATCGGCGATGGCATCGCGCAGGCCGGCCAGATCGACCAGGGCGGTCTGGCCGAGAATGTCATGGCAGACCACGCGGGCCGGGAACCACGGGAAATCCAGGTCCTGGCGGCGTTCGATCAGCTGGCGCAGCGAGGGCTCCAGCGTGGCCGGGTCGCAGCGGCGCACCAGGTTTTCGGCCAGCACGCGCGAGGTATACGGCAGCGTGGCATAGGCACCGGGCTGCAACGCGTCGACGGCGGCACGGGTATCGAAATAGTCCAGCGCGGTGCCGGGGAGGTTCTTGCGGTACTGAGTATTCATGGCTGGCGATAGCTGCTTGTTGGCGGGCCGGGGCGTCGTGACACCGGCGAAGAAGGAGTAGCGACGCCGCAACGGAGCAGACCGGCATCGCGCCGGCCTGTTCCGCAAAGCACCCGCGAACGGGTGCGGTACGTCTGTCTTACTTGCGCTGGTCGATCGGCACGAAGGCCTGGTCTTCCGGGCCGGTGTAGTTCGCGCTCGGGCGGATGATCTTGCCGTCGATGCGCTGCTCGATGATGTGCGCGCTCCAACCGGAGGTGCGGGCAATCACGAACAACGGGGTGAACATCGCCGTCGGCACGCCCATCATGTGGTAGCTGACCGCGCTGAACCAGTCCAGGTTCGGGAACATCTTCTTGATGTCCCACATCACCGATTCCAGGCGCTCGGCGATGTCGTACATCTTGACGTTCTGCTGCTCGGCGGACAGGTCGCGCGCCACCTCCTTGATGATGTTGTTGCGCGGATCGCTGACGGTGTAGACCGGGTGGCCGAAACCGATCACGACCTCCTTGCGCTCGACGCGGGCCTTGATGTCAGCCTCGGCATCGTCAGGGCTGTCGTAGCGCTTCTGCACTTCGAAGGCCACTTCATTGGCGCCGCCGTGCTTGGGACCGCGCAGCGCACCGATGCCACCGGTGATCGCGCTGTACATGTCACTGCCGGTGCCGGCGATGACGCGGCAGGCGAAGGTCGAGGCGTTGAACTCGTGCTCGGCGTACAGGATCAGCGAGGTGTGCATCGCCTTGACCCACGAATCCTGCGGCTTCTCGCCGTGCAGCAGGTGCAGGAAATGGCCACCGATGGAGTCGTCGTCGGTTTCCACGTCGATCGCACGACCGTTGTGGCTCCAGTGGTACCAGTACAGCAGCATCGAACCCAGGCAGGCCATCAGCTTGTCGGCGATGTCGCGCGCGCCCGGATGGTTGTGGTCGTCCTTCTCCGGCGACACGCAGCCGAGCACGGACACGCCGGTGCGCATCACGTCCATCGGGTGCGCGGACGGCGGCAGTTCTTCCAGCGCGGCCTTGACCGCGGCCGGGATGCCACGCAGCGACTTCAGCTTGGTCTTGTAGGCGACCAGCTCGGCGCGGGTCGGCAGCTTGCCATGGACCAGCAGATGCGCGATTTCCTCGAACTCGCTGGTGTTGGCCAGATCGGCGATGTCATACCCGCGGTAATGCAGGTCGTTGCCGCTGCGGCCGACGGTGCACAGCGCGGTGTTGCCGGCGGCGGTGCCCGACAGGGCGACGGATTTCTTCGGCTTGAAGCCGGGGGCGGTAGTGGTGTCGCTCATGATCCCTCCAGAAAACAGTGTGCGGTCTTACTTCTTGGCGGCGAACAACGCATCGAGCTGCTGCTCGAAGGCGTGGTAACCGATACGGTCGTAGAGTTCCTCGCGGGTCTGCATCGCCTCCAGCACATTACGCTGGTGGCCCTCGCGGCGGATGGTCTCATACACGTTCTCGGCCGCCTTGTTGGCAGCGCGGAACGCGGACAGCGGGAACAGCTGGATGGCGACGCCGGCCGAGGCCAGCTCATCGCGGCTGAACAGCGGCGTGGCGCCGAACTCGGTGATGTTGGCCAGCACCGGCACCTTCACCGCATCGACGAAGCGGCGATAGGTCTCCAGATCGTAGGCGGCCTCGGCGAAGATGCCATCGGCACCGGCCTCGACGCAGGCGATGGCGCGTTCGATCGCGGCCTCCACGCCATCGACCTGGATGGCATCGGTGCGCGCGATCAGGAAGAAGTCCGGATCGGTCTTCGCATCGGCAGCGGCCTTGACCCGGTCCACCATCTCCCCCTGCGACACGATCTCCTTGCCCGGGCGGTGACCGCAGCGCTTGGCGCCGACCTGGTCTTCGATATGGCAGGCAGCCGCGCCGGCCTTGATCAGCGACTTCACCGTCCGCGCGATGTTGAACGCGCTCGGGCCGAAACCGGTGTCGATATCCACCATCAGCGGCAGGTCGCACACATCGGTGATGCGGCGCACGTCGATCAGCACGTCTTCCAGGGTGTTGATGCCCAGGTCCGGCAGGCCCAGCGAGCCGGCCGCGACGCCGCCGCCGGAGAGGTAGATCGCCCGGTAGCCGGCGCGCTTGGCCAGCAGCGCGTGGTTGGCGTTGATCGCGCCGATCACCTGCAACGGCGATTCGGCGGCCAGTGCGGCGCGGAAACGCGCGCCAGCGGAAGAAACGGGGGTGCTCATGCGGCATTCCATCGTGATTGACCGGTTGATAAGCGCAAGGGCCGTGCCAGGTGGCAAGTGTCTGATTTCATTGAGGCAGCGAGGTGACTGCGACGTTTCACCTTGAAACATTGAAACATCTGTAACATGGCTGCAACTGAAACATTGAAACACGACCATGTCGATCAGCCTGCCCCGCCACCGCGCCCGCCTGTCCGATCCCGATGCCGGCCAACTGCCGGTGATCTGGACTGTCAGCGTGTCGCGCCTGACCGGCCTGCTGGGGGACGTGATCCCCGAGTTCGACCGCCGCGCCCGCATCGTGCCGATCAACCTCGGTTTCGAGGAGGCAGTGGATGTCATCGGCCAGCGCCTGCGCCGCGAACACTGCGATGTGGTGATTGCCGGCGGCTCGAACGCGGCCTACCTGCGCAGCCGGCTGGAGGTGCCGCTGGTCCCGATCCAGGCCAATGGCTTCGACCTGATGGAAGCGCTGGCGCGCGCGCGCCGGATCGCCCCGCGGATCGGTCTGGTCACGCACGCCACCGACGTGCCGACGTTCGGCAGCTTCCAGCACAGCTTCGGGCTGGATATCGAGCACCGCCGCTTCGTCACCCGCGAAGATGCGCGCGACTGCATCGCCGACCTGCGCGCCAACGGCATCGAGGTGATCGTCGGCACCGGCATGGCGATCGACCATGCCGAACAGGTCGGGCTGCCCGGCGTCCTGCTGTACTCGGCCGATTCGGTGCGACAGGCGTTCGAACACGCACTGGAGCTGACCCAGACCCTGGCGCGCTCCGGTGCGCCGTCACCGCGGCGGCGCACACCGGCCAGGCCACGCGACGCCGATCACGCCCTGCTCGGGGACAGCGCGCCGATGCAGCAGGTGCGCGGGAACATCGCGTTGTATGCGCCTTACGACAGCACCGTGCTGGTGACCGGCGCCACCGGTACCGGCAAGGAACTGGTGGCGCGGCAACTGCACGCCGCCAGCGGACGACGCGGCCGCTTCGTCGCGCTGAACTGCGGGGCGATCAGCGAATCGCTGCTGGAGGCCGAGCTGTTCGGCTACAACGAAGGCGCGTTCACCGGCGCGCGGCGCGGCGGTCGTGTCGGTCTGGTCGAAGCCGCCGAGGGCGGCACCCTGTTCCTGGATGAAATCGGCGAACTGCCGCTGCCGTTGCAGACCCGGCTGCTGCGGGTACTGGAAGAGCGCGAAGTGCTGCGCGTGGGCGCCACCGAGCCGACGCCGGTGGACGTACGCGTGGTCGCGGCCACGCTGCAGACGCTGGAATCGCTGGTGGACACGCAACGTTTCCGCCGCGACCTGTATTACCGCCTGGCCGCGCTGCGCATCGCGCTGCCGACGCTGCACGAACGGCGCGAGGATGTCCCCTTGCTGGTGAGCCACTTCTTCCGGCAGCTCGCCGGTACGGACGCACCGTTGTCCGCCGAGGCGATGGCACGGCTGCGCGACTACGCGTGGCCGGGCAACGTGCGTGAGCTGCGCAACATGGTCGATCGCCTGCGCATCCACTGGCAGCAACAGCCGGGCGAGCTGACGTTGCCGCAGATGCTGCAGTGGTTGCCGGAACTGCACGCGGCGCAGCAGCCACTGGCGGTTCCAGGCGCCGGCGCCCCGGCAGCCCTCACCGCTGCCTCGGCGGCGCGGCCGGATGCGGCCGCGCTGCGGCGGCTGCTGGCCGACTGCGGCGGCAACCGCGAGCAGGCGTGCGCGCAGCTGGGCGTATCGCGGACGACGCTGTGGCGGTGGCTGCGCGAGCTTCCGCCGGCCTGATTACGGGAACAACATCCGCTTGCTCCACTGCCCGTCAACACCGGTCTCATAGCACCAGCGCTCGTGCAGGCGGAACTGCGCGCCGTACCAGAACTCGATCCGCTGCGGCACCACGCGCAGGCCGCTCCAGCCTTCCGGACGCGGCACGTCGCGGCCCTCGAAGCTGGCCTCGGTGGCCGCCACGCGCGCGTCGAATTCTTCGCGCGAGGCCAACGTCTTCGATTGCAGTGACGCCCAGGCACCGATCTGACTCATGCGCGGGCGCGAGGCGAAGTACGCATCGGCCTCGGCGTCGCTGACCTTCTCCACCCCGCCTTCGATCCGCACCTGGATGCCGGCTTCGCGCAGGCTGCGCCACAGGAACAGCAGCGCGGCCCGTGGATTGGCCTGCAGTTCACGCCCCTTGTGGCTGTCCAGGTGGGTGTAGAAGACGAAGCCGCGTTCGTCGAAGGCCTTCAGCAACACGGTCCTCGCGGAGGGCTGGCCGTTCGGGTCGGCCGTGGCCACCGTCATCGCATTCGGTTCGACTTCGCGGCTTGCCTTGGCTTCTTCGAACAGCCCGGCAAAGGTGGACAACGCTTCGGCATACAGATCGGTCATGGCGGTTTTCTTGTCACGCGGTTTGGGTTTATTGTCGCTGCATGCCTGCACCTGCGTACATGCCCCCGACGAAAGGTTTTCCGGATGCACTGGTGGCACAGGCGCTGGACGACGCACTGAGCTGTGGTGCGGCCATCCCAGTATTGGCGATCAGCGGCCTGCAGGGGAGCGGCAAATCGACGCTGGCCGCCCAGGTAGTGGCACTGGCCGAATCGCGCGGCCTGCACGCGGCGATGCTTTCCATCGATGATGTCTACCTGACCCGCGCCCAGCGCCAGCGCCTGGCGCGGCAGGTACACCCGCTGCTGCTGACCCGCGGCCCGCCGGGCACCCACGATCTGGCCCTGGCCCATGCCACCCTGGACGCGGTCGCGGCCGGCGGCCCGGTCGCCCTGCCCCGTTTCGACAAACTGGCCGACGAGCGCCAGCCTGAGAAGGACTGGCCGCGCATCGACCGCCCGCTCGACCTGCTGGTGTTCGAAGGCTGGTTCCTGGGCACGCCGGCACAGGACGAGGCCGACCTGGATCCTCCCCTCAACGCACTCGAGCGCGACGCCGATGCCGACGGCCACTGGCGCCGCTGGTGCAATCACGCGCTCGCGCAGGACTACCCCGCGCTGTGGCAGCGTTGCGACCGGCTGTGGTTCCTGCAGCCGCCGGACTTCTCGGTGATCCCGCGCTGGCGCTGGCAGCAGGAGCAGAGCCTGCAGGCCGCCCAACCCGACCGCAGCAGCATGAGCCGCGCCCAGCTTGAGCGCTTCGTGCAGTACTACGAACGGGTCAGCCGGCAGGCGCTGCGTACGTTGCCGGCGCTGGCCGATACGGTGATCGCCCTGGACGAACAGCGCCGGATCGTCGCGCCGCGCTGACCGCGGCATCGACGGAAACGCAGCACTCAGCCGACCAGGAAGGTCACCCGCAGATTCACCCGCCACTCGGTGATGTTGCCCTCGCCATCGGTGACGACCTTGGTTTCATTGATCCAGGCGCCCTGGATGCCCTTGACCGTCTCGGACACCTTCTTCAGGCCGCTGCGCACCGCGTCCTCGACGCTGGTCTTGGAGGAGGCGTTGATCTCGATGATTTTGGCTACGGACATGGGTCGCTCCAGTGGCGCGCGGGACACTCCGCGCCGCCCCACCATGGGGGCCGCCGCGTAAAGGCGATGGCACGGAGATGTTAGGATCGAGGGTAATGAATCCCGCTCCGAACCTCATCCTGATTGGCCCGATGGGCGCCGGCAAAACCTGCATCGGGCGCCGGCTGGCCGAGCGCTTCACGCTGGACTTCGTGGATGCCGACCAGGCCATCGTGGACAGCACCGGCGCCAGCATCCCGGCGATCTTCGAGCACTCCGGGGAGGCCGGCTTCCGCCAGCACGAGCGCGAGGTCCTGCACGCGCTGCTGGACGGGCACGGCCAGCTGGTCTCCACCGGCGGTGGCGCCGTGCTGGACCCGGACAACCGCGCGGCGATCGCGCGGCGCGGTTTCGTGGTCTACCTGCGGGTCAGCGTGCCGGCCCAGCTGGAGCGGCTGGCCCGCGACCGCGGCCGCCCGCTGCTGCAGCGCCCGGACCGCGAGCAGGTCCTGCACGAGATGGCTGCTGCCCGCGACCCGCTCTACCAAGGCCTGGCCGATCTCACCCTGGATACCGATCTCTACACGCCCGCCGAGGCCACCGCGCAGCTGGTGCTGCGCCTGGCCGCGCAGTGGCAGCGACAGGAAACACCCGAATGACCGCCTCCCCGCGTACCGTTGCCGTCAGCGGCGACACCCCCTACACCATCCACATCGGCCCGGGCCTGCTCGGCCAAGGCGAGCTGCTGGCCTGCCACGTGCGCGGCCGCCATGTGCTGCTGCTCAGCGATTCGTCGGTCGCCCCGCTGTATCTGGCCGGAGTGAAGTCGGCGCTGCTGGCCGTGCGCCCGGATCTGCTGATCGGTGAGCTGGTGCTGCCCGCCGGTGAAGCCTCCAAGACGCTGGCCCACTTCGGCGACGCGATCACCGCGCTGGCCGCCCTCGGCGCCACCCGCGATGCCTGCGTGATGGCCCTCGGTGGCGGCGTTGCCGGCGACCTGGCCGGCTTCGCAGCCGCCTGCTGGATGCGCGGCGTGGACTGCGTGCAGCTGCCGACCTCGCTGCTGGCGATGGTCGACTCTTCGGTCGGCGGCAAGACCGCAGTGGACATTCCCGAAGGCAAGAACCTGGTCGGTGCGTTCCACCCGCCGCGTGCCGTGATCGCCGATACCGCCGCGCTGCGCACCCTGCCGCCGCGCGAGCTGCGTGCCGGCCTGGCCGAGGTGATCAAGTACGGCGCGATCCGCGACCCGTTGTTCTTCCGGTGGCTGCAGGCCGAACACAGCGCGCTGCTGGCGGGTGATGACACGGCGCTGGCCCAGGCGATCGCGCGCAGCTGCGAGCACAAGGCCGAGATCGTCGCGCGCGATCCGCTGGAAAAAGGCGAGCGCGCCCTGCTCAACCTTGGCCACACCTTCGGCCACGCCATCGAGACCGAACAGGGCTACGGCGCACCGGGCAACGACAACCTCAACCACGGTGAAGCCGTCGCCGTCGGCATGGTGCTGGCCGCACGGCTGTCCGCGCAGCTGGGCATGAGCGGGGATGCCGACACCGCGCAGCTGCGCGAACTGCTGCTACGCTACGAACTGCCGGTCGCCATTCCCACCGGCCTGCAGCCCGAAGCGCTGCTGGCCCGGATGCGGCTGGACAAGAAAAACGTCGCCGGCCGGCTCCGCCTGGTGCTGTGGCGTGGCATCGGCCGCGCGGAGGTCGTCGCCGACGTCGACGAGGCCGACGTCCTGCGCGTGCTCGCCGCCGGCTGAGCCTGCGACGTTACGCCGCACCCGCGCCGTCGCTGACGGCCGCGTCCGGCGTTCACGGCTACAATCGGGGCATGCGCGTCTTCCTGCACCAACACGCCCGCGGTGCCGATCCGGCCCGCTATCTCCAGCTCACCCTGCAACCGGACCTGTTCGGGGGCTGGGAGCTGCTGCACGAGTCCGGCCCGATCGGCGGGCGCGGGCAACTGCGCCGCGAGCTGTACCTGCAGGAAGACCTGGCGCTGGCTGCATTCGAGAAAGCGCGCGACGCACACCTGCATCGCGGCTACGACGTGACCTACACCAGCGGCGATGCGCCGCCCTGAGCGGCCACCGCCGCCCCACCCCCTCCGGCCCTGCGCCACCAGATCCCAAGGAAGCGTTCCGTGACCAGCCCCTCCCGCCATGATCGCCTGCTGCGCGCCCTGCGCCGCGAACCGGTGGACTGCACCCCCGTCTGGCTGATGCGCCAGGCCGGTCGTTACCTGCCCGAATACCGCGCCACCCGCGCCAAGGCCGGCAGCTTCCTGGCCATGGCAAAGAACCCGGACATC
Source organism: Stenotrophomonas sp. TWI1183 (assembly GCF_039673115.1). Classification (NCBI taxonomy): domain Bacteria; kingdom Pseudomonadati; phylum Pseudomonadota; class Gammaproteobacteria; order Lysobacterales; family Lysobacteraceae; genus Stenotrophomonas; species Stenotrophomonas sp. TWI1183. The sequence goes on from NZ_JBDJKZ010000009.1 coordinate 23,512, forward strand.
GCCTGCGAAGTCACCCTGCAGCCGCTGCGCCGCTTCGACCTCGACGCCGCGATCCTGTTCTCGGACATCCTCACCATCCCCGACGCGATGGGCCTGGAGCTGTACTTCGTCGAAGGCGAAGGCCCGAAGTTCCGCCATCCGGTGCGCGACGCCGCCGCCATCGCCAGACTGGCCGTGCCGGACATGGAAACCGAGCTGCGCTACGTGATGGACGCCGTCCGCGTGATCCGCCGCGAACTCGACGGCAGCGTGCCCCTGATCGGCTTCTCCGGCAGCCCGTGGACGCTGGCCTGCTACATGGTTGAAGGCGGCGGCAGCAAGGACTTCGCCCGCATCAAGGCCATGGCCCTGAACGAACCGGCCGCCCTGCACCAGCTGCTCTCGGTCGTCACCGACGCCGTGATCGCCTACCTCGCCGCCCAACGCGCGGCCGGCGCCCAGGTCCTGCAGGTCTTCGACACCTGGGGTGGCGTACTCAGCCCCACCATGTACCGCGAATTCTCCCTGCGCTACCTGACCCGCATCGCGCAGGAACTCGAGCGCGGCGAAGGTGCCGAGCGCACCCCGCTGATCCTGTTCGGCAAAGGCACCGGCCTGCACCTCGGCGCCCTGGCGGACACGGGCGCCGACGCCCTCGGCGTCGACTGGACCCTTGACCTCGCCGACGCCGTCGCGCGCACCGGCGGCCGCGTCGCCCTGCAGGGCAACCTCGACCCCACCACCCTCTACGGCAACCCGGCCGCCATCGAACGCGCCGCCGGGCAAGTACTCGACAGCTACGCCCAAGGCAACGGCGGCTCCCGCGAAGGCCACGTCTTCAACCTCGGCCACGGCATGTCCCCGGACATGAATCCCGAGCACGTGCAGGTCCTGGTGGAAGCAGTGCATCGCTTGAGCCGACGCTGATCGGCGTCGGCAGGTAGCCGGCCAGCGGCCGGCACTACCCGGGCATGACCGACGCGGGCGATCTGCATCCAGAAACGCCTGCGCTCGCCTGCACCCTCGAGACGGACGGAGCACGCCGTCCGCAGCTGATCGGCCCCGATCATTGCCGCGCTGCGCGCGGCCATCCACGCATGGCGTGGATCTACCCATGGCATTCCCTTGCCAGCACGTTCATTGCCAGCATCACGTTCATCCCGGCATCAAGACGAGCGTCTGATTTCCTGCATCTACCGCACTTTCCCTGGCAGCCAGCTCACTGTCATGGGTGTGGCACGGGTGGGTTGGCGGGACCATGAGCGCCATGGATGGCGCGACATGAGCCTCCATGGGTGAAGGCGCATTGCTTGCGAGGCACTGCCTCGCATGCGACTGAACGCCCAGCCGCCAGCGGCTGGGCCGGGCCGCGGAGCGGGATTCACGGCGTGTCCCGCCAACCCACCCGTGCCGCACCCTCTCCTCGACGCCGACCGACCCAACGCTTCGGCTTCGGCTTCGGCTTCGGCTTCGGCTTCGGCTCCAGCTCCAGCTCTTGACCACACCCTGATCCCACATCGGCGATCATATCGCCCTCGTTGACGAAGGCCCGCACCATGACCACCAGCAGCTACGCCTCGATCCGGCCCCTGTTGTGGCTCGTATCGCTGGCCATCTTCATGCAGATGCTGGACTCCACCATCGTCAACACCGCCCTCCCGGCCATGGCCCGCAGCCTCGGCGAAAGCCCCCTGCAGATGCAGTCCGTCGTCTTCAGCTACGCCCTTGCCGTCGCCACCTTCATCCCCGCCTCCGGCTGGATCGCCGACCGCTTCGGCACACGACGCACCTTCCTCGTCGCCATCATCCTGTTCACCCTCGGCTCGCTCGCCTGCGCCCTCGCCCAGACCCTGCACCAGCTGGTCGGCGCCCGCGTCCTGCAGGGCATCGGCGGCGCCATGCTGCTGCCGGTCGGCCGCCTCGCCGTCATGCGCTCTGTCTCCCGCGAAGAATTCCTCCGCGCCATGAGCTTCATCGCCATCCCCGCCCTGATCGGCCCGCTCATCGGGCCCACGCTCGGCGGCTGGCTGGTCGAAGTCGCCTCCTGGCACTGGGTGTTCCTGATCAACCTCCCGATCGGCATCATCGGCTACGTCGCGGCCATGAAAATCATGCCCGACCACTACGCCGAACACCGCACCCGCTTCGACATCGCCGGTTATCTGATGCTCGCCTTCGGCATGGTCGTGCTCTCGCTCGCGCTGGACGGCATCTCCGGCATGGCCACCCCGCATGCCCTGGTCATGCTGATGACCGTCGCCGGCCTCGCCGCCCTGGTCGGCTATTGGCTGCACGCCGCCAACTCGACGGCGCCGCTGTTCTCGCTCGCCCTCTTCCACGTCCCCAGCTACCGCATCGGCATCCTCGGCAACCTGTTCTCGCGCATCGGCAGCAGCGCCATGCCCCTGCTCATCCCGCTGCTGCTGCAGGTCGGCATGGGCATGAGCCCGATGAATGCCGGCCTGTTGATGATCCCCGTCGCGGCCGCCGGCATGGTCTCCAAACGCTACGCAGTCAAACTGGTCGAACGCTTCGGCTATCGCCGCGTGCTGATGGTCAACACCGTGCTGGTCGGCTTGGCGATGGCGAGCTTCATCTTCATGACACCGGGCCAGCCCCTGTGGATCCGCATCGTCCAGCTGGCGTTGTTCGGGGCCGTCAACTCGTTGCAGTTCACCGTCATGAACACCGTCACCCTGCGCGATCTCGACCGCGACTTCGCCAGCGCCGGCAACAGCCTGCTCTCGATGGTGATGATGCTCGCCACCGGGTTCGGTGCGGCCGCCGCCGGCAGCCTGCTGGCCGCCTTCAATCACCTCGATGCCTCGCACGGCGCGACCGCCGCGCTGCACGCGACCTTCGTGTGTGTCGGCGCCATCACCCTGACCTCCACGCTGATCTTCTGGCAGCTGCCGGATACGCGGCCCTCGCCGCGCGACGTCGAAGAAGTCGCCGAGTAGCCGCGGGCAGACGTTCAGCGGTCTGCAGTTTGCTGTTGGCGGTTGGCGGTTGGCGGTTGGCGATCAGCGATTGGTCACCCTCGGCGGACCAGCGGTCCGCTGTTACCGGGGGGCGTGCAGGACCCGCGCGATCGCCTCCACCAGCAGGTCGCCGGTCACCGGCTTGCGCAGGAACGCATCGAAGCCGGCATCACGGGCCTGCTGCTCTATCGACGGATCCGTCCGCGCGGTCACCGCGATCAGAGGCATCTCGAAGCCCTGGCTGCGCAGATGCCCGGCCAACGCGATGCCGCCGAGGCCCGGCAGGTCCAGGTCCATCAGCGCCACATCGAACGGCGCCTCGCTGACCTCGCGCAACGCCGACAATGCGTGCTCGGCATGCACCACCTCATGCCCGCGCGCGGACAACAATCCGCTGACCACTTCCGCCACCGTCAGATCGTCCTCCACCAGCAGAATCCGCAGCGGCGGCAACACCCATTGCGCGCCCTCGGCGGCGCCGGGCGCGCCAGTCGTGCCCGGCTCCAGCGGCAACGGCAGCGTCACTGTGAAGCGGGTCCCCACGCCGAGCTGGCTCTGCACGCCGATCTGTCCCTGCATCGCCAGCGCCAGTTCGCGACAGATCGCCAGTCCCAGCCCACTGCCGCCGTACTGCGCCGCGGTGCGCGCGCCATCGGCCTGCTCGAAGCGACGGAACAGCCGCTCCTGCTGATCGGCACTGATGCCCGGCCCGGTGTCGGACACTTCGATATGCAGCCCGCGGCCGGGCGTGATCGCGCGCAGCGTCAGACGCACTTCGCCGTGGCTGGTGAACTTGACGGCATTGCCGAGCAGATTGAGCAGGATCTGGCGCACGCGTAGTTCATCGCCGATGGTGCGGGTACCAGGCGCCACCGTGTTGTCGACCACGAACCGCAGCCCCTTCTGCCCCGCCAGTGCGGCCATCAGCGCGCAGACATCGTCGATCGGCCGCTGCAGCTGGAACGGCTGCGCCTGCAGTTCCAGCCGGCCCGATTCGATCCGCGCCAGGTCCAGCGCATCGTTGACCAGGTGCAGCAGGTGCTCACCGGCATGCCGGATCGATTCGGTATAACCGCGCTGCTGCGCGTTCAACGGCGAGGACAGCAGCAGTTCGCTCATGCCCAGCACCCCGGTCATCGGCGTCCGAACTTCGTGGCCCAGGTTCGCCAGGAAACGCGTCTTGGCCATCGAGGCCTGCTCGGCCAGCTCCTGCTTCTGCAGCGCCAGCTGGTAGGCATGCCGGCGCTGCAGCCGGCGCCGGTAAAGCCAGGCGAACAGACTGAGCAGCAGCAGCACGACGGAGGTCAGCAGCAACAGCCCCGACAGGCTCCGCCACCACGGCGGCAGCACCCGGAACTCCAGCACCTGCACACGCGACCAGATCTGGTCGGCCGAGCGTGCCTGCACCTCCAGGCGATACCGGCCCGGCGGCAGGCGGGAGAACAGACGCTCGCCCCCGGGCCCCACTTCAACCCAATCGGGATCGTAGCCGGCCAGGCGGTAGCGGTAGTTGTTGGATGTGGAATCGGCGAACGACAGCAGCCGCGCCACGATCCTCAGGTCGCGGTCGCCATCGGCGATGTCCAGCGGCACCGCATGGGTCAGGTCCAGCACGCGCTCGCCGCGGCGCACCTCGACCCGCTCGATCACCAGCGGCGCACGGCGCGTGGCCGGCTTGACCTGCGCGGGATCGAATATCACCACCCCGGCCGGCGTGCCGCCGACGATGCGCCCGCTCGCGGTCAGGGTCAACGTGCGGCGACGGAATTCCTGGCTGGGCAGGCCATCGTGCACGCCATACTGGCGCACGCTGGCGGCCTGCGGATCCACCCGCACCAGCCCCCGTGCGTTGGCCGCCCACGCCACGCCCTGCCGGTCGACCACCAGGCCGGTCGCGGTGATCGCCGGATAGCCCGCACCACTGCCGATCACTTCCTGCAGGGTCAGCCGATCGCCCTGCCAGCCGTAGTGCGACAGTTTGCCTTCTTCGGACAGCCACACACTGTCATCGCCGGCCAGCGCCATGGCATACACGCCTGCCGCGGGACCGCCGGGCAGGGGCGCGAAACGCGATTCCGCCGCCACCCACTCCAGCAGACCCTGTCCGGTGGCGACCCACAACCGATCCTGCGGTCCACACTGGATGTCCAGCACGCTCTGGCCGATCTTCAGCCCGGCATGGCCCAGGGCGACCCGGTGCAGCACGCGCCCGTCGAGATCACGTTGCTGCAGTCCGTTGGCCGACGCTGTCCACAGGCGCTGGCCATCGCACAGCGCCAGGGATTCGACCGGGCCCTCCATGGCCGCATCGACGGCCGCATCGCGCCCCCAGCGCCGGATCTGCTTCTGACGGGGGTCGTAGCGCAGCAGCGCATCCCAGGAACCGATCCAGACCTGCCCGTGCGGATCCTCGAGCACCGACTGCAGCCACTGCGTGCCATCCACCCAGGTCCGGTGCTGCTCGATCTTCCCGCTCGCCGGGTCGAGCTTGTCCAGCGCGCCATGCGTGCCCACCGTCCACACGCCTCCGTCCGCCGCCGCGCCCATGCCCAGCACGTATGCGTTGCGCAGCGACGCTGGATCGTCTTCCAGCCGCGAGAGCACCGAGAACTGCCACCAGCGCGGCAGCAGGTGCCACAGGCCGCCGTTGGTGCTGGCCAACCAGATGCCCCCCTCGCGATCTTCGTAGGCGCCGGTCCAGTTCGGCCGCACCTGCCCACGGGCGATCGCGCTGTACAGCGGCACCTGCTGGAACTGACCGTTGATGGCGCGACCCAACCCGGAGCGCGTGTCGAGCCAGTACCCGCCCTGCTCGTCGCGCAGCATCATTCCCAGGATCTGATCGCCTTCGGCAACCGTCCACGGCGCCGGCGCGAAGCGACCGTCCGGGCGGCGCACGGTGACCCCGGCATTGCTGTTGATCCACAGGCTGCCGTCCGGCTCGGCGGTGAGCCCGGTGATGACGCGCGCCGACAACTGCGCGCTCGGCACCGGTTCGAAATCGTGCCCGGTCCAGCGCGCCAGGCCCGCCTGCGATCCGATCCACAACGTGCCATCGAGCGTGGTGGTCAGATAGCCGACCGAGGCGGCCGGCAGGCTGCGCGGATTGCCGGGCTCGGGCATGAAGCGGGTCAGCGTCCCGTCGCGCTCGAGCCGATGCAGCCCGCCCTGGTAGGTACCAAACCAGATCGCGCCATCCGGCGTGGAGGCCACGCTCCAGATCGTGTTGCTGCCGATCCCGGGATGGCTGTTGCGGTCGTAGAAGCGGATGTCGCGCCGATCGGCCGACATCATCGCCAGGCCGGCATTCTCCGTGCCGATCCACAACTGGTTGCGCGCATCCACGTGCACGCTCCAGACATGGTTGTCGCGCAGTCCATCCTCGGCGCGCCAGATCCGGTAGTTGCGGCCGTCGTAACGGGCCAGGCCATCGTTGGTGGCGATCCACAGGTAGCCGTAGCGATCCTCGGCCATGCGGTTGACGGTGTTGGACGGCAGACCATCGAACACGGTCAGCTGCCGCGGCGTCGGCGGTACCGGCTGGGCCGACGCGACCGCCGGCCAGAGCACACACAGGCCGATCAACAACGGCCACAGCACACGCAACACCTGATGGCTCTCCCGGGTCTGTCCGTGGATTCACTGCCGTCGCCCGGAACGGGCCTGTCACCCCCGACCACCCCGGTCATCGGGCAACGCCCCGCATAGTAAACCGTTCCCCAGGCCCGCACGATCCACGTTCCTTGCCATGACCCGCTGCATCGCCGCATGCAGTGCATCGCCCTGCAGCGGCTTGTGCAGCAGACCGTCGGCCCCGGCAGCGGTGACCGAGGCCTCCAGCTCCGGCTCGCGGCGGGCCGTGAGTATCATTACAGGCAGGCGCTGGTCGCGCTGGCGCAGCAGCCGCAGCAGCGACAGTCCGTCCATGCCCGGCAGATCCAGATCGAGCAGCATCAGCTGCGTGCCGGGCCGGGCCAGGGCAGTCAACGCCGCCAGCGCATGCCCGGCGGCAACCACCGCGTGACCCCGCATGCGCAGCAGACCGGTGACGACCTCGGCCACGAGAGGATCGTCTTCCACCAGCAGGACCTGCAGGCCATCGTGGTCAGTCACCGTCACCTGGGGATCGGGCAGCTGCGTGCCGCAACCGCCCAGCGGCAGGCTCAACACGGCCTGCCACCGATGATCGGGCAGCTGCAGCACCCGCAGCTTTCCCTGCATCGCAGCGGCCAGCACGTCCACGTCGGCCAGCATCTCGCGCACTGCGGCCAGCGCAGGCGATGGAAGCGCACCGGGCACCGCGATGACATCCAGCAGCAGGCCGGCGCCGCCCGGCAGCCAGGCCATGCGCAGGGTCACGCGGGTCGCCCCGACCTGCAGGGCGAGCCCCCGCACGAGCAGGTGGACGGCCTGTCGCAGCCGGTCCGGATCGCCGATGCGACAGGCACCGGCTGGGAGCGGCGGACCGAGCGACAGCCGGCAACCGTGCAGGTCCAGGCAGGCCGCCAGCGCCGCCTCCATGTCCGTTCTCCAGGGCCCGATGGCGAAACGGCGGGGCTGGACACGTACTTTTCCGGCCTGCAGCCGGGCGTCCTCCAGCGCTTCATCGACCACCTGCAGCAAGGCGCGCCCTCCCTGCTCGATGTGCAGTATCTGCTCCCGCGCGTCCGCAGACAGCGGCCCGGCCAACAGCAATTCGCTCATGCCCAGCACGCCGGTCAGCGGCGTCCGCACTTCGTGGCCGAGCGTGGCGAGATACTGCTGCTTGGCCTGCGCTGCCCGTTCGGCGCGCGCCTGCCGGCGTGCCGCCGCGCGCCGCGCGTTCGCCCGCCGCTGGTGACGCCGTACGGCCCCTGCCAGCAGCACCGCGCCGCCCATGGCGACCAGGCAGGACAACGCCCATGCACCGGGATGGGCCCAGCCGCTGTAGTCCACCTGCAGGCGCACCTGCTGCAGCGGCGTCCACTCGCCGTCCACGCCACGCGCCTGGAACTCGAGCACATGGGCACCGGCCGGCAGGCGTGGAAAGCCACGCGTCCCGCGTTGTCCGGCGCGGACCCACGCCGGATCCTGCCCACGCAACCGGAACCGGTAGTCGGTCATGCCGCGCTGCCCACCAGACAGCAGCCTCGCCGACAGCTGGATGTCGCGATCGTCGGCGTTGAGCCGTAGCGGATCGCCCACAGGCAGTTCGATCCATCGCCGCTGTCGACGCACCTGCACACGATCGATGACCAGCAGCGGGGGGACGGTGGTCGCGATCATGCCGGCCGGATCCAGTGCCAGCACGTCGCCGGCCAGATCCATCGCCAGCAGATGAGCGCCGACCGCGAGCAGGCCGAGGTCGAACACCATCGGCGGCAGGCCATCATCGACCGTGTACAACCTGGCGCTGCGGCGGTCAGGTGCCAACCGCACCACACCACGCGCGGTGGTGGCCCACAGCGCCCCGTCGTCCGCATCGGCCAATCCACGCGGTACCGCCGCCGGCAGCCCCTGCGCCGTGTCGACCCGCGTGGACCGGTGCAGGCCAACCGGTGCGCGCCGGTAGACGGTCCAGCCGTCCGGATCGGCCGCCCACAGCTGGCCGTCGGCGGCCAGATGCAACGCCCCGACCGCGCGGCGCGGGCTGGCCGGCACGGGATCGAAACGAGCGTGTGCCGGTTGCCACTGCTTCAGCCCCTCGCTGTCACCCAGCCACAGCTGCCCGGCAGGGTCGCATTGCAGGACGAAGGCCGTGCCGCCCGGGCGCAGTCGCGCCGCGTCATATGTGCGCTCGACCAGGACCCGGCCGTCGTCCGCCCACTGTTGCAGCCGCCCGTTTCCGGCCAGCCATATCCGGCCATCGCAGGCCAGCAGGGCGGTCTGTGTCGACACCGACGACCCGGCATCGTCCGCACCTACCCGCCAGCGCCGCCGCAGCCCCCGCGGCGGATCGATCCGGGTCAACCACGGGGCCGCGAACACCCACACCCTGCCCTGTGCGTCTTCGACCACCGCGTGGCGATCGGGACGCAGAGGATCCTGCGTGTAGGACCACCGGGCCCGCGAAAACCCGTGTACCGGCGAGACCTTGCCCAGCCACCCGCCCCGCGCCCACCACGCCTGCCCATCGGTCGCGGCGGCCAGCCCGCCCGACGCAGCGGCCGGTGGATCGCCCGGTGCCCTGAAACGCTCGAGGTGTCGCCACTGCGCGCCGAGCCTCCACACCCCCTGATGACTGCCCAGCAACCAGACCCGTCCCTGCCGGTCTTCGACCACCCGCACAATGCGCGGCATGCTGCGACCGTGCAGGTGGGGCAGCGTGATCGCGTGGCGGTCCAGCCCATGCCGATCCTGCCACCACAGCTGCGCGCCGTCGGCAAACCAGTCTCCGCCGGCACGGCTGGAGCCGAGCCACCGTGCCGGTTCGCGCGGCCGTGGTGCCGGCTGCAACGCCGGCAGGTACCGCACCTCGGTGCCATCGGCGGTACTCGAGCGCATCGCGCCCTGCGCATCCCGCCCCAGCGCCGTCACCGGCAGCAGGGAGGCGCCCAGCATCGCCGGCGTCTGGAACCGATCGTCATGCCACCGCGCCAGACCCGCCGCACTGCCGATCCATACCCCGCCCTGCGGATCGGCCGCGAGGTGGTCTACCCGTGCCGACGGCAGGCCGCCGCCAGCGCCCGGCAGGTACTGGCGCAGCCGGCGGTCGCGTCCCAGCCGGAACAGCCCCGCGTCGCGGGTGCCAAACCAGACGTCGCCCGCGTCCATCGGCTGGATCGCCAGTACCGGGCTGGGCGCGGCCGCCGACGCAGGCGGTCTCGCCCACCGCTCGAACCGCTGGCGATCGACCGACAGTCGCTGCAGGTAGCCATTCGCGGTCCCGATCCAGAGCTGGTCGCGGGCATCGAGCGCCATGCTGCGCACTTCGTTGTCGGCCAGACCATGCTCCATGCGCCACACCCGGAAACCGCCCCCGTCGTAGCGGGCCAGGCCATCACCGGTCGCGAACCAGAGGTAACCCTGCCGGTCCTCGACGATCTGATGCACCACATTGGACGGCAGGCCGTCCACGGTGGTGACGCGCGCGCCGTGGCTCGGCAGCGCCAGTGCCGACACCGCCGGCAGCAGCCCGCCGAGCAGCACACCGACCCATCGCCGCCGCAGCCCGTGCTTCATGCGACGCGCCTGCAGCGCGCCAGGCCATCGGCCAGCGCCGCCCGGCTTACCGGCAGCCGCAGGAACACATCGAAACCTGCTGCCATGGCCTCACGCTGGGCCCCGGCATCCGCGCGCGGGGTCAAGGCGATCCGTGGCACCCCCGGCCAGCAGCGCGACAATCGCGCACCCGCCCGTTCACCGCCCACGCGCAGGTCGGGGTCGACCATGATCACATCCCAGCCCATGCCCTCGCCTGCTGCGGTCGGCACGTCATCGAGCCCCGGCACATACCGCGCCGAATGCCCCAGCGATGCCAGCACTGCCGGCAGCACCTGACCGACCACCGGCAACGGATGCACGACCAGCACCTGCAGCTGTCCGCCACCGATCGGTTCGGCACGCGCGTACAACGGCGTGCCTGCCTCACCGGCGTCGACGCAGGGCAACGGCAGGCAGACGTCGAAGCAGGCGCCCTCGCCGGGACGGCTGCTGACGGTGATGTCGCCGCCCATGGCCAGCGCCAGATCGCGGGAGATGGACAACCCCAGGCCACTGCCGCCATGGCCTGCGGCCGTCCGTGCACCGTCGGCCTGTTCGAAGCGCTGGAACAGGCGCTGGCATTGCGCGGACGTCATGCCGGGCCCCGTATCGAGCACCCGCAGCAGCACGCCATCACGCCCGTCCGCCCACCGCGCTTCCAGCCGGACCGCGCCCTGCGCGGTGAACTTCAGCGCATTGCCCACCAGGTTGAGCAGGATCTGGCGCAGGCGTCGTGCATCGCCGATGAAGCAGGCCGACGCCGGCAACGTGCTGGACCACTCCAGCACCAGCGCCTTGCCCTGCGCCACCGGCAACAACAGCGCATGCAGTTCTTCGATCATATCCTGCAGCACGAACGGTGCCGGCTGCAGCTGCAGCTGCCCGGACTCGATGCTGGCCATGTCCAGCGCATCATCCATCAGCCGCAACAGGTGTTCGCCGGCGTAATGGAGGCTGTTGATCCGGTTGCGCTCCTCCGCAGCCAGCGGCACGCGCAGCAGCAGTTCGCTCCAGCCCAGCACGGCGGTCATCGGCACGCGGATGCGCTCGCCGAGCGCGGCGAGAAAGCGGGTGCGCTGCACGGACGCGCGGTCGGCATGTTGTTGCCGGGCGCGCAGCCAGCGCCAGCGTCGCTGCCGTCGGCGACGCGCCTGACAGCCGCAGCCTCCCAGCCACGCCACGCCGATCACGCTGGCCGCGGCGGCCCACCGCGCCGGCGGCGTCTGCCACCACGCCGGCGCGACCTGCAAGGTGACCCGGCGAGACGGCGACCAGCTTCCGTCGCCCTGGCGGGCCTGTACCTCCAGCGTCTGCAGACCTGCCGGGAGACGTTCGAACACGCGCAGCCCGGCGGCACCGCTTTCCTGCCACTCCGGATCATGCCCCTGCAGCCGGAACCGGTAGCGCACATGGGCCTGATCGCCGCCGCTGAGCAGGCGCGCGGCGACGCGGATATGCCGGTCCGCCCCCGACAGCGGCACGGGCCCGGTGCCGACCGGCACGCTGATCTGCGCGTTGCCGCGACGGGCGGTAATGGCGTGTATCACCAGGCCCGGCGTTCGCGCGGGACGCAGCACGGCCACCGGGTCGAACAGCAGAAGACCACCCTCATGCACCGCTGCGACCACATGGTCGCCGGCGGTCCGCACCAGCCGACGTGGCAACACATCATGCGCCGGCAGGCCATCGTCGCTGCCGAAGCGGCGTACACCGCCCGCATGCGGATCGACGCGGACCAGCCCACGGGTGTCGCCGGCCCACGCCACGCCGCGCGCGTCGATCACCAGCGCGCGCGCGAGCAGCTGCGGGTAGCCCTGCGCCTGGCCAAAACCGTGCGTCATGCTCAGCTGCTGCCCATCCCACCGATAGCGGCGCAGCATGCCCGGACTGCTGACCCAAACATGGCCGTCCCCGCCGCGTGCGATCGCACCCACCGCGTCACGGGGTGCGCCTTCAACGGAGGCGAAACGTTCCTGTGCGGGCAGCCAGCGCTTCACGCCGCTGCGATCCACCGCCCACACCTCGCCATCGTCGGTACACAGCAATTGCGGGCCGTGCGCCGGCGGCACCAGGCCAAGGGTCTGTGGCACGGCGGACAACTGCAGCGCGCCCTCGGCATCGCGTCGCTGGATGCGGTCGGAACGGGCCAGCCAGAGCGAACCGTCGCCGCAGGCCTGCAGGTCCACCGCGCCCGTACCGCCCTCCCACCCCAGCAGCCAGTGCCGCAACCGGCCGGTGCCGGGCGCGTATCGGGACAAGGTGTTGCCGCTGGTGACCCATACCTGGCCGCGGCGATCTTCAGCAATGCCGACGGCACCCGTGCGCAGCCGCGCGGGGCGGTAGTCGAAGCCACGGTCGGCGCGCCCGGTACGCAGGTCCACGCGCTGCACGCTGCCGCTCTCGCTGGCCACCCACACCTGCGCGTCGCCGGCGGGTGCCAGCGCAAGGACATGGTCGCCGTCCAGTCCCGGTCCGCCGTCGCGTGCGCCCGGCAGCAGCGTGAACTGGTGCCAGCGCGCGGGCAGATGCCACAGACCCTGGCGGCGACCGATCCACCACAGGCCGCCGACCCGGTCTTCCAGGGCATGAACGACCGCAGCGGTCTTGAGCGTGGTGCCGTCATGCCCGCGCAATGGCACGGGCTGCGCCGCGTGGCCGCGCGCATGACGCAGCAGGCCCTCAGGTCCGCTGGTCCACAGTTCTCCCGCCGCACTGCGCAGCAGCGGCATGTCGGGTTGCGCCGGCGAGGGCAGCACTGCACCGTCGGCGGTCCAGCGGTGCACGGCCCGCCGTGTTTTCGCCCACACGCCGCCGTCGGGATCGGGCCACAGCGATTGAATGTCGCCGCGTACACCGGGCGGCAACGCCACGGCCACGAAGCGATTGCCCTCGCGCCGCAGGACGCCCTCGGGCGTGCCGACCCAGAGCCGGCCATCGCGATCGGTGACCAGGGCATTCACCCGGGCGACCGGGACGCCCTGCAGCTGCAGCGGCACGACCTGCCAACGACCATCGGCGTGCCGCGCGAACAACCCAGCGTCGCGGGTACCGACCCACAGCATCCCCTCCGGCGTGCTGGTGATCTGCACGATCCCGGTGCGCGGCAACAGCACGCTCCCGTCGCCCGGCACAGGCTGGATCACGCGCCGATCGGCGGAGACCATGACCAGGCCCTCCGAGGCCGTCGCCAGCCAGAGTCGATCCTGTGCATCGACATGCAGCGCGCGCAGGTCCACGTCCGGCAAGCCCTGCTCACGGCGCCACGCGCGGAAGCGATGGCCATCGAAGCGCAGCAGGCCGTCATCGCTGGCGAACCACAGGTAGCCGACGCGGTCTTCGCCGATCGCACGGATGGCCGAGGTCGGCAGCGCGTCTGCAGGGCCCATCGGCCGCGGCCACGGCAACGTGACCAGGGCGCTGGCGGCGGCGAGCGTCGGCAGCCAGAGCATGACCCCCAGCATTACCCCCACCCAGCGACTGCCCACCGGTTCGGATCGGCCTCCTGCCACGCGCACCCCGACCGCCTCCGTTGCTTGAACAGCACGGTACGTCGATGTCGCGCGAACGTGGCTGCCCAGACCGGGACCACGTCACAACCTGATCAATGAACTTTCAGATCAACAATGAAGATTCGAGACGAATCGGCAATCGCAACAGCGCGCGGCGTTTCAATACCGCGCTGACTTTCCCGCGCGCGCCTGTGCGATCGCGTCGACCAGCATGTCGCCGGTCACCGGCTTGCGCAGGAAGCCATTGAATCCGGCCGCCAGCACCTGCTGCTCGGCGTAGGCATCCGAGCGTGCGGTCACCGCGATCAAGGGCAGCTCATAGCCCATGGCGCGCAGCTGCCCGGCAATCGCGAGGCCATCCAGCGCCGGCAGGTCCAGATCGAGCAGACCCACATCGAAGCTGCCGGCCGCCACCTCCGACAATGCCGCCAGGCCGTGCAGCACATGCACCACTTCGTGCCCGCGCGAGCGCAGCAGTCCGGCGATGACATCGGCCACGGTGGCATCGTCCTCGACCAGCAGGATCCGCAGCGGCGGCAGCTGCGTGCGCGTTTCCTGACCCGGATCACGCGGCGTGCCGAGCGGCTGCACGGTCCAGGGCAGCGGCAGCGATACCGTGAAGCGGGCGCCATCGCCCAGCCGGCTGTCGATCTGGATGCGGCCGCCCATCGCCACCGCCAGTTCCTGGCAGATCGCCAGGCCCAGGCCGCTGCCGCCATAACGCGAGGCGGTCCGCGGACCGTCGGCCTGTTCAAAGCGATGGAACAGCCTCTCCTGCTGGTCCTGGTTGATCCCCGGCCCGGTGTCGGAGACCTCGAAGATGATCGTGCGGCCGTCGTCGGCCAGCTCGACACCGAGCCCGACATGGCCGTGGTCGGTGAACTTGATCGCGTTGCCGAGCAGGTTCATCAGGATCTGGCGTACGCGCATCTCGTCGCCACTGACCTGCACCGGACCGGGCAGATTGAAGCTGCGTTCGAAGGCCAGCCCACGGTGATGGGCCATCGGTTCCATCAGCGCCTCGACCTGGTCGAGCAGGGACATCAGATCGAACGGCCGCAGATCCAGCTCCAGCCGCCCCGCCTCGATCCGGGCCAGATCCAGCGCATCGTTGACCAGCCGCAGCAGGTGTTTGCCGGCGTGCTGGATCGAGCCGGCATAGCCGCGCTGCACCTCGTCCAGCGACGTGGACAGCAGCAGTTCGCTCATGCCCAGCACCCCGGTCATCGGCGTGCGCACTTCGTGCCCCAGCGTGGCCAGGAACCGGCTCTTCGCCTGCGAGGCCTGCTCGGCCAACTGCTGCTTGTGCACCGTCAACTGCCATTGCTGGCGACGGCGCAGGCGCGCACGCGCCACGTAGGCCAGCGCCGCGATGCCGACCAGGCCGAGCAGCACGTAGCCCACGATCGCCCAGCCACTGCGCCACCACGGCGGGCGCACCTCTAGCTCCAGCGTGCTCGGCGGCGTCCACGCGCCCTGCGACGTGGCCGCCTGCACCTCGATGCGGTAATGCCCCGCCGGCAGGCGCGACAGCATCCGCTCCCCATCGGCGGCCTGCATCACCCAGTTCTGGTCGTAGCCGGATACCCGGTAGCGGTAGCGGTTGCCCTGCGGATTGGCGAAGGACAGCAGGCGGGCGGACACGATCAGGTCGCGGTCCTGCGGTCCCAGCACGATGGGCGCCTGGGTCGGCAGCATCTGCTGGCCTTCGGCATCGTCGCGGCGCACCTGCACGCTGTCGATCACCAGCTGCGAGGGCGGCAGCACCCTGTCCGCCGCATCCGGATCGAAGCCGACCAGCCCGGTCGCGGTCACCGCCAGAACGCGCCCGTCGCGCGCCTGCACCGGCGGGCGATTGCTGAACTCCACGTCCGGCAAGCCATCGCGCTCGCCATACAGGCGCAGCCGCCGCTCGGCACTGTTCCAGCGGATCAGGCCGCGTGGCGTGGTCGCCCATACCTGCCCATTGCTGCCCAGCGCCAAGCCGCCCATCGAAACCGCGGGCAGTCCCTCGGCCGCCCCGACGCGTTCGCGCAGGCTCATGCTCAGGCCATCCCAGCGATAACGCTCCAGCGCGCCCTGGCGTGCCAGCCACAGTTCATCCTGGCCGGTCCACGCCGCATCGTAGATGCTGCCGCGGGAAATGCCCGGCACCTGTTCAAAGCGGTCGTTGCGCCATCGCATCAGGCCCATCGCGTCGCCCATCACCCAGAGCTGCCCGCGCGGGTCGAACACCATCTGCTCGACCGGATTCTCGGTCAATCCGCGGTTCTGGTCGTTGCGGATGGTATCGAGCACGTTGCCCTGTGCATCGCGGCGCTGGATGCCGAAGTTCATCACCGACAGCCACAGCTCGCCGTTGGGCGCCTGGCGGATCAGGTCGATGCGCTGGCGCACATCGGCGCCGCCCCCGATCTTCCAGTCGCGCAGCGTGCGTGTCGCGGGCTGGTACAGGCTCAACCGACCGGCGCGACCGAGCCATACCGCGCCGTCCTCGCGGGGCAGCAGCGACCACGTCGCGCCCACCCCGATCTGCGTGTCGTCGGCGATCTGCCGCAGCTGGCCCTGCGCATCCAACGTGTACAGGCCGTGCGCACCGGAGATGTAATAGGTGTCGCCGAGCGCTGCCGCGCCGAGCAGATAGACGCTGTCCAGCGGTTTGCCGTCGAGCTGGTACCAGCTGGAGAAGCGCTTCCAGTCCGGTGGCAGATACGCCAGCCCCTGGGTCAGCATCGCCACCCACAGGCCGCCTTCGTGGTCCTGCAGCATGTCCAGCACGCCGCTGCGGGCGGTCAGGAAGCCACTGCCGGCATCGCCCGCAAGCAAGCGTGCGGTGCGCGCATCCCCGCGGTACAGGCCATCGGCCGTCCCCAGCCAGTAGCCGCCGTTGCGATCGTGGATGACGGTGGCCGCGCGCACGTCGGCGCTGAGCGTCCAGGGCGCGGGCCGGACCTGGTCATCGGCACCGATCCGGAACAGGCCGCCTTCGGTTCCCGCCCAGACCGTGCCGTCGGGCTCCCGGGTGAGGCGGAACACGCTCTTGCCGCCGAGCAGCGCCGGCGCGATGCGGGTGAAGCCATCGCCATCCCAGCGGGCCACGCCGTTGGAGGTGCCCACCCAGACCCGTCCCTGCGGATCGGCCAACAGACTGTAGATGGTGTTGTCGGGCAGGCTGCGCGGATCATCCGGGACGGCCTGGTACCTGACCAGGGTGCCGTCCTCGCCGCGCCGGCAGATCCCGTGCTGATTGGTGCCGATCCACAACGATTGCGAGGCATATGCCAGCGACCAGAACTGGCCTTCGCAGGCCTCGCCCAACGCAGGAAAGCGGGTGAACGCGGTGCGGTCGGGACCGAGCATGCTCAGGCCGACCCCGTTGCTGCCCACCCAGACGCGATCCAGTGGATCGATCAGCAGCGTTTCCACCTCGTTGCCGGGCAGCGAACCCGGGTCGGCCGGATCATTCCGCCAGACCCGCAGGCCCACGCCATCCACGCGGGCCAGGCCATCATCGGTCCCGGCCCAGATATACCCCTGCCGGTCCTGGGCCAAGGCCAGCACCATGCGCGAGGGCATGCCCTCGGCCGCGCCGAGGCGGCGCAAGCGTGGCGTTTCTGCCGATGTCCCTGCGGCTTCCAACACTGACGGCACTGCGCACAACCACAGCCCCAACAGCACGATGCCTGCACCCCAGCGGCGCGTGCTCATCGATCCGGTCTCCCTGTTGGTGCGGATTGTCACACAGCGATCAGGACGGTGTCCGCATTCTGGGCGGGCTGTCGTGGATGGAACGGCTGTTGTCGGCCGCACCACGATCTGTTGCAGCCATGCGCTGCATCCCGGCACACGGCTGTGCGTATGATCGCCCCAGACCCTGACGGAGCCAGCGCCTTGCTCACGCGCCTGACCCTTGCCCTGCTGCTGGCGGCCACCCCGCTGCTGGCCATCGCCGCCCCAGACCGCTATCGACTCGATCCGGTGCACACCCGCGTGCTGTTCGCGGTCGAACATGCCGGCTTCTCGCATGCACTCGGCACCGTGTCCGGCAGCGAAGGCCTGCTGGTGTTCGATCCGGACGACTGGCGCACGGCGCGTCTGGACGTCACCGTGCCGATCCAGCGCCTGGACCTCGGCGACGCCAAATGGAACACGGCCACGCTCGCGCGCAACCTGCTCGATGGCGAGCGCTTCCCCGAAGCGCGGTTCGTCTCGACCCGGGTCGAACCGATCGATCCGACCCACGCCAACGTCATCGGCCAGCTCACCGTGCGTGGCGTCACCCGCGAAGTCACCCTGGCGGTGACCCTCAATGCGCTCAAACGCCACCCGCTGCCACCGTTCCGCCGTACCGCCGGCTTCTCGGCCACCGCTACGCTCAGCCGCAGTGCTTTCGGCGTGGATGGCTGGGCCTCGATGATCGGCGACGAGGTGCAGCTGCGGATCGAGGCCGAAGCCGTGCGTGATCGCAACGCCGACGATCCGGCCGACGCCGCGCCCACCGATGCGCCGGGAACTCCCGCCGCGCCCATCAACTCAGATACCCCACAGCCGGTCCAGGAGACCACGCCATGACCGCCAAGAACACTCCAACCCGCTGGGGCGGCGTCAGCCAGACCCTGCACTGGCTGATCGCCGTGCTGATCCTCGCCCTGGGCATCGTCGGGCTGACCATGGGCGAACTGCCCAAGACCCCGAAGTACTTCTGGGTCTACACCATGCACAAATCAATCGGCATCACCGTGCTGGCGCTGGTCGTGACCCGCCTGCTGTGGCGCCTGTACGCCGGCGCACCCCATCCGGTGCCGGGCACGCCGACCTGGCAGGAGCGCATCGCCTCGGCCACGCATTGGCTGCTGTACGTGCTGATGTTCGGCATTCCGCTGTCGGGCTGGCTGTACGACTCGGCCAGCGGCCTGCGCCCGTTCCGCTGGTTCGGCCTGGTCGATGTGCCGAAGCTGAGCCCACCGGACGAACGCGTCACCCAGATTTCGCACGCCATCCATGAGTGGGGCTTCTGGCTGCTGATCGCCGTGGTCGTGGCCCATGCCGGTGCCGCGCTTTATCACCATTTTTACCAACGCGATGCCACGCTTGCGCGCATGCTCCCGCAGCGCTGGCTTGCCTCCCCCCAGAAGGATTGACCATGAACATCAAGCTCACCTCCCCCGCCGCGGTCGCCGCCGCCCTGGCCGGCCTGCTGGCCACCGCCCCGGTCCTGGCCGCCGATTACGTGCAGGCGCCTGGCTCGGTGCTGGCCTTCGCCACCAAGTACGATGGTGAAGTGTTCACCGGCACCTTCCCGGGCTTCGATACCAAGATCAGCTTCGATCCGGCCAAGCTGGACGATGCCAAGCTGGAAGTGACCATCCCGCTGGCGGGCGCCAAGAGCGGCAACAGCGACCGCGATTCGACCCTGCAGGGCGCGGACTTCTTCAACGTGGGCAAGTTCGCCCAGGCCAAGTACAGCGCCACCAAGTTCCGCTCGCTCGGCAACAACCAGTATGCCGCTGACGGCACGCTGGAACTGCGCGGCGTGAGCAAGCCGGTCACCCTGACCTTCACCTGGACCCCGGGCGCGCAGCCCGTGCTGGCCGGCAAGGCCACGGTCAAGCGCCTCGACTTCGGCGTGGGCGGCGGAGACTGGGCCGACACCAAGACGATCCCTAACGAGACCGCGATCAGCACCAAAGTGGTACTGAAAGCGAAGTAACGCCATCGGTAGTGGCGGGTGCCTCGGGGGCGGGGGGGGCGGGGCGGCGCCCGGGGGTGTGTCGCCCGCGCGGGCCCCCCCCCCCCCCCGCCCGCCACTACCGCATCAGGCAGCGCGAGTCGCATCCGGCACCGCCGAGCGACATCAGGCACCGCGAACCGCATCAGGCACCGCCCAGCGGCATGGGCACCGACGACCGAGTCAAGCGCCCGTTGGCACGCCCGGTGTCAGCCGATCCAGGCCCGCAGTCCCGCCACATCGAACGGCCAGTCCAGTTCCCGCCCCTGCGCATCGCGCACTACCGGCACCCGCAACCCGTAGCGGGCCTCCAGCGCGGCATCGTCATCGATGAACACACTGTCCAGATCGCCCACCCGGGCCTGGGCCAGTACCGCCAGGGCCTGGTCGCACAAATGGCAGTCATCACGCTGGTACAAGGTAAACACCGGCCCACCCGCCTTGGGAAATGTTGCGCCGCAGCCAGAGCCGGCGGCGCGAAGCGCATAGAATAGCGCTCCATCCGATACCCGCAGTTTGGCAATCATGGCTGTCAGCACGTTCGACGTTTTCAAGATCGGCATTGGCCCGAGTTCTTCGCACACCGTGGGACCGATGAAGGCTGCCGAACGTTTCGTGCACCGCTGGCTGCTCGATCCGGGCCACCTGCAGGACGTGGTGCGCATCCGCGCGGATGTCTACGGCTCGCTGGCGCTGACCGGCCGCGGCCATGGCACCGACAAGGCCGTGCTGCTCGGGCTGGAGGGCCAGCGCCCGAACCTGATCGACCCCGACATCATCCCGGAGACGCTCGAGCGCATCCGCAGCAGCAAGCGCATCCGCCTGATGGGGCAGCACGAGATCGCCTTCGACGAAAAGCGCGACCTGGGCCTGAACAAGCGCCAGAAGCTGCCGTACCACACCAACGGCATGCGCTTCACCGCCTATGGCGCCGATGAGCAGGTGATCGCCACGCGCGACTACTACTCCGTCGGCGGCGGCTTCGTGGTCAACCAGGACGATGCGGCCGATGACCGCATCGTGCCCGATGAAACCCCGCTGCCCTACCCCTTCAAGAGCGGCGACGAACTGCTCGCGCAGACTGCACGCAGCGGTCTGAGCATCGCCCAGATGATGTTCGAGAACGAGAAGTGCTGGCGCACCGAGGATGATATCCGCGACAGCCTGCGCGAAATCTGGAGCGCCATGCAGGCCTGCGTGGAGCGCGGGATCCGCCAGGAAGGCACCCTGCCCGGCGGCCTGCATGTCTCGCGCCGCGCACCGGCGTTGTACCGCGAACTGTCCTCCAAGCCGGAAGCGGCGATGCGCGATCCGTTGACCACGCTGGACTGGGTCAACCTGTACGCGCTGGCGGTGAACGAAGAAAACGCCGCCGGCGGCCGCGTGGTCACCGCGCCGACCAACGGCGCAGCCGGCGTACTGCCGGCGGTGCTGCACTATTTCGACCGCTTCTGCCCCGGCGCCAACGAACAGCGCGTGTTCGATTTCCTGCTGACCTCGGCGGCGATCGGCATTCTGTACAAGGAAAACGCCTCGATCTCCGGTGCCGAAGTCGGCTGCCAGGGCGAAGTGGGCGTGGCCTGCTCGATGGCGGCCGGCGGCCTGGTCGCCGCGCTGGGCGGCAACCCGAGCCAGATCGAGAACGCCGCCGAGATCGGCATGGAACACAACCTCGGCCTGACCTGCGACCCGATCGGTGGCCTGGTCCAGATCCCCTGCATCGAGCGCAATGCGATGGGCGCGGTCAAGGCGATCAACGCCTCGCGCATGGCGATGCGCGGCGATGGCAAGCACAAGGTGTCGCTGGATAAGGTCATCAAGACCATGCGCGACACCGGCCGCGACATGCAGGACAAGTACAAGGAAACCAGCCGCGGCGGGCTGGCGGTCAACGTCATCGAGTGCTGATCGACCGCCCCCGACGGTAGAGCCGACCTCGGGTCGGCCGCTGTCGTTCGCATCATCGGCCCGCCTGCACGGCCGCTCCGGTACAGTCAGGTCTTCCCTGTTCCGGAGACTGCCATGCGCATCCTGGCCGCCGCCCTGCTCGCCTGCCTGCCGCTGACCACTCTCGCCGCCGAGACGTACGGCCCGCGGCTGGAAGGCTTCGATTACCCATACCCGGTCAAGATCTTCCGCTTCGAGTCCCAGCGCCAGCCGCTGGAGATGGCCTACATCGACGTTCCTGCCGGTGGCAAAGGCTTCGCCGGGACGGTCGTGCTGCTGCATGGCAAGAACTTCTGCGCGGCCACCTGGAAGGACACCATCGCGGCACTGAGCGCGGCCAGCTACCGGGTGATCGCGCCGGACCAGGTCGGCTTCTGCAAATCGAGCAAGCCCGAGCGCTACCAGTACTCGTTCGGCCAGCTGGCGGCCAATACGGAAGCGCTGCTGGAGCACCTGGGCTATGGCGAAGGCAAGCTGCACATCGTCGGCCATTCAATGGGCGGCATGTTGGCGGCGCGCTTCGCGCTGATGTATCCCCAGCGATTGCTCAGCCTGTCGCTGGTCAACCCGATCGGCCTGGAAGACTGGAAGGCCAAGGGCGTGCCGTGGCGCAGCATCGATACCTGGTACGCGGGCGAGCTGAAGACCAGCTTCGACAGCATCAGGAAGTACCAGCTCGACGTCTATTACAACGGACAGTGGAAGCCCGAGTACGAGCAGTGGGTGCGCATGCAGTCGCGCATGTACGACGGCCCCGGCAAACAGGCGGTGGCGTGGAGCCAGGCGCTGACCTCGGACATGGTGTTCAACCAGCCGGTCGTTTATGAGTTGCCGACGCTGGCCGTGCCGACCACGTTGTTCATCGGCCAGACCGACCGCACCGCGATCGGCCGTGATCTGGCGCCACCGGCGCTGAAAGCGACGCTGGGCAATTACCCGGCGCTGGGCAAGGCGGCCGCCGCGGCGATTCCGGGCGCCACCCTGGTGACCTTCGAAGACCTCGGCCACTCGCCGCAGGTGCAGGATCCGGCCCGGTTCAATGCGGCATTGCTCAAGGCGCTCTCACAACACGACTGAGCCGACACCCCGGTAGTGCCACGCCATGCGTGGCAGCGGCCGTCCTCAGCGTTCTCCGCCGACGCAGCCAGCCCACCCTGGCGCTACCGTGTGCCTGGGTGGGATCGCGCGGCAATCAGCGCCGCACGATCGCCAGCACGTCGTCCAGCAACGCGGCGGCGGTGACGTCCGCCCCGGCGCCCGGCCCCTGGATCAGCAGCGGCTGGGCGTGATACCGGTCGCTGTGGATCGCCACCCGGTTGTCGGTCTGCGCGCCGCCGGCCAGCGGATGGTCGCGCGGCAGTACACGCAGCCCGACGGAGGCCCCGTCGTGATCGAAACCACCGACGAAACGTAGACACCCTGCTTGTTCCTGCGCCTGCTGCCAGTACGCCTGCAACGGTGCGTCCAGCAGTGAAAGCTGGCCCAACGCATCCGCCGGTGACTGCGCGGCGAGCGCCTCCGGTACCAGCGAGGCCACCTGTACCTGCTCGGCGCGCAGCGCGATGCCGCTGGCCCGCGCCAGGATCAGCAGTTTGCGACGCACGTCCTCGCCGGAGAGATCCACGCGCGGATCCGGCTCGGTGTAGCCGGCCTCGGCGGCCTCGCGCACCCACGCCGAAAACGGGCGCTGGCCATCGTAGTGATGGAACAGCCAGGCCAGCGAACCGGACAGTACGCCCTCCACGCGATGGATGCGGTCGCCACCGGCGACCAGCGCGCGCAGGCTGCTCAGCAGCGGCAGGCCTGCACCCACCGTTGCACTGTCGCCGTAATGCGCGGCACCCTGCTGTCCGCTGTCGGCGATGGCCTGGGCACGGGCCAGCTGCGCGCCCTGGCCGAGCTTGTTGGCGGTCACCACGTGGACGCCACGCGCCAGCCACTGTTCGTGCCAATTGGCTACGTCGTCACTGGCGGTCGCATCGACCACCACGTCGCCGCGCTGCAGGCCTTCGGCTTCCGCCCAGGGCTGCAGCGCCACCGCGCCGCGCTTCGCCAGGTTGGCCTGTGCAAGCTCGTGTGCGGGGGTCTGTTCGCAGGCCCGCGCCGTACGCGAATTGGCCAGCCACGAGAACGACGGCAGGGTGACGCCGCGGTCCTGCAGCGAGGCATAGCGCTGGACGAAGGCGGTGCCGACCGTCCCGGTGCCGAGCAGCGCCAGCTTTCGATGGGCGGCCAATGGCAGGGTCAGGACCGCGCTCATGCATCCACCTGTTTGCGCCGCTGCACGTCACGATGCTGATCGATCACCACCTGCGCGCGCTCCAGCCCGCCCTGCAGATCGGCCACCAGATCTTCCGGCGACTCGATGCCGACCGAGAGGCGCAGCAGCCCTTCGCTGATTCCGGCATGCGCACGCGCTTCCGGGGTCATCGCAGCGTGGGTCATGGTCGCCGGATGCGCGACCAGGCTCTCGACGCCGCCCAGCGACTCGGCCAGGGTGAAGCAGCGCAGGCCATCCACGAACGCGCGCACCGCCGCATGCGGATCCTCGCCCGGGCACGAGGCCAGTTCGAACGAGAGCATCGCGCCGAAACCGCTCTGCTGGCGGGCCGCGATGGCATGGCCGGGATGATCGGCCAGGCCGGGGTAGTACACGCTGGCGACCGCATCGCTGGCGGCCAGCAGCTCGACCACGGCCGCTGTATTTTCCTGGTGCGCACGCAGGCGCGCACCGAGCGTACGCAGGCCGCGCAACGTCAGGAACGCATCGAACGGCGAACCGGTCAGGCCGAGCGCGTTGGCCCACCACACCAGCTGTTCGTGCACTGCCGGATCGCGCGCGATCACCGCCCCGCCGACCACATCGCTGTGGCCGTTGATGTACTTGGTGGTGGAGTGCAGCACCAGATCGGCACCAAAGCTGATCGGCTGCTGCAGCGCCGGTGACAGGAAGGTGTTGTCGACCACCACCTTGGCACCGGCCTTGTGCGCGGCATCGATGACGAAGCGCAGGTCGGTGATGCGCAGCAGCGGGTTGGACGGGGTTTCGATCAACACCAGCGTGGGCGACTGCGCCAGCGCGTCGGCCAGCGAGCGCGGGTCGGTCAGGTCGGCGGTGATCAGGCCGAAGTGACCCTTCTTGGCCAGTGCGTTGAACAGGCGCCAGCTGCCGCCGTACGCATCGTGCGGCACCACCAGCGTATCGCCGGGCTCCAGCAGCGCATTGAGCACCAGGTTGATCGCGCCCATGCCGGTGGAGGTGATTACCCCGCCCGCGCCGCCTTCCAGTTCGGCCAGCGCTTCACCGAGCAGGTCCCGGGTCGGGTTGCCGCTGCGCGTGTAGTCGTACTGGCGTTTGTTGCCGAAGCCATCGAAGCTGAAGTTCGAGGACAGCACGATCGGCGGGGTCACCGCGCCGTGGGCGGTGTCACGGTCGATGCCGGCACGCACGGCGGCGGTGACGCGGCTACAGGACGGCTCGGTACCAGCGGAACGGCTCATGCGGTTTCTCCGGGGGATCGAAAAGCGGTGGCGAGGATCGCGTCGATGCGATCGGTTTCTTTCAGGAAGGCGTCGTGGCCATACGGCGAGCGCAGCACGCGCAGGCTGCCGCGCGGGCCCAGCCCTTCGACCAGGCCGACACAGTCAGCCAGCGGGACCAGGCGGTCACCCTCCACGGCAACGACGACGGTCGGCACCGGGATGGCGGCCGGGTCGATGCGATGCAGGTCGATCGATTCGGACAGGCGCAGGTAGGCATCGACCGGGGTGCGGGCGACGTACTGCGCACCGGCGGCATCCAGATAGTCTTCGGCGGCAACGCGCACGCGGCCGTTGACCACTTCCGGCGCGGCGTCGAAGCGTTCGCCGAATTCTTCCGGCGTGCGGTAGCTGAGCATGGCGAACTGGCGCGCCAGCGACAGCCCGTGGCTCTCGGCGCACTGAAGCTGGCCGAGCGCAACCGCACGGCGCTGCAGCGCACGCCAAGCCGCGGCATACGGATGCGGGCGATGCGCACCGCTCACCGCGATCAGCTTCTGCACGCGCTGGCGGTGACGGATCGCGAACTGCTGGCCGACCAGCGCGCCGTAGGAGTAGCCGACGAAGCACTGCAGGCGGGCGATGCCGAGATGATCCAGCAGCAGGGCCAGCGCATCGGCCTGGTCGGCGGTATCGATCGGCAGGTCGAGCGCGCCGTCGGCGCCGATGAAATCGAACGCCAGGATGCGCAGCGAGGCCGGATCCAGCGCGCGGCCCGCGGCGACCAGGCCTTCGGCCCAGCCCTTTTCGGGGAATTCGGCATTGGCCGCCACGTGGCGATGCGCGGAGATGCCGCCGGCCAGCACCACCACCGGCGCATCGGCGCGACCGACGCATTCGTAGCGCAGGCGCACCGGCCGCGGCCCGCCGTGACGCATCGACAGCACCGCCGCGATATCGCCGCGCACGGCGTTCAGCCCGGCGTCGACGGGGACGCTGAGCGGTGCGAAAGAGTCGGTGGCGACAGGGGCGGCGGTGGCGAAACGCATGGCGGTATCCAAAAGTAGGAGTCGGCCATCGAGCTTTCGCGGAGCTCGCGTTCGAAGCGCACGCACGGTGCACGGTTCGAACCATCTTTCGGAAGACACCAACGGTCTCCGCAGGATTTGGCACCTACGCAGGTCGCTTTCGCGTCTGCGGGCTGCCCCGGCTTCAAAGGGCCTGTCCCTCTGCCGGTCTCGATGGTGGAGCCACGATGCCAGTGCTTCCGGGTCATGTCAATCCCTTCATCGGCATGAAGCGATATATATTCCAGATGATCATCAGTCACGCATACTCGGGGCACCTTCCCAATCGGCCAGAGCCTTGCGCTGCCTACGTCTGCCCACCCTGATCCTCGTCCTGGCCCCGGCGCTGAACGCCGGTGCCGCGCCGGCCAGTGACTGGCGCAACGGCTGGCGGATCGACCGCCCGGCGAAAACCAGCCCTGCCCGTCCCGCCCCGGTGGCGGCAGCGCCCGGCCTCGCCGTGCTGACCCTGGAAGGCGCCGGCGAGCGCTGGCAGGCGCGGGTCGACAACCGTCTGGCCGGTCCGGTCCAGGTCTCGGTGCGGCCCGCCGCAGGCACCCCGGCGATGCCGGGTCTGCCCCTGCAGACAGTGATCGCCGGCGCGGCCAGCGTGGTGGTCACCCGCCTGCAGCCACCCGCCGGTGCGACCGCGATCCGGCTGGACATGATCGCCGTCCCGGGGGATCCGGCCGCGCGCCCACGCGATGTGGCCTATCTGCTCCCCTTCGATGCCGCCCGCATCCAGGTCAGCCAGGCGCCGCAAGGGCAATACAGCCACACCGACCCGGAGAACCGCGACGCCATCGACTTCGCGCTGCCCGAAGGCAGCCCCGTGCTCGCGGCGCGGGCCGGCACCGTCATGCAGGTCCAGGACGGGTACCAGGGCAATGGCCAGGACCGCGACCACGATCTGGGCCGGGCCAACCTGGTGCGGGTGCTGCATGAGGACGGCAGCATGGCCGTGTACGCCCATCTGCAGCACAACGGCGTGCTGGTGCGCCCGGGCGAGCAGGTCCAGGCGGGGCAACGCATCGGGCTGTCGGGCAATACCGGCTACAGCGCGGCCCCGCATCTGCACTTCGCGGTCCAGGTCAATGCGGGCATGCGGCTGCGCTCGATCCCGGCCCGCATCGTCAGCCCGCAGGGCGAGCTGCGCTTCGCCCGGACCATGGACGAGGCTGGCGCATCCGCCCTGCCCTGACCCCGGCCACGCCCGCCCCCGCTATACT
The DNA here is from genome assembly GCF_039673115.1 of Stenotrophomonas sp. TWI1183. Classification (NCBI taxonomy): domain Bacteria; kingdom Pseudomonadati; phylum Pseudomonadota; class Gammaproteobacteria; order Lysobacterales; family Lysobacteraceae; genus Stenotrophomonas; species Stenotrophomonas sp. TWI1183. The sequence continues at coordinate 50,614 of NZ_JBDJKZ010000009.1, forward strand.
GAGCGGCTTATCTCCATGAAAAGCGCCCCGGGCGGGCGCGTCACGCCATGTCCGAAGTCGCTACCGAAGCTGCGCGCCGCCGCACCTTCGCCATCATTTCCCATCCTGACGCCGGCAAGACCACGCTGACCGAAAAGCTGCTGCTGTTCGGCGGTGCGATCCAGATGGCCGGTTCGGTCAAGGGTCGCAAGGCCGCGCGTCATGCGACCTCCGACTGGATGGCGCTGGAAAAGGAGCGCGGGATCTCGGTCACCTCCTCGGTGATGCAGTTCCCGTACGAAGGCAAGATCGTCAACCTGCTCGACACCCCCGGCCACGCCGACTTCGGCGAGGACACCTACCGCGTGCTCACCGCGGTGGACTCGGCGCTGATGGTGATCGACGTGGCCAAGGGCGTGGAAGAGCGCACCATCAAGCTGATGGAAGTGTGCCGCCTGCGCGACACCCCGATCATGACCTTCATCAACAAGCTCGATCGCGAGGGCAAGGAGCCCATCGACCTGCTGGATGAAGTGGAAAGCGTGCTCGGCATCCAGTGCGCGCCCGTCACCTGGCCGATCGGCATGGGCCAACGCCTGAAGGGCGTGGTGCATCTGATCAGCGGTGAGGTGCACCTGTACGAGCAGGGCCGCAACTTCACCCGCCAGGATTCGACCATCTTCCCGTCGATCGATTCGCCGGGGCTGGCCGAGAAGATCGGCGAGCGCATGCTGGCCGACCTGCGCGACGAGCTGGAACTGGTGCAGGGCGCCAGTCATCCGTTCGACGTGGAGGCCTACCTGGCCGGCAAGCAGACCCCGGTGTTCTTCGGCTCGGGCGTGAACAACTTCGGCGTGCAGCCGCTGCTGGACTTCTTCGTCGAGCATGCGCCGTCGCCGCAGCCGCGTGCGACCACCGGCCGCGTCATCGCGCCGCAGGAAAACAAGCTGACCGGCTTCGTGTTCAAGATCCAGGCGAACATGGACCCGCAGCACCGCGACCGCGTGGCGTTCATGCGGGTGTGCTCGGGCCGTTTCGTGGCCGGCATGAAGACCTTCCATGTGCGCACCGGCAAGGAAATGAAGCTGGCCAATGCGCTGACCTTCATGGCCAGCGATCGCGAGATCGCCGCCGAAGCGTGGCCGGGCGATGTGATCGGCATCCACAACCACGGCACGATCTCCATCGGTGACACCTTCACCGAGGGCGAAGCCGTCAGCTTCACCGGCATTCCGAACTTCGCGCCGGAACTGTTCCGCCGCGCACGCCTGCGCGATCCGCTGAAGCTCAAGCAGCTGCAGAAGGGCCTGGCACAGCTGTCCGAAGAAGGCGCGACGCAGTTCTTCCGCCCGTTGATGAGCAACGACCTGATCCTGGGCGCCGTGGGTGTGCTGCAGTTCGACGTGGCCGCCTACCGCCTGAAGGACGAGTACGGCGTGGAAGCGACCTTCGAGCCGGTCAGCGTGACCACGGCACGCTGGGTGACCTGCAGCAACGAGAAGAAGCTGGAGGAGTTCCGCGAGAAGAACGCGGGCAACCTCAGCATCGATGCCGCCGGCCAGCTGGTGTACCTGGCACCGACGCGGGTCAATCTGCAGCTGGCGCAGGAACGCGCGCCGGACGTGCGCTTCGCGGCCACGCGCGAAGCCGCGCACAGCGTGTCGGTCAGCTGATCCTTCGCCGATCTGTCGGCTGAACGGCCGCGCGTGCATGCGCGGCCCATCTTGGCGATGATAGGGGGGAGCGGGCTCCCCCTCCCCGCACATCCGATCATCGCCATGACCTCTGTCGTTTCCGTTCGAGAAGAAATCGCCAGCGCCTTGACCCACGGGCTTGGCGCCGTCGCTGCCCTGGCTGGCAGCGCTGTGTTGATCACGTTGGCCGCCATCTATGGCGACGGCTGGCAGTTGGCCAGCGCGATCGTGTTCGGGGTGGCCCTGCTGCTGTTGTATACCGCCTCGACGCTCTATCACGCGATCCAGCATCCGGTCGCGAAGGGCCGGCTGAAGGTGTTCGATCACTGTGCGATCTATCTGTTGATCGCCGGTACGTATACGCCGTTCACGCTGATCGGGCTGCGCGGGGGTCCGTGGGGCTGGGGGATGTTCACGGCGATCTGGGCGCTGGCGTTGTTCGGGGTGGTGTTCAAGTTGTTCTATACGGGCCGTTTCAAGCTGTTGTCGACGATCATCTATATCGCGATGGGCTGGATGGTGATGGTGGCGATCAAGCCGATGTGGCATTCGCTGGATGCGTGGACGCTGGGCTGGTTGTTGGCCGGCGGGGTGTTCTATACGTTGGGGACGGTGTTCTATCACCGGGAGTCGGTGCCGTATTCGCATGCGATCTGGCATCTGTTCGTGATCGGCGGGAGTGTGTGCCACTTCGTTGCGGTGACTGCGCAGATTCTTTGAGTGCTGTTTTCTTGCCGGTAAGGCAGCGGCGACGGCAACGGCAACGGCAGCGGCAGCAACAGCAGCAGCAAGAGCGGCTCGGGCTTCAGGGATGCGCCAGGCTGGGTCGGCACGGGTGGGTTGGCGGGACACGCCGTGAATCCGTCCATGGAGGCTCATGTCGCGCCATCCATGGCGCTCATGGTCCCGCCAACCCACCCGCACCGCCCCGCTCTCGGTTGGCTGGTGCGCATGGAAAGATCAACGGCATTGCCTGTCTGGTCCGGCGGTGTCCGATCCATGCCACGCCGGGGTGGGAGCGGGCAATCCTCCGGCCGCCCTGACACTACGCTTACCAATGCTTCGCGTTGTCTGCACGATGCAAGGACAACCATGGGGATGTGAATACTGTCCCGTCCCCTGCTCCGTCCGATGCTCCTTCCCGTTCCCGCTGGCGCTGGCGTCGTCCCGGCAAGCGGGGGCAGCGGTGGTTGGCCATTCTGGTGTTCCTGTTTGCGGCGCTGTTGATCCTGATCGCGCTGTGGGATTGGAATTGGTTCAAGGGGCCGGTGGAGCGGGCGGTGCAGGCGAAGACCGGGCGTGAGTTCCATATCACCGGCGATCTGGATGTCGATCTCGGTCGGGTCACGACGGTGCGCGGTGATGGGCTGACGTTTGCCAATGCGACGTGGGCCAAGCAGCCGCAGATGGCGACGGCGGATCGTGCGGAGATCGATCTGCGGGTGTGGCCGCTGCTGCGGGGGCAAGTGCGGATTCCGGAAATCCGGCTGACGCGGCCGGACCTGCTGCTGGAGACGGCGCCGGACAAGAATCAGCCGGGCAACTGGGATTTCCTTGGCCCCAGCGATGGCGATCCGCCGGTGCTGCAGCGGTTGCTGATCGAGGATGGCCGCCTGCAGTTCCAGGACGCGGCAGGCAGGACGGATGTGCTGGTCTCGCTCAACAGCGGCAAGCCGCGTGATCGCGACAGTGGTCCGCCGCTGTTCGTGAAGGGCAAAGGGCGCTGGCAGGGCAATGCGTTCTCGCTGGATGGCAATACCGAGTCACCGCTGGAGCTGACCAATACCGGGCATCCGTTCCGCATCCATCTGGATGGGCGCGCCGGGAATACGCATGCGATCGCGAGCGGCACGCTGACCAATCCGTTCCAGCTGCGGGTGTTCGATCTGGAGCTGATGCTCAGCGGCCAGGACATGGAGGATCTGTTCCCGCTGATCGGGATCGCGATTCCGTCGACGCCGCCGTACCGGCTCAAGGGGCGGTTGAAGCGGGACAACGCGATCTGGCGCTACGAGAATTTCACCGGCACGGCCGGCGACAGCGATCTGGGCGGTACCGCGCAGATCGACGTGAGTGGCGAACGGCCGTTCCTGAAGGCGGATCTGGTGTCCAAGCGGTTGGACTTCGACGATCTGGCCGGCTTCATCGGCGCGCCACCGAAGACCGGCGCCGGGGAGTCGGCCAATGCCGAGCAGAAAGCGAAGGCCGCCGAGCTGGCCGCGCGCACCAAGGTGCTGCCGGATACGCCGTACAACCTCTCCAAGCTGCGCGCGATGGATGCCGATGTGCGCTGGAAGGCGCAGCGGATCAATTCGCCGACGCTGCCGCTGGATGACATGGATGCCCACCTCAAGCTCGACGATGGCCTGCTGCTTCTGGAGCCGCTGAACTTCGGCGTGGCCGGTGGCGATATCCGCAGCACGATCCGGATGGATGCGCGCAAACAGGCGATCTCCACGCAGCTGCAGGCGACCATCCGCAAGGTGCAGCTGGGCAGACTGTTCCCGGATGCGAAGCTGGCCGAGCAGGCATCGGGCGGCATCAGTGGGGATGTCAAACTGATGGGCCAGGGCAACTCGATCGCCGCGATGCTGGGCAGTTCCGATGGCACGGTGGCGGTCGGCATCGGCCGCGGGCACGTCGGCAATCTGATCATGGAACTGGCCGGCCTGGATGTCGCCGAATCGGTGAAGTTCCTGTTCACCGGCGACAAGCAGATTCCGCTGCGCTGCGCGTGGGGCGACTTCGGCGTGGAGAACGGGGTGATGCAATCGCGGTCGCTCGCCTTCGATACCACCGATACCCTGATCCTCGGCGAGGGCAAAGTGGATCTGAAACAGGAACAGCTGGACCTGCTGCTGCGTCCGCGCCCGAAGGACATGAGCATCCTGGCACTGCGCTCGCCGCTGCGCATCGGCGGCACCTTCAAGGATCCCGCGTTCCGCCCGGACTTCAAGGCCTTGGGCATCCGCGGGGCGATCGCCCTGGCGCTGGGCAGCATCGCGCCGCCGGCGGCGCTGCTGGCCACGATCGAAACCGGCCCGGGGGAGGACAGCAACTGCGGCGGCCGCTACGCCAAGTAAGCGTGGACGCACGGGCAGGGACCGACGCAGGGTCGGCCTGCCCTGCCGCACGGAGGCCCGCTCACCCAGCGACGATGTACTGCTGCAGCTGATCCAGTTTCTGCGCCTGTTCGTCGATCACCGACTTGACCAGATCGCCGATCGAAATCACGCCGAGCACGCCCGTGCCATCGACCACCGGCAGGTGGCGGATGCGGTAATCGGTCACCAGTTGCAGGCAGTGTTCCACCTGTTCGCCAGGGGCGACGGTCACTACCTTGGGCGTCATGATCTCGCGCACTTCGGTCGTCCTTGAGGAGCGCTCGTGCAGCACGATCTTCCGCGCGTAATCGCGCTCGGAAAGGATGCCGACCAGCTGCCGGCCCTCCATCACCAGCACCGCGCCGATGCCTTTTTCGGCCATCAGCCGGATCGCGTCGATCACCGCCGACGTCGGCGCGACGGCGAATACCTCAGGGGACTTGCCTTCCAACAGCTGTCGTACCGTGGTCATCTCGCTGCTCTCCACCGATGGGATGCACGGCCGAGTCTGCCACGAACGGTGGTTGCCAGGTGTCAATCAGGTACAGCGGGCGCTGCTTGGATTCCTCATACAGCCGGCCCAGGTATTCACCGATCAGGCCCAGCGCGATCAGCTGGATGCCGCCCAGGAACAGGATCACCGCCATCATCGTCGGCCAGCCGGCGACGCGGTCGCCGTACAGGGCCGCCTTGGACACGACCACCAACGCGAAGAGGAACGCGAACGTCGCCGCCGCCAGCCCCAGGTAAGTGGTCACGCGCAGCGGCGCGGTCGAGAATCCGGTGATGCCTTCCAGGGCGAAGTTCCACAGCCGCCAGAAACCGAACTTGCTCTCGCCGACCAGCCGCGCGTGGCGATGGTAGGGCAAGGCCCTGCGGCGGAAGCCGACCCAGCCGAACAGCCCTTTCATGAACCGGTGACGCTCACGCAGCTGGCCCAGCGCCTGCAGCGCGCGCGGCGACAACAGCCGGAAATCGCCGGTATCGGCCGGGATCGGAGTCTTGGACAGGCGCCCGATCACCCGGTAGAAGACCTTGGCCGTCGACCGTTTGAGCCAGCTTTCGCCATCGCGCACCAGGCGCGTGCCATACACGTTGTCGTAGCCCTGCTGCCACAACGCGACGAACTCGGGAATCAGTTCGGGCGGATCCTGGCCGTCGGCGTCGAGGATCATCACCGCGCCCTCGTCGACCAGATCCAGCCCGGCCGTGAGCGCGGCCTCCTTGCCGAAGTTGCGCGACAGCCGCAGAACGCCGACGCAGGCATCGGCGTCGGCCAAGCCCTGCATCACCGCCCAGGTGGTATCGGTGCTGCCGTCATCCACGTACAGCACGCGGCCGTCGATGCCCTCCAGCCCATCGAGCACCGCGCGCAGCCGCGGGTGCAGCATCGGCAGGGCCAGTGCTTCGTTGTGGGCGGCGACGACGACGGTCAGGCGAGGGCTGTTCATGCGGCGATTGTAGCGTCAGGCAATCACGTACATGAATGCTCAGTCCCGGTCGAGGTAGGCATCCCCGCCCAGCTGCCGCGCCTGTCGCTGGATCCATGCCGCGCGGCGCTGCACGTACGGTCCGGGCTTGGCCGCGCTGTAACGCCGGGGCGATGGCAGCACCGCCGCCAGCCGCGCGCTTTCGGCCGGGCTCAGCCGGGACGCGTCCTTGTTCCAGTACTGCCGCGACGCGGCCTGCGCGCCATAGATGCCATCGCCGAACTCGGCGATGTTGGCGTACATCTCCAGGATGCGGGACTTGGGCCACAGCGCTTCGATCAACACCGTGTACCAGACCTCCAGTCCCTTGCGGATCCAGCTGCGTCCCTGCCACAGGAACAGGTTCTTGGCGACCTGCTGGCTGATCGTGCTGGCGCCGCGCAGGCGACCGCCGCGCGCATTGTGGTCGCGCGCCTTCTCGATCGCCTGCAGGTCGAAGCCGTTGTGTTCCGGGAAGCGCTGGTCCTCGGCGGCCACCAGCGAAATGGGCAGGCTCGGCGCCATCTGCTCCAGGTCGCGCCACTGGTAGTGCAGGCGGTAGCTCCAGTCGCCCTGCCCCAGCGCCTCGCCGTAACGCCACAGCATCACGCTGGAGACGGGCGGATCGATGACGCGCAGGGCCAGTACCTGCAGCACGCTGAACCCGACGAACAGGACCGGCAGCCACAGCAGGCGCTTCCAGTGCCAGCGGCGTGGACGTGATGGTTCCAGGTCCGGTTCGACCTTGAGGTTGCTGCGCTCTGCCCCCATTACTGGTGCATCCTTTACTTGCACGGTGGTCGGCGCATTATCCGGCAACCGGCACTCCTTTCGCGCAGCCACCGAACCGATGACCGCCCAATCCGACTCCCTTGTCCGTTTCCTGCTTCCCGATGCCGGCGTCCGCGGCGTGCACGTGCACCTCGATGACACCTGGCGGGAAATTCTCTCCCATGCGGTCTATCCGCCGGGCGCCGCTGAGCTTCTCGGTGAGGCGAGCGTCGCCTCTGCGCTGTTCACCGGGCACACCAAGGTCGATGGCCGCCTGTCGATCCAGCTGCGCAGCAACACCGCCATGCGCACCCTGTTCGCCGAATGCACCGCGGCCGGCACCCTGCGCGGCATCGTCCAGCTGACCGACGGTGGCGGCGACGCGCCGCGCGACCTGACCGCGCTGGGCGAGGATGCGCTGCTGGCGATCACCATCGAAAACCCTGGCCTGGACCCGCGCGAACCGCAGCGGTACCAGAGCCTGGTCGGCCTGACCGCGGCCGGCCTGGACGAAGCCTTCGAAGATTATTTCCGCCAGTCCGAACAGCTGCCGACCCGCTTGCTGCTGGCCGCCGATGGCACCCGCGCCGCGGGCCTGCTGCTGCAGAAGCTGCCCGGCGACGAAGGCGACCAGGATGGCTGGTCGCGGGCCAGCGCCCTGTTCGAGACCCTGGGCAAGCAGGAACTGCTGGACGTGCCGGGCCACGATCTGCTGCACCGCCTGTTCCATGAAGAGACGCCGGAACTGCTGGGCGACAAGGCGCTGCGCTTTGCCTGCTCGTGCTCGCGCGAGCGGGTGGAAGGCATGCTGCAGTCCATCGGCGAGGAAGAGGCCCGTGCCGCCGCCGAGCCCAGCGGCGCGGTCGAGGTGCGCTGCGAATTCTGCGGGCAGGAGTATCACTTTCCGTTGACGGAATTCGACATACTGTTCCGCGGAATGGATGTTTCCTCGCCGGAACCTGAACGGCTTCAGTAATCTCGACGCGAGTTTTGTTCTGGGGAGAACGAAGACTTGTTAAGAAATCATAAACGCCCTAGGATCAATGTCCCGCTTCGGCGGGAACTTGTGTTCACTGCGCTTGTCTGAGAGTTCCCATGCATCCCCTTCTGCGTCTACCGCTTGCCCTGATGATCGCCCTAGGCGCGATCCCGGGCGCGCATGCGCAGGCCAAGGGCAAGCAGGACGGCACCGTGTTGCCGGTCTGGAACAAGGGCAGCGGCAAGGTCGAGGCCCTGCTGTACCTGGAACCGACCGGCGAGCAGGCCGTCGGGGCCCGCTGGCATTTCGGGCGCAGCTCGCTGGATGCGGCCTTCGGGCTGTCGTCGGGTGACTCGCTGGGCCTGCTCTGCAACAGCAGCCGCGGCACCAGCATCAGCGGATTGGCCAGCCATTGCATGCTGGCCACGCTCGGCGATGAAGACGACAGCACGCTCAGCCGCAGGGTCAGCGGCACTGCCGCGTTCAACCGCCCCGGCGGTCGCGTCGGCCTCACCGCCGGTAGTGGCCGTGACACCCTGCCGGCCTGGCTGGCCGGCCCGAACAAATCGCCGTCGCTGCGCGCCGAACAGAACGATCTGACCGTGTTCGGGCAGAAGAACATCGGTCGCGAGGGCTTCGTGTCGATCGGCGGCACCTATGCGAAGGCGCGTCTGGTCCCGATCGCGGACGCCTCCCCGGCGATCGTCGACCGCTGGGACAGCAAGAGCCTCACCATCGGCGCCGGCTATGGCAACTTCAGCGGCAACATCATCGGCCGCGTGGTCGATGTCCCCGGCCAGCCCGGCAAGTGGGAAGGTCTGGGCGTCGGCCTGACCTGGCGCACGCCGTGGAGCGGCCAGCTCACCGTTGGCGCCGAGAACGTGGTCACCCGTGGCAAGAATCCGTTCGCCCCGCGCAACGAGAGCACCGACGAAGGCACCGTGCCCTACGTCCGCTACGAGCAGGACCTGTAAGCCAGGCATCCCTGCCCCGCTTCGCGATGCCCTACCGCGCAGCAGGCGCCTCCCCCGTTTCCCTGATCCACGCCGCTCGCCCGTAGCGGCGTTTCTGTATGCGTCAGCCGCCGCCGATTGCATGCACGCGCGTGCGTCCGCCTAGCATAAGGCGTGCCTGAATACTCGTTGGCGGGACAATCGCGACAGGTCGGAGGCTGCGGGCGCTGCGCACCGGGTGCGAACCCTGACCCGTATTCAGGTAGAAAAGATACAAATCGACATAAAAAATGTGCCAAAAGTCATCACTTCTTAGCCTTGGCCAATGGGCCGTGCCGCCGGGTAATGCCCCGCAAGCCCTGCGGCACAACGACTTTGCCGAATTTCACCTGAATCACATGAAGTATTAACGGGTCTTTAATTTCTCCGAATACGTGGTTACTATCGAGTCAGCTTCGCGGCTTGGAGACGCCTTTCGTTTCCGCGCTGAAGCCCATCCCGATACGTTGCACCCAAGTCAACTTGGAGAGAGAGCCCAATGAACCGCAACAGCAACAAACTGCGCGACGCCGTCGTCCTCGCGCTGATCGCCAGCGCTGCCGGCACCGGCAGCGCCGTCGCTCAGGAAGCGACTGGCACCACCAACCTGGACCGCATCTCGGTCACCGGCTCGCGCATCAAGAGCACCGACGTCGAGACCTCCCAGCCGGTCCTGAGCCTGACCCGCGCCGACATTGAAAAGCAGGGCGTGACCTCGGTCGCCGACATCCTGCAGCGCATCTCCGCCAACGGCGCCGCGCTGAACCGCACGTTCAACAACGGCGGTGACGGCTCGGCCGGCATCAGCCTGCGTAACCTGGGCAGCCAGCGTACGCTGGTGCTGGTCAACGGCCGTCGCTGGACCACCGGCCTGGACGGCAGCGTCGACCTGAACACCATCCCGGTCGCGATGGTCGAACGCATCGACGTGCTGAAGGATGGCGCTTCGACGATCTATGGCTCGGACGCCATTGCCGGCGTGGTGAACATCGTCACCAAGCAGAACTTCGACGGCGCCGAAGCCAACGTCTACAAGGGCCAGTACAGCGCCGGCGACGGCGAGCGCGAAGCCTATGACTTCACCATCGGCACCACGACCGACCGCGCCAGCCTGATTCTGGGTGCGTCGTACGTCAATGAGCGCGAAGTCATGGCCGGCGATCGCAAGATCTCCGCCGGTGGCCCGCCGTTCTTCAGCGGCCAGAGCGGCACCGGTATCCCGGGCTCCTACGTCCGCAATGACCAGCGCTACATCATCATCAACGGCGTCGAGACCCCGTTCGTCAGCAACGTCCACGGCTACAACACCTCGCCGGACAACTACCTGCTGACCCCGAACGAGCGCACCTCGCTGTTCGCGTCCGGCTCGTTCAACATCACCGACAACGTCACCTTCCGTACCGAGGCGATGTACAACGAGCGCAAGTCCGAGCAGCTGCTGGCTGCCATGCCGGTGACGGGCATGACCCTCAGCGCCGACAGCATGTACAACCCGTACGGCGTCGACCTGACCGGCGTGAACCGTCGTTTCAATGAAACCGGTGGTCGTTCGTTCAACCAGAACGTCAAGAACTGGCACTTCTACGGTGGCTTCGAAGGCTTCTTCGAGTTCGCCGACCGCACCTTCGACTGGGACGTCGGCTATCGCTACGACAAGACCGACCAGAACGACCTGACCTACGGTCTGTTCAACATCTCGCGCCTCGACGAAGCCTATGGCCCGTCCGCGCTGCGTGGTGGCGTGCCGGTCTGCCTCAACGGCGCTGGCGATGTGATCGCCGGCTGTACGCCGATCAACCCGCTGGGTGGCCTGGGTTCGATTTCCCAGGATGCCTTGGACTACACCTCGTTCACCGCGCATGATTCGGCCACCCAGATCTCGAAGGGTTACTACGCCAACATCTCCGGTGAAATCGTGCAGCTGCCGGCCGGCGCCCTGGCCTTCGCAGCCGGTTACGAGTACCGCAAGGAAAGCGGCCAGTTCGACCCGGACGCCTTCATCGCGTCGGGCCTGAGCACCGGCAACGGCGCCAGCCCGACCAAGGGTGCCTACGATCTGGACGAAATGTTCCTGGAACTGTCGATCCCGGTGCTGGCTGACCTGCCGGGTGCCAAGCTGCTCGACTTCAGCGTGGCTACCCGCTACTCGAAGTTCAGCAACTTCGGCAACACGACCAACAACAAGTTCGGCTTCCGCTGGAAGCCGATCGACGACCTGATGGTCCGCGGCAACTACTCCGAAGGCTTCCGCGCGCCGAGCATCAACGATCTGTACCGCGGCGACACCGACTCGTTCGAAACCTACGCCGATCCGTGCGCCGCCGCCAATGGCCCGTCCGGTGCGATCCTGGCGCAGTGCCGCGCACAGGGTGTGCCGGCTGGTCTGGTGCAGCCGGGTACCGACGGTGATGCAGGTCCGCTGCAGACCGTTGAGCCGTTCACCTGGCAGTCCAACCCGAACCTGAAGCCGGAAACCTCGACCAGCAAGACGCTGGGCCTGGTGTGGAGCCCGAGCTTCGTGACCGGCCTGAACGTGACCCTGGACTGGTGGAAGATCGAGATCGAAGACGCCATCACCCGCCCGGCGATCGGCGACATCATGGATGCCTGTTACGGCGGCACCGCGCAGCAGCAGGCCACCTACTGTGGCCTGATCACGCGTGACCCGAACTACGGCACCGCAAGCGAACGCTACGCGATCACCAACGTCAACATGCCGCTGCTGAACCTGTCCTCGTACACGGTGGAAGGTTGGGATCTGGGCCTGGCATACCGCCTGCCGGAAACCTCGATCGGTCAGTTCACCGTTACCTGGGACAGCACCTACCTGAGCAAGTGGGAAACCAAGGTCACCGACGACGCCCCCGTCGACGGCCGCCAGGGTACGTACCTGAACCAGGATCCGTACTGGCGCATCCGTTCCAACCTGTACGTCGACTGGTCCATCGGTGACTTCGGTGTCAACTACGGCCTGCGTTACAAGTCCGGCCTGACCGAGGCCTGCCTGTTGGGTGCCGCGACCCGCGCGTACTGCTCGGACGCCCCCAACCGTGAGAACCACATCAGTTCGACCACGTACCACGACATCCAGTTCCGCTACAACACCCCGTGGAACGGCACCGTCATGGTGGGTCTGAACAACGTGTGGGACAAGGATCCGCCGCAGTCCTACGCCGTTGCCTACAACATGTTCGACCCGCAATACGATCTGCCGGGCCGCTACATGTACATGCAGTACAAGCAGAAGTTCTGATCGCTGCACTGATCAGCACCTGATGCAGCAACGGCCCCGCAAGGGGCCGTTGTTTTTTGTGCCACCGTTGCAGGCCCGGCATCCGCCGCGCACAAAAAAGGCCGCGTCTCCGCGGCCTTCTGCATATGCACGGTGAACCGATCAACCGAGCGGAATCAGTGTCTCGATCACGTGCTCCACGTAGGCTTCGAAATCCTCGCGGGCCTGCTTGGGCTGCTGCAGCTGCAGCGACAACTGCAGGAAACCGACATAGGCCGCGTAGGCCAACCGCGCACGGTGCTGCGCATCGGTGCGGCTCAGGCCGGCCTGCCGGAACGAGGCGACCAGATACTCCAGGCGCCGGTGCGAAACACGGTCGATGACCGGGCGCACCATCGGGTGATCGAGCGCCTTGAGCAGCTCGCTGTAGATGATGTGCGGCTGCACTTCATGCGCGACCACCTGGAACAGCTGGCGCAGGCGCACGCGCGGATCGGTGACATCGGCCAGGCTGCCGAAGACCTGCTCCTGCTCGAACAGTTCCCAACGTTCCAGCGCCGCCTGCAGCAACGCGTCGCGAGAGGGGAAGTGCCAGTAGAAGCTGCCCTTGGTGACACCAAGACGTCGCGCCAGCGGCTCCACCGCGACCGCGCCCACGCCTTGTTCGGCAATCAGATCCAGTGCGGCCTGGGCCCAGTCTTCGGCACTGAGGCGGCTGTTGCGGCCGGCACGTGGCTCGCCGGCGGAAGCTTCGGGTTCATTCATAGGTGGATTTAACCATACGCCGGGGTTGGTTGCAGTATGTGAATCGGTGAACGTCCGCTTCACGCCTGCTGGCACAAGGGATGAGACCACCATACTCCGAAGTATTGACATCGCACAGGGCAGGTCCATACTAGCGAGTATGGTCACTCCTTCTTCTACCCTGCCCCGCTTTGACGATGAGCGACTGACCGGCGCGCATGACGCCGTGCTCGCCGCCACCCGTTCGGGCCCGGGGCGCCGCGGCACCGTCCTGTTCGCCCACGGCTTCGGCCAGACCCGGCATGCTTGGAACGCCACCGCGAACGCGCTGGTCGAGGCCGGCTACCAGACCCTCGCCTACGACGCGCGCGGCCACGGCGATTCCGACTGGAACGCGGCCGACCTTGCCTACCACGGCGAACAGTTCGCCGATGACCTGATCGTGCTGGCGGGCGAACAGCCGCAGCCGCCGATCCTGATCGCCGCGTCGATGGGCGGCCTGTTCGGCCTGCTCGCCGAGTCGCGCTGGCCGGGCCTGTTCTCGGCGATGGTGCTGGTGGACATCACCCCACGCTGGGATACCGCCGGTGTCGAAAAGATCCTGATGTTCATGACCGCGCACCCGGAGGGTTTCGCGTCGCTGTCGCAGGCCGCCGACGTGATCTCTTCCTACATGCCGCACCGCCCGCGCAAGTCCGACGACGCCCTGCGTGCCCTGCTGCGCGAGGACGGTCACGGTCGCTGGCGCTGGCACTGGGATCCGCGCCTGGTCGCCGAGCTGGCGCGTGACAGCGAACAACACCAGGACGCGCTTGCCGAGGCGGCGCGCCAGGTGAAATGCCCCCTGCTGCTGGTCAGCGGTGGCCGCAGCACCCTGGTCACCCCGCAGACGGTGGCCGAGTTCCTTGCGTTGGTGCCACATGCACGCCACGTGCAGCTGCCGGAGGCCACCCACATGGTCGCCGGTGACGACAACAACGCCTTTACCGCTACTGTGTTGGACTATCTGGACGTGTTGCCCTCGGCCTCCGCCGTCGCATCGTCCGCCATTACCGAGCACGTCACCGGAGCACGCTCATGAGCATTGTCGTTCCCTTCCTCGTCGTCCTGTTGGCAGGTGCGTTCGTCGCCTACCACCGGATGCGCCTGATCACCTGGACGATCATCAGCCTCGTGCTGCTGGCCGCCTGCTGGTTCATCCCGTACGTCAACCAGACCGCCACGATCGTGGCCGCGGCCATCGTCGCCGTGATCGCCGTGCCGCTGCTGCTGCCCTTCATCCGCAAGCCGCTGCTGACCGCGCCGATGATGAAGGTGTTCCGCAAGGTACTGCCGCCGCTGTCGCAGACCGAGCGCATCGCGCTGGAAACCGGCTCGGTCGGTTTCGAAGGCGAGCTGTTCACCGGTGACCCGGACTGGAACATCCTGCTCAACTACCCCAAGCCGCAGCTCACCGCCGAGGAACAGGCCTTCCTGGATGGCCCGGTCGAAGAGCTGTGCAGGATGGTCAACGACTGGGAAATCACCCACGTCTACGCCGACCTGCCGCCGGAGCTGTGGAGCTTCATCAAGAAGAACAAGTTCTTCGGCATGATCATTCCGAAGGAATACGGCGGCCTGGGCTTCAGCGCGCTGGCCCACCACAAGGTGATCCAGAAGCTGGCCTCGGTGTCGAGCGTGGTCAGCTCCACCGTCGGCGTGCCGAACTCACTGGGCCCGGGTGAACTGCTCAACCATTACGGCACCCAGGAACAGAAGGACCAGTACCTGCCGCGCCTGGCCGATGGCCGTGAAGTGCCCTGCTTCGGCCTGACCGGTCCGTTTGCCGGCTCGGATGCGACCTCGATTCCCGATTACGGCATCGTCTGCAAGGGCGAGTGGAACGGCGAGCAGGTGCTCGGCGTCAAGCTCACCTTCGACAAGCGCTACATCACCCTGGCCCCGGTGGCCACGCTGATCGGCCTGGCCTTCCGCATGTACGACCCGGATGGCCTGATCGGCAGCACCCGCGATATCGGCATCACCCTGGCGCTGCTGCCGCGTGATACCGCCGGCGTGGAAATCGGCCGTCGCCACTTCCCGCTCAACTCGACCTTCCAGAACGGCCCGATCCGCGGCAAGGATGTCTTCATCCCGCTGACCCAGCTGATCGGCGGCGCCGAGAAGGCCGGTAAGGGCTGGAACATGCTCAACGAGTGCCTGGCCGTCGGCCGCTCGATCACCCTGCCCTCCACCGCCAGTGGCGGTGCCAAGGCGGGTGCCGTGGTGACCGGTGCCTATGCGCGCATCCGCAAGCAGTTCGGCCTGTCGGTCGGCCGCTTCGAGGGCGTGGAAGAAGCGCTGGCCCGCATCGGTGGCAAGGCCTACGCGATCAGTGCGCTGTGCCAGGCCACGGCCGCTGCGGTGGACCGCGGCGACGTGCCGTCGGTGCCGTCGGCCATCGCCAAGTACCACTGCACCACCATGAGCCGTGAAGTGATCTCGGACGTGATGGATGTGATCGGCGGCAAGGGCATCATCCTGGGGCCGCGCAACTTCGCCGGCCGCAGCTGGCAGGCCGCGCCGATCGCGATCACGGTCGAAGGCGCCAATATCATGACCCGCAGCCTGCTGATCTTCGGCCAGGGTGCGATCCTCTGCCACCCGTGGGTGCTGAAGGAAATGAAGGCCGCGCAGGACCCGGACACCCGTGCCGGCCTGCAGGAATTCGACCGCAGCCTGTTCGGGCATATCCGCTACGGCATTTCCAACGCCGTGCGTTCGTTCTGGTTCGGCCTGACCGGCGCGCGTTTCGGTGCCGCCCCGGGCGATGCCTACACCCGCCGCTACTTCCGCAAGCTGGACCGCTACTCGGCCAACCTGGCGCTGATGGCCGACATCTCGATGATGACGCTGGGCGGCAAGCTGAAGTTCAAGGAATCGCTGTCCGGCCGCCTGGGCGATGTGCTGAGCCACATCTACATGACCAGCGCGATGCTCAAGCGTTACCACGACGAAGGCGCACCGACCGCCGACCAGCCGCTGCTGGCCTGGGCCTTCCATGACAGCGTGCACAAGATCGAATTGTCGCTGTCGGCCGCGCTGCGCAACTTCCCGGTGCGTCCGATCGGCTGGCTGATGTGGGCGCTGATCTTCCCGTTCGGCCGCCGTGCCGAAGCCCCGGGTGACCGCCTGGGCCACCGCGTCGCCGCGCTGCTGATGGCGCCCAACGAAGCCCGTGACCGTCTGGCCGGTGGTGTGTTCCTGACCCCGTGCGAGAACAACCCGGGCGGCCGCATCAACAGCTACCTGTCCAAGGCGATCATGGCCGAGCCGGTGGAGCGCAAGTTCATCAAGGCGCTCAAGACCAAGGGCATCGAGGCACTGGACTTCGTCACGCAGCTGGACGAGGCCGTGGCCGAGGGCGTGATCACCCAGGACGAGCGCACCCTGCTCGAGGAGCTGCGTACGCTCACCCTGGAAACGATCACCGTGGACGACTTCGATCCGGAAGAGCTGCGCTCGGCGGGCTACTACAAGCGCGCCCAGCAGGACGCGCAGTCCGAAGCCGCCTGATCCCGATCCTGGCAATCATGTGAACGAAAACGGCGGACTTCGGTCCGCCGTTTTTACAGGGAGATCCTGGATGTCCGCTCCACTGTTGAATCTTTACCGGCGCATGCAGCGCTGGCCCGCCGGCCCCTGGCTGTTCTCGCGTGCGGTGTGTTTGAAGGCACCCTACTTCGCCAGCATCGCCCCGCGCATCACCGTGCTTGAACCGGCCCGCTGCGAAGGGCGCATCGCGCACCGGCGCAGGGTCACCAACCACATCGGCACCGTGCACGCGATCGCGCTGTGCAACCTGGCCGAACTCACTGCCGGGCTGATGGTGGATGCGTCATTGCCCAAGGGCATGCGCTGGATCCCGAAGGGGATGGAGGTGCAGTACCTGGCCAAGGCGACCGGTACCCAGCATGCCGTGGCGACACCGGAGCAGCCGATCGTCGCTGCGGAGGCCGGCTACGCGCTGCCGGTGAAGGTGCAGGTCCGCGATGACGCCGGCACGGCGGTGTTCGAGGCGCAGATCGCGATGTGGGTATCGCCGGTCAAACGTTGATCGTTGGCGCGCAGCCACCCATGGGGTGGCTCTACATCCGATCCGTGTGTCGCAGGGTAGAGCCACGCCACGCGTGGCCGCCGCCTGTCAGGCCGGCACCATCCACCACGCCGCCACGGCCAGGATCGCCGGCACCGCCTGGATGAAGAAGATCCGCTTGTTGACGCTGTACGCGCCATAGCAGCCAGCCACGATCACGCAGCCCAGCATGAAGTTGACCAGCATCGGCAGGTGATCGAACAGGCCCCAGAACAGGCCGGCGGCGAGGAAGCCGTTGTACAGGCCCTGGTTGGCCGCCAGCACCCGCGTGGTCTCCGCCTTCTCCGGCGTATTGCGGAAGGTCTTCAGGCCCAGCGGCTTGGTCCACAGGAACATTTCCAGGACCAGGAAATACACGTGCAGCAGGGCGACCAGCAGGGTCAACGACAGCGCGATCCAATACATGGGCAGGCTTCCAGAACGTAATGCAGAGAGCTTACTCCGGGCGCTCGCCCGGCAGCTTCTTTTCTTCGCGCAGCAGGCCCAGCGCTGCAACGGTCATCGCACCGGCAACGACCAGGCCACCGACGAACACGATGTGCGAACCGAACAGGGACAGCCCCTTGTGCAGCCAGGCGAAGCTCAGGTCCGCACCGCGGTAGACCACGGTGTCGATCGCCGCGCCGGCCTTGTAGCGCCACTGGCGGTCCACACGGGTGTAGAGGGTCTCGCGCGCCGGCTTGGCCAGTGAGAATTCACTGGCGCGGGTCATCACCTGCACGATCGCGACCATCAGCGGCAGCGGCGAGGCAGCCAACACCGAGAACCCGATGATGATCGCCACACCTGGAATCAACAGCGCCGGGGCGATCCCGTACCGCGACAGCAGCCAGCGCGTCGCCCCGAGCTGGATGATCAGGGTCAGCGCGTTCACCGCCAGGTCCACGCGCGAGAAGAACGCGGTGCTGGCGGCCGGGTCGGTGTACAACCGACGCACGATCGAGGCCTGCTCGTTGTACAGCAGCGTGCCCACGCCCACGCCGAACAGCACCATCAGCGCCAGCCAGCGCAGCAGCGGCTCGCGCACGATCAGCTTCAGGCCATCGAACACGCTGCCGCCCATCGGCGTTTCGCCGGACACCAGCTGCCGCTCCTGTTCGCGTGCCACCGCCCACAGCCGCAGCCGCCAGATGCAGCCCAGGCAGATCAGCAGGAAGCCGGCCGAGACCAGCATCAGGTTGGCGATGCCGACCTTCTGTACCAGCGCGGAGGTGATGATCGGCCCCAGGAACGCCCCGATCGTGCCGGCGGCGCCGAGGTAGCCGTAATACGCGCGCGCCTCCACGTTGGAGAACACGTCGGCCATGAAGCTCCAGAACACCGCCACCGCGAACAGGTTGAAGACCGTGATCCAGAAGAAGAACGCCATGCCGCGCCCGGGCGTGCCGGTCTCGAACATCACGTAGAACCCGAGCAGGGTGACGATGAAGAACCCGTACACCACCGGCAGGAAGACCCGGCGCGGATAGCGGCTCACCAGCACCCCGTACAGCGGCTGCAGCACCAGCATGATGAAGAACACGCAGGTGAACAGGAACTGCAGCACGTAGTCCTGCAGGGCGATCCCATGCTCGGCGAACCACGCGATCAGCGGCAGCGGGAACACCGTCTGCAGATCGGAGGAGGCCGCCATCGCTTCGCGCACCGGGCGCAGCACGTAGTAGCCGCTGAGCAGGCAGAAGAAGTACAACGAGGCCCAGATCAGCGGGGGCGATCGGCGCCAGGCACCCAGCATGCCACTGGCGGCCGCGCCGGTCCCGGCCGTCGCGGTCATTGCCCGCTCTCCGCGGACAAGGGGCGTTGCAACGGCAGCATGTGGGGAACTCCGGGCGTCGAAGCGCGCAAGGTAAACGATGCACCGCAACATCGCCAGCGTCCGGCGCGGCCATCGGCGCAACGCTGCGTGGCCCATGGCGCAGCCCCGGCCTGCCCCAACCTGTCTTATGCTCGGCGGGCACCCCGGCAAGGAGCGGCATGTACGACTACATCGTGATTGGGGCCGGCTCGGCCGGCTGCGTGCTGGCCAACCGGCTCAGCGAAGACCCGGCCTGCCGGGTGCTGCTGCTGGAAGCCGGCCCGCGCGATACCAACCCCTTCATCCACATGCCGGCCGGGCTGGCGCGGCTGGTCAACAACCGCCGCATCAACTGGAACCTGGAGACCGAGCCGGAGCCCGCGCTCGGCGGCCGGCGCCTGTGGTGGCCACGCGGCAAGGTGTTGGGGGGATCGAGTTCGATCAACGCGATGTGCTACGTGCGCGGCGTGCCTGACGACTACGAGGGCTGGGCAGCCGGCGGCGCCACCGGTTGGGGCTGGGAGCAGGTGCTGCCGTGGTTCCTGCACAGCGAGCGCAACAGTCGTGGGGCCAGCGCGCTGCACGGCGATGCCGGCCCGCTGTCGGTCTCCGACCTGCGCCACCACAATCCCCTCTCGGCTGCCTTCATCGCCGCCGCACGGGAAGCCGGCCACGCGCACAATCCCGACTTCAACGGCGAACAGCAGCTCGGCGTGGGCCTGTACCAGGTCACCCAGCGCGACGGTGCACGGTGTTCGAGCGCCGATGCCTATCTGCGCCCCGCGCGCCAGCGGCGCAACCTGACCGTGCTCACCGGCGCGCAGGCGACCGCGCTGAGCTTCGAGGGCACGACGGCGACCGGTGTGCACTATCGACGCGCGGGTCGCCACCTGCATGCGCGCGCGGCAGCGGAGGTGATCCTCAGCGCCGGCGCCATCCACTCCCCCCACCTGCTGATGCTGTCCGGCATCGGCGAAGCAGATGCGCTCCGCTGCCATGGCATCACCCCGCGCGTGGACCTGCCCGGGGTCGGCCGCAACCTGCAGGACCACCTCGACATCTGCACCGTCGTGCACACCGGGCCGGGTGTCAGCTACGACCGCAGCAGCGAGCTGCGCATCGTGGTCGATTACTTCCTGCGCGGCCACCGGGGTGCCGGCACCAGCAACCTGGCCGAGGCTGGCGGCTTCGCCCGCTCGTCGCTGGCCACCGATGCGCGCGCCGACGTGCAGTTCCATTTCGTCCCGGCGATGCTCGACAACCACGGGCGCCATCGCCTGCCCGGTGATGGCTACACCCTGCATGCCTGCCCCCTGCACCCGCGCAGCCGTGGCCAGCTGCGCCTGCGCGATGCCGATGCACGCTCGCCGCCGCGTATCCAGGCCAACTACCTGGGCGATGCCGACGGCCATGACCTGAAGATGATGCGCGAATGTGCGCACCTGTCCGCGGAGATCCTGCGCCAACCCGCCTTCGATCGCTGGCGCGGCGCGCCGGTGTTTCCCTCCGGCACCGATCTGGACGACGCCGCACTGGACGCCTTCGTCCGGGCCAAGGCCGAGACCATCTACCACCCGGTGGGCACCTGCGCGATGGGCCGGCACCCCGAGGCCGTGGTCGACCCGACCCTGCGCGTGCACGGCACCGAGCGGCTGCGGGTGGTGGATGCCTCGGTGATGCCGCGCCTGGTCAGTGGCAATACCAACGCGCCGACCCTGATGATCGCCGAACGCGCCGCCCACTGGATCCGGGCGGCCGCGGCTGGCTGAACAGGGGTGCGCTGAGCGCCCCTTGGAGATGGGCGACCTCACCCTGTCGTGATCGGCAAAACCCGCGTGTTTTCAATGTGATACGCATTCATCTTCGATTCGTTTGTGCAATGGCGAAAAGCGGCGCTAGAATCGGTCCCAGCAGTCGCGCACGGGCACCCACACGATGAACCAGAACAACAGGCGCCGACCGATCCGTTCGGCGGCCACCGGGTTGTTGGGCATGTTGATGCCCATCGCCATGTCTTCCACCGCGCAGACGCCCGCCACGGCGCCCGCCGCGTTCCCGGTCAACATCGAGGAGTCGGCGCCCAGCGCCGCCCCGCACACCCAGCCTGCCGCATACCGCACCACGGCCGCCGGCCTGAAGGTGCAGCCGCCTGCGCAGGGCTTCAACGTCGCCGCGATCGAATCGATGGCGCAGCAGCTTACCTATGGCGAACGCGTGCCCGGTATGGCCGTGGCGATCGTCCAGGGCGGACGCGTGCTCAGCGCGCGCGGTTACGGCGTCACCGACGTCAACAACCCGCAGCAGGTCGACGCCCACACCGTGTTCCGCCTGGCCTCGCTGTCCAAAGCTTTCGCCGGCACCATGGCCGGCCTGCTGGTCAACGACGGCACGCTGCGCTGGGACAGCAAGGTCACCGACTATGTGCCCGGCTTCCAGCTGAGCACGCCCGAAGCGACCGAACGCCTGACCGTGGCCGACCTGCTCAGCCATCGCGTCGGCCTGCCCTACAACGCCTACGACCGCGACGTCGAAGCCAACGCCGAGTACTACACGCTCACCCACAAGCTGGCCGCCACCTCGCTCAAGTGCCTGCCCGGCGACTGCTATGCGTACCAGAACGTGGCCTTCAGCCTGATCGGCGACGTGGTCTACGCCGCCTCGGGCAGCTTCTACGAGCAATCGGTCGAGCGCCGCCTGTTCAAGCCGCTGGGCATGGACGACGCCAGCCTCGGCCTCGCCGGTATCCAGGCCAGCTCGCGCTGGGCACGCCCGCACGTGCGCAGCCGCAACGGCTGGGTCGCACTGACACCCAAGCCGACCTACTATCGCCTCGCCCCGGCCGCCGGCGTCAACGCCAGCGCCAGTGACATGGCGCAGTGGCTGCTGGCCCACACCGGTCACCGCCCCGACGTGCTGCCCGCCCCGCTGCTGGCCACGCTGCACGCCAGCCTGATCAGCACCCCGGGCGAATTGCGTTCGGGCTGGCGCCGCGAACGCCTCAACTCGGCCGGCTATGCCCTCGGCTGGCGCACCTTCGATTACGCCGGCCACGAAGTGATCTTCCACGCCGGCGCCGTCCAGGGCTATCGCGGCCTGGTCGCGCTGATCCCCGAGCGCGACCTCGGCATCGCCATCATGTGGAACGGCGAAAGCAGCCTGCCCAGCGGCCTGCTGCCGACCGTGCTCGACCAGGCGATGGGCCTGCCCACCCAGCGTTGGCTGGACGTGGACACCGACTTCGGCAGCGACAACCTGATGGCCGAAGACGCCGCCCCGCAGGGCAAGCGCAAAGGCGTTTCGTCGAACCGTGCGGTCGCCTCGCCGCGCTGATCCCGCCCGCGAGCGGCATCGAAAAAGGCGGCCTGAGGGCCGCCTTTTTTGTGCGTTCTTTTGGCGTCGCCCATAAAAAAACTCCTTCCCCGCTGGGCTGCCAGGGAAGGAGTCTCAGGTACGGCTATCGGGAAAAACTTAGATCAGCGGTGCCGGGGTTGCCGGCAGAGCGACCGGAGCGGCCTTCTTCTTGCGAACGGCCGGCTTGCGCTTTGCGACCTTCTTCACTGCCTTCTTCGCCGACGCCTTCTTGGCCGGAGCCTTGCGGGCGGTCGCCTTCTTGGCGGTGGCCTTCTTGGCTACCTTGCGGGTGGCCTTCTTGGCGGTCTTCTTGGCAGCCTTCTTCGGAGCGGCTTTCTTGGCTACCTTGCGGGTCGCCTTCTTGGCCGTCTTCTTTACCGCCTTTTTCGCGGTCTTCTTGGTGGCTGCCTTCTTCGCAGTCTTCTTGACGGCCTTCTTCGCCGTCTTCTTCACTGCCTTCTTCGCGGTCTTCTTGGTCGCGGCCTTCTTTGCCGTCTTCTTCACGGCCTTCTTCGCCGTCTTCTTCACGGCTGCCTTGCGGGCGGTCGCCTTCTTGGCCGCCTTCTTCACCGTCTTCTTGGCAGCCGCCTTCTTGGCTACCTTCTTCACGGTCTTCTTGGCAGTCGCCTTCTTAGCGACCTTCTTGGCTGCCTTTTTGGCGGCCGGCTTTTTCTTCGCAGCTTTCTTGGTTGCCATGGGATGGCTCCTCGTCAGTGATCTATGGAGTGGAAACGCCCAGGTAAAGCAAACCCGCCGTTGCTGCGTCGCGGGGACCGCCGTCGCGTCATGCGCGTCGTGACGGATACGGGGACACCTGCCATGTGCGGCCAGGCAGATATCGGATCAGGAAGGGTCTTGCGGTTCGCTGAAGGAAGCGAAGCCATCTCCACCGTCATCGGACGCGAGGTGGATGTCCAGGTTGTGCTTCGCGACTTGATGTCGATTCTGCTCACTCTGTTCGCAGGCAAGGTCTGCTGAGGCGAAACCTAATCACGCTTTTTTTCACTGTCAACAACCCCGGCGAAAAATTTTCACACCGGCGCCTTGCCGCGACGCCCTTGCCGCGCCCTGTGATCACCCCGCAGGCGCGCCATGCCATCGCCAGCGCGGGCACCGCATGCGAGCAGGCGCTGACACCGCCGAAAAGAAAAACACTTAAAAGAAGCACTTTCGTGTCGCGACATCGCAACATCGCCGTGTTCTGTGCCACCGCCGTGGACGCGCAGCGGGTTCGATCACAGCCGCTGCGGGACTGCCCGTGCGGACCTTAAACGGACCGAAAAACTTTTCACATCCGCCCACGCTTTTTTCGACCCGATTCGCGTAACTGCGCAAACTTTTGACCGTCCGGCACCGACGCGTTCGCGCCTGGCATCGGCGCTCGAACGTCGCCGACGCATCCGCATCGATCCCGCATCGGCATGCCGTCGGTCGTCGACGCGGGCCAGATCACCGGCACGCATCGACACCGGACCGATCGTCATGAGGCGGTTGGTTCGCGCGCAATGGAGGTCCGCAACACGCACGACCCTCACGCACTGCTAACGGCATCGACACGCACCCGGCGCGCGGGCAAAAAAAAACGGCCGCACCAGGCGGCCGTTCTTCCTGCCGGAAACGCGATCAGTGATCTTCGTTTTCCAGCAGCTCGGCGTAGTCGTCCGGACCCAGCAGTTCGTTGACTTCGTCCAGGCCGGCCACTTCGACGACATAGATCCAGCCGTCGCCGTAGGCGTCTTCGTTGATGGTTTCCGGCTTGTCGCTCAGGGCCTCATTGACCTCGACGACCGTGCCGGTGATCGGGCTGTACACGTCCGAAGCGGCCTTGACCGACTCGACCACCGCCGCCTGTTCGCCGGCCTTGACCTCCTGGCCAACCTCCGGCAGTTCAACGTAGACCAGGTCGCCAAGCAGGCCCTGGGCGTGGTCGGAAATACCGACGGTGACGCGGCCGTTGCCTTCAACGCGTGCCCACTCGTGGGACTTGAGGAATTTGAGGTCGCCGGGGATCTCGCTCATGGGACTGCTCCGAGGAATATCAGGGGGGGTCAAGAAACGGGGGTAGTGTAACCAACCGGCGCGGATGCGCATGCGTCCGCACCGGGTACATCACGGCATCAGCCGTCGATCAACACGCCGGGCTGGGCCTGGCCTTCGCGCACGAACGGGAACTTCACCACGCGCACCGGGACCTGCTTGCCGCGGATGTCGACGCGGACGTCGCCCAGGTCGCCGCCCGGCACGCGCGCGAACGCGATGCCCTTGCCCAGCGTCGGCGAGAAGGTGCCGGACAGGATCTCGCCTTCGCCGCTGGCGGTCAGCACGACCTGGCCGTGGCGCAGCACGCCCTTTTCGTCCATCACCAGGCCGATCAGCTGGCGGGCGTTGCCGGCCGCCTTCTGCGCCTCGAGCACGTCGCGCCCGATGAAGTCACGACCTTCGTCCAATGCCACGGTCCAGGCCAGGCCGGCTTCGTACGGGGTGATCTCTTCGTCCATGTCCTGGCCATAGAGATTCATGCCCGCTTCCAGGCGCAGCGTGTCGCGCGCGCCCAGGCCGGCCGGGCGCACGCCGGCGGCGGTCAGTGCCGTCCAGAACGCGACCACGGCGGTCTGCGGCAGCAGGATTTCGAAACCGTCTTCACCGGTGTAGCCGGTACGCGCCAGGAACAGCGGGGTGCCGTCGGCGGTGGTGGTTTCCAGCGCGGCGAACCGGCCGAGCTTTTCCAGCGCGGCGCGATCGCTCTCGCCCAGCAGGCCGATCACCCGCTCGCGTGCCGTCGGGCCCTGCACCGCGATGATGGCCAGGTCTTCGCGCTCGATGACCTCCACGTTGAAGGCGGCTGCCTGCTCACGGATCCAGGCCAGGTCCTTTTCGCGGGTCGAGGCGTTGACCACCATGCGGAAGAAATCATCGGCCATGTAATAGACGATCAGGTCGTCGATCACGCCGCCGCGGGCATTGAGCATGCACGAGTACAGCGCCTTGCCGGTCGCCTTCAGCTTGTCCACCGAGTTGGCCAGCAGGGTGCGCAGGAACGGCTTGACCTGATCACCGCGCAGGTCCACCACGGTCATGTGGCTGACGTCGAACATGCCGGCATCGCTGCGCACCAGGTGGTGCTCGTCGAGCTGCGAACCGTAGTGAATCGGCATGTCCCAGCCACCGAAATCGACCATCTTGGCGCCGAGTGCGCGGTGGGTATCGTTGAGAAGCGTCTTCTGGGTCATGACCGGTTCCGGGGGAATGAAGGCAAGAAAGCATTATCCCAGAACCGCCTTCACAACGCCTGCGGCGGTGCGGGAAAAGCGCGGATCAGGCCTGCTGCACCTTCAGCGTCATGCCCTCCACCGCCACCACCCGCACCGGGCTGCCGGCCGGCAGATCCGGCCCGGCCACCACCCAGAACGCATCGTCGATCTTGGCCCGGCCCTTGCCGGCCACGATGGCCTGGTCGAGCACGACCACCCGTCCGATCAGCTGCTCGGCGCGCCGGTTCAACAGCGGCTGGTCGCTCTGGCGATCATGCGATCGCCCCCAACGCCGGTAGCACTGGATCGAGACGACGCTGAGCACCACGAAGGCGACCACCTGCCACAGCAGCGGGATGTCGGCGAACACCGCGACCAGCACGAACACCGCCGCCGCGCCGATCCCGATCCACAACATGAAGGCGCCGGGCGCGAGCGCCTCGGCGGCGAACAGCACCAGTGCCAGCGCGCCCCAGGCCACGACTTCCCAGCGCATGTCAGCCTCCGATCCGCGGCGGGACGCCGCGCGTGGCTTTCTTTTCTTCCTGCTTGGCGAACGCCTCGCGTGCCAGTTCGGCGACACCGGCGATCGAGCCGATCACGCCGCTGGCCTCCATCGGCATCAGCACCAGCTTCTGGTTCGGCGAGGTCGCCAGTTCCTTGAATGCTTCCACATACTTCTGCGCGATGAAGTAATTGATCGCCTGCACGTCGCCCTGGGCGATCGCCTCGGAGACCATCGTGGTCGCCTTGGCTTCCGCCTCGGCCAGGCGCTCGCGCGCTTCGGCATCGCGGAAAGCGGCTTCCTTGCGGCCCTCGGCCTCCAGCACGGTGGCCTGCTTTTCGCCCTCGGCGCGCAGGATCTCGGATTGGCGCGAGCCTTCGGCTTCCAGGATCTGCGCGCGCTTCTCGCGCTCGGCCTTCATCTGCCGCGCCATCGCGTCGAGCAGGTCGCGCGGCGGCTGGATGTCGCGGATCTCGATGCGGTTGACCTTTACGCCCCAAGGGTTGGTGGCATGGTCGACGACGCTCAGCAGCTGGGCGTTGATCACCTCGCGCTGGCTGAGCGATTCATCCAGGTCCATCGAGCCGATCACGGTGCGGATGTTGGTCTGCACCAGGGCGATCATCGCCACTTCCAGGTTGGCAACCTCGTAGGCGGCCTTGGCGGCATCGAGCACCTGGAAGAACACCACGCCATCCACGCGCACCGCAGCGTTGTCCTTGGTGATCACTTCCTGGCTGGGCACGTCCAGCACCTGCTCCATCATGTTCACCTTGCGGCCCACCCCGTACACGATCGGGATCAGGAAATGCAGGCCGGGCGACATGGTGTGGGTGTAGCGGCCGAAGCGCTCCACGGTCCATTCGTAGCCCTGCGGCACCATCCGCACGGCCTTGAACAGGATGACGACGGCCACGAAGGCCAGTACCAGCGAGAACAGCATGGTCGGAAACATCAGGTCACTCCCTTTCCCCGGAATCGTAGGTCCGAGTATAGCCACGCCGTCTTCACGCGACCGTAGGGGTTTTCCGCGGACCGGTGCCGATCCGGATCAGGCGGTGCGCGGGGCGAACATGATGACCATCATGCCGGCCAGGCACAGGCCGACGCCGAGCAGGTCCCACCGGCCGGGGCGGATGCCGTCGACCAGCCACAGCCACAGCAGCGCGGTACCGATGTAGACCCCGCCATAGGCGGCATAGACGCGCCCGCTGGCGGTCGGGTGCAGGGTCAGCAGCCAGGCGAACAACGCCAGGCTGGCGGCGGCCGGCAGCAGCAGCCACGCGCTGCCGTCCCTGCGCAGCCACAGCCACGGCAGGTAGCAGCCGACGATCTCGGCCACTGCGGTCAGGACGAACAGCAGCAGCGTCTTCACGGCTTGGGCTCGTCCGCCTTGGCCTGCTGCCAGAGCGCTTCCTGCGCGTCCAGGTCGAGCGCGGCCATCGACCGCCCCGCGGCCTCGGCCTGCGCTTCCATCGCCCGGAAGCGGCGTTCGAACTTGTGGTTGGCCAGGCGCAGGGCGGCGCCCACGTCCACCTTGGCGTGACGGGCCAGATTGGCGCAGACGAACAGCAGGTCTCCGAGCTCTTCCTGCAGGCGCGCGTGATTCTCCTCGACCGGGCCGCGCGCGAATTCCGCGGCGACCTCGTCCAGCTCCTCGCGCACCTTGTCCATGACCGGCGCCGGGCCCGGCCAGTCGAAACCGACCCGTGCCGCGCGCGCCTGCAGCTTCACCGCCCGCTGCCATTCCGGCAGCCCGCGCGAGATGCCGGCCAGCGCGGAGGTATCGGTATGGCCCTTGGCGGCACGCTCGGCGCGCTTGATCGCCTCCCAGTTGCTGTTGACGTCCTCGGCCCCCTCGACCTGGACCTGGGCGAACACGTGCGGATGGCGACGTTCCATCTTGTCGCTGATCGCGCGGGCGACGTCGGCGAACGCGAAGGCGCCCTGCTCCTGCGCCATCTGCGCGTGAAAGACCACCTGCAGCAGCAGGTCGCCGAGTTCGTCCTTGAGATCGTCCAGGTCGCCGCGGTCGATCGCATCGGCGACCTCGTAGGCTTCCTCGATGGTGTAGGGCGCGATGCTGGCGAAGTCCTGCTGCAGGTCCCAGGGGCAGCCCTGCAACGGATCGCGCAGGCGCGCCATGATGCCCAGCAGGCGGTCCAGTTCAGGGGTGGCAGGCATCGTTGCTCCAGTCAGGTCAGGCGGGCAGCCACGCGCGCCACGGCAGGCGGGTATCGCCCAGCGCGATGAAATCGCCGTTCAACAGGGTGTCGCGGCGGTTGTAGCGGAACGGCTTGCCGGTCTCGGCCGAGAGCACTGCGCCACCGGCCGCGTGCAATACGCACTGGCCGGCCGCGGTATCCCATTCGGAGGTCGGGCCCAGCCGCGGGTAGACGTCGAGCGTGCCTTCGGCCAGCCGGCAGAACTTCAGCGAGGAGCCCTGGGCGAGCACCTCGATATCGCCCATGCGGTCCAGCAGGGCCTGCGTCTGCGCGCTGCGATGCGAGCGGCTGGCCGCCACCCGCAGCGGTGCCGAAGCCGGCGTGCGGGTGCGCAGCACCGAATCGCGCATGCCGTCGCGGCGGTAGGCGAGCTCGCCGCGCATGGCGTGCCAGACCTGGCCGGTGGCCGGGGCCAGCACCACGCCGAACGCGGGCGCGCCCTGGTAGATCAGCGCGATGTTGACGCTGAACTCGTCATTGCGTTTGACGAATTCGCGGGTGCCATCCAGCGGGTCGACCAGCCAGTAGGCGCCCCAGTGCTGGCGGATCTCCCACGGCACCTGCGCCGATTCTTCGGAGAGGATCGGCAGCTCCGGGGTCAGCTGCGCCAGCCCGCGCTCGATCACCTGGTTGGCACCGAGATCCGCGGCGGTGACCGGACTGTGGTCGGATTTGATCTCCACATCGAACGGCGTGGCGTACACCGCCATGATGGCGGCCGCTGCGTCCTGGGCGATGGCGATGACGGTTTCGCGCAGATCCGTCGTGAGTTTGATCATTCCTTCCGTCCCAGCCACTCGCGGGCGATGAACAGCGCCGCCAGCGATCGGCCTTCGGAGAAATCCTCGCGCAGCATCAGCTGGTCCAGATCGGCCAGCTTCCACGGCACGACCTCCAGCTCCTCCGGCTCATCGCCGACCAGGCGCTCAGGGTACAGATCGCGCGCCACCACCAGCCACGACTGGTGGCTCATGTAGGTCGGGGCCAGGGTCATCGCGCGCAGCACGTCGACCCGCCGGGCACCGTAACCGGCCTCTTCCTTCAATTCGCGGTCGGCGGCCTGTTCGGGCGTTTCGCCGGCGTCGATGCGGCCTTTCACCAGGCCCAGCTCGTAACGGTGCATGCCGGCGGCGTATTCACGCACCAGCAGCACGGTCTCGTCATCGAGCATCGGGACCACCACCACGGCACCGTGGCCGCGGGTCACCAGCCGCTCGAAGCGGCGGCGTTCGCCGTTGGAAAACTCCAGATCCAGATGCTGGCGCTGGAACGGCCCGCTTTCCTCGTCCGTGATCTGGTGGATGATGGGCAGGCGACGGCTCATGCGAGCATCTCTAGAATGGGTACTGGTGAAAACGTGTTCATGAGCCCGAAATGCTAGCAGACCCAGCCCCCCTCACGCTGGCCGATCAGTGGCGGCAACGCGATCTGGCCGTGCTGTGGCACCCGTGCACGCAGATGCGCGAGCACCCCGACACCCTGCCCCTGCTGCCGATCGCCCGCGGCGAAGGCCCGTGGCTGATCGACCACGATGGCCATCGCTATCTGGATGCGGTGAGCAGTTGGTGGACCAATCTGTTCGGCCATGCGCAACCCCGCATCGGTGCGGCCATCGCCCAGCAGGCCACCCAGCTGGAACAGGTGATGCTGGCTGGCTTCAGCCACGAGCCGGCGGTACGGCTGGCCGAGCGCCTGCTGGCCATTGCCCCGCGCCAGGCCGGGCGCGATCCGCTGGCCAAGGTCTTCTATGCCGACAACGGCTCGGCCGGGGTCGAGGTGGCGCTGAAGATGGCGTTCCACTACTTCCGCAACCGCGGCGAGAACCACCGCACCCGCTTCGTCGCGCTGGAGAACGGCTACCACGGCGAAACCCTGGGCGCGCTGTCGGTCGGTGACATCCCGCTCTACCGACGCGTGTATGCGCCGTTGCTGACCGAGGCGCTGTTCGCCCCCTCGCCCGATGCCTACCTGGCCGAGCCGGGCCAGAGCGCCGCGCAGCGCGCGCACCAGGCCGCCGATGCGCTGGCCACGCTGTTCGACCAGCACCCGGGCGAGATCTGCGCGGTGATCCTGGAGCCGCGCCTGCAGTGCGCCGGTGGCATGCGCATGTACGACCCGGTCTATCTGCAGCGTGCGCGCGCGCTGTGCGATGCCAACGGCGCGTTCCTGATCGCCGATGAGATCGCCACCGGTTTCGGCCGCACCGGCACGATGTTCGCCTGCGAGCAGGCCGGGGTGATGCCGGACCTGCTGTGCCTGTCCAAGGGCCTGACCGGCGGGTTCCTGCCGCTGTCGGCGGTGCTGGCCACGCAGGCCCTGTATGACGCCTTCCTCGATGATTCGCGCGAGCGCGCTTTCCTGCATTCGCACAGCTACACCGGCAATCCGCTGGCCTGTGCCGCCGCGCTGGAGACCCTGGACATCTTCGCCGGGGAGGACGTGATCGCGCGCAATCGCAGCACCGCCGAGGTGATGCGCACCCTGGCCGCGCCGTTCGCCGACCACGCGCACGTCGCCGATGTGCGCCAGGCCGGGATGGTGGTGGCCTTCGAACTGACCCGCAATGGCGACAAGCACACGCCGTTCCCGGCCGAGGCCCGCGTCGGGCTGCACGCCTACAAGGCCGCGCTCAAGCGCGGGGTGGTGCTGCGCCCGCTGGGCAATGTGCTGTATTGGATGCCGCCGTACTGCGTGGAGGATGAACACTTGGAGCTGCTTGCCCTGACCACCCTGGCCGCCATCGACGAGGCCGTCGCATGCGCGTGACCCGCAGCCATATCGATCATCCGCTGGCGGTCGGCCAGACCCTGGCGCTGCCCGAGGACGCCGCCAACCATCTGGTCCGCGTGATGCGCCTGCGCGAAGGCGACGGCTGCGTGCTGTTCAACGGCGATGGGCAGGACTACAGCGCCACCCTGGTCACCGTGGGCAAGCGCGATGCGCAGGTGCGGATCGAGAGCGCCACCGCGCTGGACAACGAATCGCCGCTGCACATCACCCTGCTGCAGGGCATCGCCCGCGGCGAGAAGATGGACCTGATCCTGCAGAAGGCCACGGAGCTGGGCGTGCAGGCCTTCGTGCCGGTCAATGCCGAGCGCACCGAAGTGAAGCTGGATGCGGCCCGCGCCGAGAAGCGCCTGGCGCATTGGCACAGCGTGGTGGTCTCGGCCTGCGGCCAATCCGGACGCGCCCGCGTGCCCAGCGTGGCCGCGCCGCAATCGCTCCCGGACGCCGCCAACGGGGTCGCGGCCGAGGCATTGAAGTTGACCCTGGATCCGCAGGGCGAGCACCGCTTGTCCACCCTGTCAGCCGCACCGGGCGGCGTGGTGATCGCGATCGGCCCGGAAGGCGGCTGGTCGCCGCGTGACCGCCAGGCGCTGGCCGCAGCGGGCTTCCAGGGCTTGCAGCTGGGCCCGCGCGTGCTGCGCACCGAGACCGCGGGTCTGGCCGCCATCGCCGCCGTGCAGGCCCGATTGGGCGATCTGGGCTGAAGCAGAAACGGGTTTTTTCCTCACCCCGCGACGGGGAAGGCTTCGTCCAGCGCCGCTTCCAGCGCATCGAGGTCGGGCAGCAGCGCGCTCTGCTCGCCCAGCAGCACGCGCATGTGCACGCCCTGCGGCAGGGTGTCCTCGGAGGCATCGGCGAGCAGGCCGTCGCGCGGAACCGCGATCAGCTGCGGGAAGGTCTGGGTCAGCAGGGCGAAGTACGGCCGGCGGGGATTGCCCCCCAGCGCCTTGAGCACCACCACCTTGTTGTTGGCCACCACCGGCTCGTCGCCCTGACCGGACAACCGGGCGAACGACAGCAGCGGGACGTCCCAGCCGTGCCAGGCGATCTGCCCGACCAGCCAGGCCGGTGCATCGGGGACGGTTTCGACCGGCACCTTGGACATCATTTCGGCCACGGTGGCGTTGGGCAGCAGCACGCGTTCGTGCCCGGCCTGGATCAGGACACCGCGGATTTCGTCGTTGCTGGCGTAACTCATGGAGATTCCTTCAAGGGTCCGCGGCGCGCTTACGCGTCCACGCCCCAGCGTTCGGCGATGGTGGCAGCGAGCTGCGGCGGTTCACCGGCATCCTGCCCGGCGACCACCACCGCACTGGCGGCGGTCGGGTCATAGCAGCCTTCACCCACCTGGCCGGCGACCCACGCACCAGCGGCCGCCAGGGCAAGGACCGCATCGACCTGGGCGGCGTCCGCACCACTGAGCAGGACCACGCCACTGTGCTGGGCCGGCAGTGCCGCGATCTGGATGCCGGCCGGGTCGGCGATGAAGTGCAGGCCGCCCTGGCGCACGGCGATGCCGATGTCGTCGGGCAGGATATAGGCCTGCCCCGCCGCCACGGCCTGGGCATCCTCGGCCAGCAGCACCGGCAGCGCGGAAACGCGTGCCATCTGCTTGACCAGATTGCCGTAACGGCCACCGTCCAGGCGCATATGCACCAGGACCGCGGTCGTCAGCGTCGCGGGCAGCGCGGCCAGGAGGCGGCGCAGCGCATCCGGCCCCCCGATACCGGCCAATACCAGCACCGCGCCGGGACAGCCACCGTCGGGACCGGCCTCGGGTTCAAGCTCGACCAGTGACAGACGCTCGGTGTCGAAACGCTCCGGCTCCAGCGCCGGCCCGCTGGCCGACGATGCGGTGGCGACGACGGCATCCTCCTCGACCAGCGACCAGCGGCT
Source organism: Stenotrophomonas sp. TWI1183 (assembly GCF_039673115.1). Classification (NCBI taxonomy): domain Bacteria; kingdom Pseudomonadati; phylum Pseudomonadota; class Gammaproteobacteria; order Lysobacterales; family Lysobacteraceae; genus Stenotrophomonas; species Stenotrophomonas sp. TWI1183. The sequence continues at coordinate 83,523 of NZ_JBDJKZ010000009.1, forward strand.
GTGATCGCCGATCGACACGGCAGCCGCAGCCGGCGGCGCCGAGGCAGGGATCGGTGGAATCGGTACGCCGACCGGATCGGCGTCCACGGGCTGCAGCGCGGCCAATGCCTCTTCCAGCGAGACCGGCTCGCTCAGCTCCGCCGGCACCTGGTAAAGGCCATCGGCAGGCACGTCGGACGCCGCATCCTCCGCTTCGCGCAGATGGAACTCCAGCGGCGCATCGGCGTGCAGCTGCGCCGGGGTGACCGGCAGGCCCGGTTCGGGCTGCAGTTGCTGATCCTGTTCCGAGCCCGGCGGCAGCACGTCCTGGTGACCGTGCAGCTTGGCCACCAGATGCCGCGCCCAGCGCTGCGCTTCCCAGCCGTCGCGGCGGGCGGCCAGCTCGGCTTCGTCGAAGATCAGGGTAAGCGAAGGCGAGCTCAGGACCGGATCCAGCCGTTCCAGTGCGTCTTCGATCGCCGGTTCCAGGGCGATCAGCACCGCGCCCGGATCGGCATCGCGCAGGGACTGCAGGTCGAGCGTGTTGGGATCGTCCTCCAGCACTACGCGCGCGCCGGCATGGGCGAGCGCCTCGCGCAGGCGGTCGCGCGCCGGCCCGGGGCGGGCCAGCAGGGCCACCGACAACAACGTAGGGGCGTCACTCGCGTGCACGGGCGATCCCCAGCAGGTCATACACGTTACGCATCAGATCCAGTTCCTGGTAAGGCTTGCCCAGGTAGCGCTGGACACCGAGTTCGAAGGCCCGTTGACGGTGCTTGTCACCGCTGCGCGAGGTGATCATCACGATCGGCACGCCCTGGTAGCGCGGATCGGCGCGCATGACGCTGGCCAGCTCGTAGCCGTCCATGCGCGGCATTTCGATATCCAGCAGCATCAGGTCCGGCACGCGCTCCTCCAGCCGTTCCAGCGCTTCGATGCCGTCGCGGGCGACCGTCACCTCGAAGTTGTGGCGCTCCAGGATGCGGCCGGTGACCTTGCGCATGGTCAGCGAATCGTCGACCACCATCACCAGCGGCACATCGCGATCGCTGACCTTGGCGGCGGCGGTGATCGGCTTGTGCGGGTTGGCCAGGTAACGGCGCACCAGCGGGGCGACGTCCAGGATCACCACCACGCGGCCATCGCCGGTGATGGTTGCACCGTAGATGCCCGGCACCGAGGCGATCTGCAGGCCCACCGGCTTGACCACGATTTCGCGGTTGCCCAGCACCTGGTCGATCGCCACGGCCACGCGCAGGTCGCCGGCGCGGACCAGCAGCAACGGCACCTGGGCCTGCCCTTCGGCGCGGGCCTGGGCCTGGCCGATCAGCGTGCCCAGATCGTGCAGCGCGAATTCCTCGCCACCGTAGTGGTAGCCGCCGTTGGCGGTTTCGAAGCGCTCGCGCGAGATCCGGCCGATACCACTGACCGAGGCGACCGGCACCGCGAACGTGGTCTCGCCGATCTGCACGAACACGGCCTGGGTGACCGCCAGCGTCTGCGGCAGGCGCAGGGTGAAGGTGACGCCCTGGCCGCTGACCGAGTGGATGTCCACCGAGCCGCCCAGCTGGCGCACTTCGTTGTGCACCACGTCCATGCCCACGCCGCGGCCAGCCAGCTGGCTGACCTGGTCGGCGGTGCTGAAGCCGGGCGAGAAGATCATCGCATCCAGCTCGGCATCGCCCAGCACGGCATCGGCGGCGATCAGGCCACGCTGTTCGGCGCGGCGACGGATCGCCTCGCGATCCAGCCCGGCGCCATCGTCGGCCACTTCCAGCACGATTTCCGAGCCTTCGCGGCGCAGGCGGATGGCGATCTCGCCCTCCTCCGGCTTGCCGGCGGCACGACGCTGTTCCGGGGTTTCCAGACCGTGCGCGACCGAGTTGCGCAGCATGTGTTCCAGCGGCGCGACCATGCGGTCGAGCACGTTGCGGTCCAGTTCGCCGTGGGTACCTTCGAGGATGACGTGGACCTGCTTGCCGGTGTCCTGGCCGGCCTGGCGCACGACCCGGCGCAGGCGCGGCACGAGGCCATCGAACGGCACCATGCGCGCGCGCATCAGGCCGTCCTGCAGTTCCGAACTGACACGCGACTGCTGTTGCAGCAGCACGTCGTACTGGCGCGACAGATCGTCCAGCACGCCCTGCAGGCCGCCCAAGTCAGCCGCGGACTCGTTCAGCGCGCGGCTGAGCTGCTGCAGCGTGGAGAAGCGGTCCAGTTCCAGCGGATCGAACTTGTGGTCGACCTGTTCCTGCTCGCGCTGGTAACGGGCCACGATCTGCGCTTCGGTTTCCAGGTCCAGTCGGCGCAGCTGATCGCGCAGACGGGCATTGGTGCGGTCCAGTTCGCCCATGGCGCCGCGGAAGGCACCGAGCTGCTGTTCCAGGCGCGAGCGGTAGATCGCCACTTCACCGGCGTGATTGACCAGGCGGTCGAGCAGATCGGCGCGCACGCGCACCTGTTCCTGCTGCGGCCGCGGCAGACCATCGTCTTCGCTGACGGTTTCCAGTGGCACCGGCGCCGACAGCGGCGCCGCCACCAGCGCGGCAATCGCCGCTTCGACCTGGGCATCACCGGACGGCAGCGCGGTGCCCACGGTCTCGTCCGGCTCGGGCGCGGCCCGACCCTGGGTGCGCTGCTCGAACGCCGCGATCAGGTCGTCCGGCATCGCCACGGTGCGGTGCTGGCCGGTACGGGTCAGCAGCTGGTGCAGGCGATCGAAGCCGCGTTCCAGCAGGTGCACGTCGCTGCGGTCGATATCGGTCCGGTTGGCCGCAACGGCCTCCAGCAGCGACTCGATGCCGTGGCCCAGGTCGCCGATCGGGTTGATCCCGGCCATGCGCGCACCGCCCTTGAGGGTGTGCAGATCCCGCTGCAGGCCGGCGATCACTTCGCGGTCCTGCGGCGCGGCGCGCAGCTCGCTGATCAGGCCATCGCAGTGATCGAGCAGATCCTTGCCCTCCTCCACGAAGATATCGACCAGCTCCTGGTCCAGCTGGGTGAAATCGAGCGCGTCGCCCGGCGCTGCGTCGTCGTTGTCGTTGTCGATGACATCGCCGGCGGGGGCGTCGTCGTGCGCGGACGCCTGGGTGAGCGATGCGGCCGGCGCGTCTTCCAGCTCGAAGAAGCGGGACGGGGCGGTATCAGCGGTCGACGCGTCGGGCGCGGTGGCCTCGATCGCCTCGGCGAACGCATCGGCTTCGCCGGTGTTGTCGTCGGTGGCGTCCAGACCCAGCACGCCGGTATCGGAGGCATCCGGCGCATCGACGACGGTCAGACCATCGTCCACGGCCTGCTGCGCGTCTACTACCTCGCCAAACGTCGGTGGGGGCGGCAGGACCTCGTCCAGTGCCCGTGCGTCCTCGTCGTCGTCCTGCCCGGTGTCGCTCCAGCTGTCGTTGGCGGCGTCATCCACGGAGACCGCGTAGGCGCTGTCCGGTTCACGGACGGTGTCGGTGTGGGTGTCGGTCGCGAACTCGGCCTCGCGCGTTGCTTCGGCTTCGGTTTCGGCTTCGGCTTCGGTACCCGTATCGGACACCACCGGTGCAGCCGGTTCGGCGAGATGATCGAAGTAGCGCGAGAGATCCTCGGCGGAGGTCAGCTCGACCGACTCCAGGCCCGCATGGACCGACGCCAGATCGGCGTCCTCGCGCTCGTCAGTCACCGCATCCAGCGTCTGCGGCGCGTCGCCCGCACGCACTGCGTCGGGCAGCCCTGCGTCGGGCAGCCCTGCATCGGGCAGCCCTGCATCGGGCAGGTCTGCGTCGAAATAGGCCGACAGGTCATCGGTGCCGGTCAGCTCCATGGCGACCAGGGCATCCTCGTCGTCAGCCTGCGTGGTCGCGTGATCCGGCGCGATCACGCTCAGTCCGTCGGCCTCGAGTTCGGCCTGCTGCACGTCGGTCCCGGCGGCATCGTCGGCGGTGGCGAGGACGGGCGCAGCATCGTCCGTCGCGGTGGCTTCGTCGGCCAGTTGGGCAAGTTCGGCCTGCTCCGTTTCGTCAGCCTGTTCGGCCTGCTCCGTTTCGTCAGCCTGTTCGGCCTGCTCCGTTTCGTCAGCCTGTTCGGCCTCCGCCTCTTCGGCGTACAGAGCTTCGTCGAGCAGGTCCAGATCGTCCTCGACCAAGGCCGGCCAGCGCGCTTCGGGCAGGGTATCCGCCAGGGCGACCAGGCGGGCAGCCAGGGCGTTCTGCACGGGCACGCGCGGTGCCTCGTCCTGCAGCGCCGCCATCGTGGTGGTGATCGCTGCGCAGGTGTCGGCCAGCGCAGCCATCCCGGCCGCACCCGGCAGCGCATCGGCGGCCAGCGAGCGCTTGATGTAGCTTTCCGCGGCGCCGGTGACGGCCGTGATCTCGGGCACGTCGGTCATCGCGAACGCGCCATTCATCGTGTGCACGGCGCGCAGCAGGCCATCGGTGACCGGCTGCGGGCCATCGGTCGCAGCATCCAGCCACGCCTGCAGCGTCGCCTGGTGCACCTCGACCTCGGCTTCCAGGATCTCGCGCAGGACGCTGTCGATATTGGCGGGGGTGCTCTCGACAACCAGCGCAGCCTCGGTCGCAGCGACCTCCTCTGCCGGCGTCGATACAGCGACCGCGGCAGCGCGCGGCAACGGCACATGGAAGGTTTCTTCGCCCGCGGACACGCGATCGGCGATGCCCTGCATGGCCTGAAGATCGGCGGTGACACGGCTGCCATCGCGCAGCGCGGCATTGAGCTGCGGCAGCACGTCATAGGCCTGGCCGACCAGCGCGACCACGGCCGGCGAGGCCGGGCGGCTGCCGTCGAGCACGCGGTTGAGCATGCCCTCGATCTTCCAGCTGAACTCACCCAGCGTACGCGCACCGACCAGGCGGCCACTGCCCTTGAGGGTATGGAACACGCGGCGGATCGGGCGCAGGCGGTCCAGGTTTTCCGGCGCGATGCGCCAGGCCGGGAGCAGATTGCCCAGGTTCACCAGTTCTTCGTCGAACTCTTCGATGAAGACCTCGCGGATGTCCTGGTCGATGTTCTCGCCATCGTCTTCGAAGCCGGCCTCGATGCTGGTGTCTCCGGCGATCGTGGCGGCAGGCGGGTTGACCGCCGCAGCCGCGGTCACCGGGGCATCGATCGGCGCCCCTTCCGGGCGGAACTGCGCGGCCGCCGCATCCAGCTCGGCCAGGAAGCGGGTCGAGGCATCGTCCAGTTCGATACGGCGGATCACCGCGTCCTGCACGGCTGGCGCCGGCAGCGTCGCCTCGACGGCGTCGGGGGCAGCGTCGAGATCCGTCGCAAACGTGCTGGGGGGTGCTTCGGCGCTGTCTTCCGCGGCGGCGACCGGAATCTCCTGCAGGAAGGTCGGCAGTGCTTCTACATCCACCTCGCCCTGCGCGAAGGGAGCGGAATCCCCGCCCCCGGCGGCACCCGCATCGGTGTCGTCGATCTGCAGCGACAGCACATCGTCGGCATTGTGCAGATCCTCATCGAAGGTGAATTCGATCGGCTCGTCGCTCAGCTCCAGGGTGTCGTGCTCGGCGGCGACCGGATCGAATCCGTCGCCCGTCGCCACGAAGGCCGGCAACGCCTCGGACGCGCGTACGTCGTCGATGTCGGCACGTTCCGCTGACGCAACGGCGGCATCGTCGCGCGCAGCGTCTTCCCCTGCGCTATCGGCCTGCGGGGCGGACGCCAGCGGCGACACGTCCCAGGTGGCACCGGCCGGTGCTTCGGCAATGACCGGGTCGAAATGGGCAAAGGTCGGCAGCGTCTCCACGTCGTCGCCGCCCGCCAGGGTCCACTGCGGTGCATCGGCGGCGATCGGGGCGGTGGAGGCATCGAACACCAGCGCCGCCGGCGCGGCGACCGTCGGCGGCGGATCGAACGTGAAGTCCGGCAGCGGCGGCGGCAGGTTGGCCGGGCGCGGAACCTCGGCCGTCACGCCAAGCGCGATCGGCTCGGGCGCAGGTGCGTCCCACGGCGTCAGCTCGATGGGTTCCGGCGCGACCGGCAGCGATTCCGGACCGGTCTCGGCACTCGGCTGGTTCGCGTTGGGCAGCGGCCAGTAACGCAGGGTTTCCAGGCTGCTGCGGGTGATGTCGAGAATCTCCTCGCGCCCCGGCCGGCGCTCGCGCAGCGCCTCGAGGTAGTACTCCAGGCTGGCCATGGCATCGGCCAGCGTGTCCAGCTGGCGACCGCTCGGCACGCGCTGCTTGTCCAGCAGTTCCACCGCGATGTACTGGCGCACGCCCTGCAGGTAATCGGCCGGCTCCGACAGATTGAGCATGCGCAGCGCACCGGCAACCTCGCCGAGCAGGCGCGGGACTTCCTGCAGTTCCTGGTGGTTCCAGTTGGTTTCGATGAAGGCGACGAAATGCTCGCGCGCGGCGGCGAAGTTGGCGATGGCTTCATGCGCCAGCACCTCCACCGTGCGCCGGTTTTCCACCGCGCTGGGATCGTCTTCGCCACTGCCGCCGGCGCCCAGGTGGGCGACCTGGTCGTCCAGCGAGGCATCCACGTAGAGCAGTGCACCGGCGATGTCCAGCAGCAGGCTCTCGTCGATCTGCTGCTGCCCGTCCACCACCTCGCGCAGTGCGTCGCGCTGCTGCACGACCACGCCGCGGGCCACGCCCAGGCCCATCATGCCCAGGGTATCGGCGACCGCGCCCAGCTCGTTGACCTGGGTCTGCAGCTGCACCGGCTCGCCACCGGTACGCAGGTGCAGGTCCAGCGCGTCCTTGATCCGCAGCAGCTCTTCCTTGACCGCGTTGCCCACGGTATCCAGCAGTTCGCGGTTGCGCCCGCTCAGGCTGCCGCGCGCATGGTCCAGCTCGGCCTCGGTGGCGCTGGCGCTGTCCGGGGCGAAGGCGAACAGCACGCTTTCATTGATGCCCGGCAGGGCGCGCGCCGAACGGATGTCATTCAGCAGCGGCAGCAGCACGATCGGAATGTCCCGATGGCCGTTCTGCAGGCGCTCCAGGTAGTCGGGCAGCAGCACGCTGCCGCGCATCAGCGTGGCGCAGGCTTCGTCACGGTCCGGCACTTCGCCGGCACCGATCGCGTTGGCCAGCTGCTCCAGCTCCTCGGCCACCATCGCCGGGGCGTACAGCTCGACCATGCGCAGGGTCCCCTGCACCTGGTGCAGGTAGCCGGCGCAGAAGCGCATGCGGCTGCCATCGGCAGGGTCTTCCACGTAGTACTCGACCTCGTTGCGCACCTGGCGCAGGGTCTCGTCCAGCTCCGGCTTGACCCAGCCCAGCGCAGCATGGCTCATGGCATCGCGCAGCGTGCTCATGCCAGGTCTCCCGGCAGCTCGGCGCACATGGCGTGCGGTGATTTCTCGCGATGCATCATCTGCTTGTTCCTTCCCTCTCCGCCCTGCCAGCGGCTCACGCCGGCAGCTTGAAGTCGGCAACCGAGCGGCGCAGGTCGGCCGCCAGCTGTGCCAGGTGGCCGATCGACTCGGCGGTCTGTCCCGCGCCCTGCGAGGTCTGGCCGGTAATCTGACGGATCACGCCCATGGTGCGGGTGATGTCCGATGCCGCGGCCGACTGCTGCTGGGCAGCGATCGAGATGTTCTTGATGAGGTTGTTCAGTGCGTTGGAGACGCGCTCGATTTCGGTCAGGGCGGTACCGGCGTCTTCGGCCAGGCGCGCACCGGAGACCACTTCGGCGGTGGTCTGCTCCATCGAGCTGACCGCTTCATTGGTATCGGCCTGAATGGCCTGCACCAGGTTCTCGATCCGTCGGGTCGCACCGGACGTGCGTTCTGCCAGGCGCTGCACTTCGTCGGCCACCACGGCGAAACCGCGGCCGGCCTCACCGGCCGACGCCGCCTGCACCGCGGCGTTCAACGCCAGGATGTTGGTCTGCTCGGAAATGTCGTTGATCAGTTCCACGATCGAGCCGATTTCCTGCGAGGACTCGCCCAGCCGCTTGATGCGCTTGGAGGTTTCCTGGATCTGGTCGCGGATCTGGTCCATGCCCTGGATGGTCTCGCGGACCACGCCGGCGCCTTCGGCGGCGATGATCACCGAGCGCTGCGCCACCTCGGCCGACTCGGCCGAGTTGCGCGACACCTGCTCGATGCTCGAGGCGATTTCGCCGATCCGGTCCGACGCGGAGGTGATCTGGTTGGCCTGGTGGCCGGCCGCTTCGGCCAGCTGCATGGCGGTGGCCTGGGTTTCCTGGGTCGACACGGCGACCTTGGCCGAGGTGTCGTTGATCGTGGTCACCAGGTGGCGCAGTTCGTCCACGGCGTAGTTGATGGCGTCGGCGATGGCGCCGGTCATGTCCTCGGTGACCGAGGCCTTCACCGTCAGGTCGCCTTCACCCAGCGAGCTGATTTCATCCAGCAGCCGCATGATCGCCTGCTGGTTGCGGCTGTTGAACTCGACCTGGGTCTGGTAACGCAGCTCCTGCTCGCGCGAGCGGCTGCGCACGGTGCTGCCGACGAAGCCGACGATGGCGATCAGCGAGAGCGCGCCGGACACCACGCCCAGCCAGAAATTCGGGAACAGGCGGGTGTCGCGCAGCGAGCCGAACGAGGAGAACGCCTCGAAGAGCTTCTTGCTGTCGCGGAGCATGTCCGCCGAGCCACCGGTCAGGGCCGCGGCCGAGGACTGCGCCGAGAACAGCTGGCGCGAGCTGGCCAGGATCGCATCGGCGTCCTGCTTCATCGTGTCCCACTGCTTCTGCGACTGTTCCAGTGCGGCCAGCGCCGGGCCGTTGCGGACCGCGGCGATGCCCAGTTCCTCGTTGCCGTTGCGCAGCGCGTCGAGCACCTGGGTGAACACCACCGAGTCGCGTGCCAGCGCATCACCCGCGGCCGCGGCATTGGCGCCACCGGCGCGCATTTCGGTCACGCGGCGGGCCATCGAGCCGACCACCACGACCTGCTGCAGGGCGTTGTAGAGCTGCGAAGACGGCGCGCCACTGGCCGACATCGCCCGGACCACTTCGTTCAGCTGTGCCTGCAGTGCGGGCACGCCGTTGACGAAGTTGTTGGCATTGCCGGCGAGCGCCAGCACCGCAGGTTCGCTGGCGACCAGCTGGCCGGCGCTCTTGCCTAGCGGCTCCCAGGTCTTGATCAGCGCGTTGAGCGGGCCGGCGACATTGGTCTCGGCACCGTAGCGGCCCTGCAGGGCGCTGACGGTGCTTTCGATGTCGCTCTTGGTCAGCTTGAACGCGGTGAACGCCTGGGCGTTGCCCGAGACCGCTTCACGGCCCTGGTTGGCCAGCTGCTGCGAGAGCACCTGCAGGTTCGCGGCATCGGTGCTGGCACTGGCCAGGCGACTGCCCTGCCAGGTCGCCACACCGGTGTTCACGCCGAACACGATCAACGACACGGCCAGCAGGCCGAGCCAGAAATTGGTGCCCACCGAACCGAACTTGCCGGCCTTGGCGGATTCCGAAGCAGTACTCATCGTTCAACCTCGATCTTCAATACGGAGAGACAGGCGCCTGCGGTCAGGCCGCGGCCTGCCTGAATTCGGGGGTACGCGACAGCAGCGACAGCGAGAACACGCCCCAGTCATGGCCATCGCCGTGGAAGGCGCGGTCGATGAAATGTGCATAGCGGCCGGTGGCCAGATCGCCCGCGACGATGTCCTGGTCCAGCTCGAAGCTGCGCTGGCCGAACAGTTCATCGATGGTCAGCGCCACGTCGCCGCCGGCCTGGCGCATGATCAGCACGCGCTGGCCCTCCTGCTGCACGGTGCGCTCGCCTTCCAGGAAGAACTTCAGGTCCACCACCGGGAACAGGTTGCCGCGCAGGTTGCCGACGCCCAGCAGCCACGGCTGTGCGCCGGGCACCGGGGTGATCGGCGGCATCGGCACGATTTCCACCACCTCGCGGAAGTCCGAGACCAGCCGGCGCTTGCCGACCCGGTAGCCGACGCCACGCCACAGGTCCTGCGAGAACTGCCGCTCGGGCAGCTGCACGGCATGGGCCAGGCTGCGCCGTTCGTAAGCCTGGAGGATGTCGAAAGGAGAGCGCATCAGACCACCAACTGGTTGATCCGCGCGATCAGTTCCTCCTCGCGCGGCGGCTTGACGATGTAGTCGGCCGCCCCCTGGCGCAGCCCCCACGCCTTGTCGGTTTCCATCGCCTTGGTGCTGACGATGACCACCGGGATGTGCTTGATGGCCGCGTCGCGCGCCATCGCACGGGTGGCCTGGAAGCCACTCATGCCGGGCAGGACCACGTCCATCAGTACCAGCTGCGGCGACTGCTCGCGCACGAGCTTGAGCCCGTCCTCGGCGTTGTCCGCTTCCAGGACTTCATGACCGGCCTTGGTCAACCACTGCGTGAACACCGCACGGTCGGTCGGTGAATCCTCGATCAGTACGATTCGAGCCATTGTGCCTTTCCCCCCTGGTCAGGCGTTGACGTATGTGCGGATGGCACCCAGCAGTTCTTCACGCGTGAATGGCTTGGTCAGGTACTGCTCCGAGCCGACGATGCGGCCGCGCGCCTTGTCGAACAGGCCGTCCTTGGAGGACAGCATGATCACCGGCGTCGACTTGAACAGCTGGTTGCCCTTGATCAGCGCACAGGTCTGATACCCGTCCAGCCGCGGCATCATGATGTCCACGAAGATGATCTGCGGCTGTTGGTCGGCGATCTTGGCCAAGGCCTCGAAACCATCGGTCGCGGTCACCACCTCGCAGCCTTCCCGCTTCAGCAGGGTTTCCGCAGTCCTGCGGATGGTCTTCGAATCATCGATGACCATCACGCGCAGCCCTGCGAGTTCCCCACCCGCAGCCATGTATTCAGTCATTACCTTTCCCCAAGCGCGCGACGCTTGCCAGATCCCCGGCGTCGCTGCGAAAGCGTATCTATATCCCAATACCGGCGCGCGCTTCAAGCAGACCCACCGCGGCCCCGCCGCCAGCGGCCCGGGCGGCGCCCGCCCCGCGCCGTTTGCGCAAACCCGGGCCGGCCGGACACTGCGTTCCGGCCCCCGGGGCGGGCATTGCCGGGCCTTTGTCGCTACCATCATCGGCCTGCCCGCCAGGTTGCGACCATGCCGTTGAATGTCATCGTGGTGATGGACCCCATCGCCCATATCAAGATTGCCAAGGACACCACCTTCGCGATGCTGCTGGAAGCCCAGCGCCGCGGCCATGCCCTGCACTACGTCAGCCCCGGCGGGCTGGCCCTGCGCGACGGCCAGGCCATCGCCCGCACCGCCCCGCTGCAGGTGCGCGAGGACAAGAACGACTGGTTCACCCTGGGCGAGTTCAGCCAGACGGTCTTCGGCCCCGGCCAGGTCGTGCTGATGCGCAAGGACCCGCCGGTCGATGCCGAATTCATCTACGACACCCACGTGCTCAGCGTCGCCCAGCAGGCCGGTGCGATGGTGGTCAACGACCCGCAGGGCCTGCGCGACTACAACGAGAAGCTGGCTGCCCTGCTGTTCCCGCAGTGCTGCCCGCCGACCCTGGTCAGCCGCCGCAACGCCGACCTGAAGGCCTTCGTGCTCGAACATGGCCAGGCCGTGCTCAAGCCGCTGGACGGCATGGGCGGGCGCTCGATCTTCCGCAGCGGCACCGGCGACCCGAACCTCAACGTGATCCTGGAAACCCTGACCAACGGCGAGCGCACGCTGGCCCTGGCGCAGAAGTTCATCCCGGACATCACCGCCGGCGACAAGCGCATCCTGCTGGTCGATGGCGAGCCGGTCGACTACTGCCTGGCACGGATTCCGCAGGGCGATGAGTTCCGCGGCAACCTGGCCGCCGGCGGCCGCGGCGAAGGCCGCCCGCTGAGCGAGCGCGACCGCTGGATCGCCGCCCAGGTCGGGCCGGAAATGAAGCGCCGCGGCATGCGCTTCGTCGGCCTGGACGTGATCGGTGACTACCTGACCGAAGTCAACGTCACCAGCCCCACCTGCGTGCGCGAGCTGGATGCCCAGTTCGGGCTGAACATCGCCGGCACCCTGTTCGACGCGATCGAGGCCGGCCTGCCGCGATGAGCGCCAGCGTCGTCCCGGTGCCGACGTGGCAGGCGCGCGAATCCCAGCGGCTGGGCGCGACCCTGACGCTGTCGGTGCTCGTGCATGCGCTGCTGATCCTCGGCGTCGGTTTCGCGGTCAGCGACAGCGCGCCGCTGGTGCCGACCCTGGATGTGATCTTCAGCCAGACCCAGACCCCGCTGACGCCCAAGCAGGCCGATTTCCTGGCCCAGGCCAACCAGCAGGGCGGTGGCGACCACGACAAGGCGCAGCGCCCGCGCGACAACCAGGCCGGGATCGTGCCGCAGGCGCAGGCCGGGTTGTCGCCGGTGCCGCAGCAGCGCCAGGAGGCCGCCAGCGTGCCGCCGCCGCAGACCCGCGTGGTCCACAGCCGCAATGGCACCGACACCATCGCCGAGGCGCAGCCACAGCCGCTGCCGGAGCAGCCCCGCCCGGACGCGCCGATGACCGCGCGCGAGCAGCGTGACGTGGAGATGGCGCGGCTGGCGGCCGAAGTACATCTGCGCTCGGCGCAGTACGCCAAGCGCCCGAACCGCAAGTTCGTCTCGGCCAGCACCCGCGAATATGCCTACGCCAACTATCTGCGCGCATGGGTCGACCGCGCCGAGCGGGTCGGCAATCTGAACTACCCCGATGAGGCCCGCGCCCGCCGGCTCGGCGGCCAGGTCGTGATCACGGTCGGGGTGCGCCGCGATGGCACGGTGGAGAGCGCGCGCATCCTGCAGTCCAGCGGCACGCCGTTGCTGGATGAAACCGCGCTGCGGGTGATCACCCTGGCCCAGCCGTTCCCGCCGCTGCCCAGGACCGAGGATGCGATCGACATCCTGCAGGTGACCCGCACCTGGGTGTTCCTGCCGGGTGGTGAGCTGCGCGACGACCGCTGATCGGGCGGAGGGCGCAGGTAGAGTCACGCCATGCGTGGCTGGAGCCTTACGAGGTGACCTGCTTCACGAGGCGGCCAGCTTCGCGGCCCGCGCGGCCTGCTGTTCCACCAGGGTCAGCGCCACGTTGTCGCGCAGATAGGCCGGCTCCACCCGCTCCGGCGCCATGCCCTCGCCGCGCTGGAAGGCCGGTACCGCCAGCGCCAGCACATCGGACGCACGCGGCAGTGCCAGCGCATCCACGCCGGTCAGCTGATCGGCCAGCCGCGTGGCCAGTACGCCCTCGGCCGCGCCGAAGCCGGTGCCGACGCCGAACCAGCGCGTGCCATCGGGCAGCGCCACGGCCTCCGGCGCACAGACGATTTCCTCGCCCTGCAGCTGCCACTGCCCGTCCACCCGGATGTGGCGCGCCGCGTACACCTCGCCCATCCGCGCATCGATGCTGGCCAACACGTGATCGGCCTCGGCCGGCGCGCGCAGTGCCAGCGCCTGCAGCGTGGAGACCGGGATCAACGGGCGATCCAGCGCGAGCGCGATGCCCTGCGCGATGGCGATCGCCAGCCGCACGCCGGTGAACGCGCCCGGGCCACGCCCCAGCGCGATCGCGTCCAGCTGCGAACGCGCCACGCCCGCCTCGGCCAGCAGCGCCTCGGCCCAGGGCAGGCTCAGTTCGGCGTGGCGACGCGGAGCGATTTCGAAGCGCTCACTGACCTGCCCATCCACATACAGGGCAACGGAGCAGGCTTCGGTGGCGGTTTCAAAGGCGAGCAGTTTCATGGCGGTCAGAACAGGGAAGTGGGAAAGTCATCGGTGGCCTGCACGGCCTGCACCGGCTGCGCAGCCGCAGGCGCAGGTGCGGGCGCGGGTCCAGCGACGGGCCATTGTGGCGCAAAGAAGGCCTGCACATCGCCCAGCGAGCGGGTGCGGCGGAAGGGGGGCAGCGAATCCAGGAAGATCCGCCCGTAGCCGCGGCTGAGCAGGCGCGGGTCGCACAGCACCAGCACGCCGCGATCGGTCTCGCTGCGGATCAAGCGGCCCACGCCCTGCTTGAGCGCGATTACCGCCTGCGGCAGCTGCTCGTCGCGGAACGGATTCCCGCCGTCCCGGCGGATCGCATCCAGCCGCGCTTCGAACACCGGATCGTCCGGCGCGGCGAATGGCAATTTGTCGATCACCACCACGCTCAGCGCATCACCGACCACGTCCACGCCTTCGCGGAAACTGGCCGAGCCCAGCAGCACCCCGTTGCCGGACTCGCGGAAACGCTGCAGCAGGGTCGCGCGCGGGGCCTCGCCCTGCACGAACAGCGGCCACGGGGCATCGCGCAGCGCCTCGGCCGCTTCGCGCAGCGCGCGATGCGAAGCGAACAGCAGGAACGCCCGGCCATGCGAGGCCTCCAGCACCGGCGTCAGCGCGCGGATCAACGCGGTGCCGAAGCCGCGTGCGGCCGGATCGGGCAGATCGGTCGGCAGATAGCACAGCGCCTGCCGGGCCCAGTCAAACGGGCTGGGCTGCAGCAGGCTGACCGGATCGTCCAGGCCCAGCCGCTGGGAAATGTGCTCGAACCCACCGTCCACGGTCAGCGTGGCCGAGGTGAATACCCAGGCCGCCATCGAGCGCTGCCGGTGCTCGCGCAGCGGGCCGGACACATCCATCGGCGTGCGCTGGCAACGGAAGCCACGCGGGGTCAGTTCATACCAGAGCACCTCGGCCGGCGCCGGCGCCTCGTCCGGATCGGTGTCGAAGTCCAGCATCGGTGCGTCGTCGCCGAGCCAGCGCGACAGGCGCGATACGGCTTCCATCGCACGCGCATGGCAGGCATCCAGGCCGGGCGATGCTTCACGCACGCCCGCCAGCGCATCGCGCAGCTGCACCAGCGTGCTCATCGCCGCATCGAAGCCATCGCGTACCTGCGGTACGGTCAGCGCACGCCACTGGGTACCGCGCGGCGGCAGGCCATCCATCGCCACGCGCAGGTCGCGCAGGGTCTGTTCGAGTGCGGCAGCCGGCTCCTGCAACGCGGCCTGTGCACCGGCCACGCTGCGGCTCTCGGCCAGGCAGTCGCGTGCCAGCTCCTGCCACGGGCGCATGCCGAAGCCTTCGCCGAAGAAGTTCGCGGCCAGCTCCGGCAACTGATGCGCCTCGTCGATCACGAACGCCTGGGCGCCGGGCAGGATTTCGCCGAAGCCTTCCTGTTTGAGCGCCAGGTCGGCCAGCAGCAGATGATGGTTGACCACCACCACGTCGGCGGCCTGCGCCCGCTGCCGGGCCTGCACGACAAAGCAGTCGTCCCAGAACGGGCACTCGGTGCCGAGGCAGTTGTCGACCGTGGAGGTGACCATCGGGTACAGCGGCGAGTCTTCCGGCAGGGCCTCCAACTCGGCCATGTCGCCGAACTTCGTGCGCCCGGACCAGGCGAGGATGCGCTGGAACTGCGCGACCTGCTCCGGCGAACTGAAGCGCGGTTCGCCGCGCGCCTGCTGCAGCCGATAGCGGCACAGGTAGTTGGCGCGCCCCTTCAACAGGGCGCTGCTGTGGCCCACGCCGAGCGCGGCACGCACGCGCGGCAGATCGCGGTGATACAGCTGGTCCTGCAGCGCGCGGGTACCGGTGGAGATGATGGTCTTGAGCCCGGACAGCAGTGCGGGCACCAGATAGGCATAGGTCTTGCCGGTGCCGGTGCCGGCTTCGGCCAGCAGGACGTCGCGCTGGTCGAACGCTTCGGCGATCGCCGCGGTCAGGCGCAGCTGGGCCGGGCGCGGAACGAAGGCATCGAGCTGGCTGGCGAGCGCCCCGCCCTCACTGAGGGCATCGCGGCTGGCGTGGGCAAGTTGGGACATGACGACAGTGTAGTGCCGGCCGTTGGCCGACCGGCGCTACCTCAATACCGCATGATCCCCGGCACCGTGCAGCCTTCCAGCTGGGCATGCGCCGACGCCGCGTTTTCCTTTTCACCACGGGCCAGACGCGACTGCTCGATGGTCGCCCAATGGCGACGGCACAGCGGGCCGGTCTTCGAGCCCAGTTCGATGGACTTGCGCGCGAACGTTTCCGCTGCCGCCCAGTCGCCCTGCAGCAGCGCGATCTCGGCGCGATCCTGCAGCACCGACGGATCCGAGGCCATGATCGCCAGCGCCTGATCCAGCGCGACCGCGGCGCCGGCCAGATCATTGGCCTGGCGGCGGGCGTGCGCGGCCTGGCGCAGGTCCTCCACTTCGCTGTCGCGCAGCGGCTGCACGGCCAGTTCCTTGTCGTCATTGCCGGCAGCGGCATCCACGGCGGCCAGGCGCTGGGCCGGCGTGGTGGTGTCGACCGGGGCCTTCACGACCGGGGGCGGCGTGACGCAGGCCGCCAGGGCCAGGCACAGCATGGCAAGCGAAGCGGAACGGATCAGGAATCGGGTGGTCATGCAGGCAGGCCTCGATCAGGGTTGACGCGCGGGGGTGGCGGCCGGTGCATTCTGCGCCGGTTCGGGGGCGGGCTCGGGCTTTTTCTCCAGGCCGAACCAGCTGCGCCAGCCACCGCCTTCACTCTGTTCGCCGCCCTCGCCTTCCGGCAACGCGCTCGGCGCGGTACACGGTACGTAGGCCGGGGTGTAGCCGACCACGAACGGGAAGCGACGCGCGCCCGGGCAGCTTTCATCGGTGGTGGCCGTGCCGCTGGCTTCCACATACTGCCAGTCCAGGCCCTTGTTGCTCACCTTCAGCGGCGAGCTCGGCAGGCGCTGGAAGATGCCCGACCAGACCCGCATCGAGCCGGTGGCGCCATACAGCCCCGCCTGTTCGTTCTGGTCGTTGCCCATCCAGATCACTGCCAGATGGTCACCGGTGTAGCCGGCGTACCAGCTGTCGCGGCCGTCGTTGGTGGTGCCGGTCTTGCCGGCCGGCTGCAGGCGGCCCAGGCCGTCGGCATTGAGGCGCTGTGCGGTACCACTGGCCACGACCTGCTGCAGGCCGATGCTGATCAGGTTGGCGGCGATCGAGTCGCCTTCCTGCGCCGGCGCCGGCGTCTTGTCATAGCGCTTCATCAGCTTGCCCTGCGGGTCGAGCACGCCGCGCACCGCATGCAGCGGCTGGATTTCGCCACCGGAGGCCAGGAACTGGTACAGCTGGGCCATCGCGTAGGGGCTCTGGTCCGTGGAACCCAGGATCACCGCCGGATTGGGATCGGCCTTGAGACCGGCAAGGACATGGATCAACTGGGTGACCCGCTCCGGACCGACCTGCATCCCGACCCGTACCGTGGCCTGGTTGTAGGAATGGGCCAGCGCATCGATCAGGCGGACGGTGCCGTGGCTGCGGTTGTCCGCATTGCCGGGCGACCACTGCTTGCCGCGGCTCAGCTGCACCGTCACCGGTGAATCGTCGACCCAGCTGGACAGCGAATAGCGGTCCGGCTGCGCCAGCGCCAGCAGGTAGACGAACGGCTTGAGCAGCGAACCGACCGGACGCTGGGCCTCGATGGCGCGGTTGAAACCGGGTTCGGAGACATCGCGGCTGCCGACCACGGCCAGCACGTCGCCGTTGTGCACGTCGGTCAGCACCAGGCCGGCCTGCAGTGCGGGACGACGCTTGCTCTCCAGCGATTTGATGGTCTTGGTGACCGCGCCTTCGGCATACGCCTGCGCCGACGGCGCCATGCCGGTCATGACGCTCAGGCCCGCGCCCTGCAGCACCGACTCGGGGTAATCGTGGCCGAGCTGGCGACGGACCAGATCCACGTACGCCGGGAAACGGTTGGCCGCGATCAGGCCCGGGGTCTTGGGCACGCCCAGCGGCGCATCGACCGCACGCTTGTATTCGGCATCGTCGATCAGGTTGGCTTCGCGCAGCTTGCCCAGCACGAAGTTGCGCCGGTCCAGCGCGCGTTCGGGGTTGCGGCGCGGGTCGTAATAGGACGGCCCCTTGACCAGGCCGATCAACAGCGCGACGTGTTCGGTATTGAGCGAGGCGAGGTCGCGACCGAACCAGAACTCCGCGCCCGAGGACATGCCATGGATCGCCTGGCTGCCGCGCTGGCCCAGGTACACCTGGTTGAGGTAAGCCTCCAGGATGGTGCGCTTGTCGTAGCGCGCCTCCATGATCAGCGCGTACAGCACCTCGTTGAACTTGCGGGTGACGGTCTGCTCTTTGCCGATCCCGAGCAGGCCGCTGCGGGCCAGCTGCTGGGTCAGGGTCGAGGCGCCCTGGCGGCTCTGGCCACCGGAGCGCACGGTCACCCAGATCGCGCGGGCGATGCCGCTCAGATCGATGCCGTGATGGCGGTTGAAGTCCTTGTCCTCCACCGCCTGCAGGCCGGTGACCAGCAGTTCGGGGGTCTCTTCGATCCGGACCAGCCGACGCTCTTCCTGCTTCTGACCGTACAGCGTGGCGATACGGGCCGGATCCAGGCGCGCGGCCTTCAGCGCCTTGCGGCTGTCGGGGTCACGCAGCGAAGCGATCGACCCGCCGGACAGGCTCAGCTCGACCCGGCGCGGGGCGACCCGGCCGTCGACGTCGTTGTAGCCGCGGCTGGAGATGACGAAGCGGCCGCCTTCCTGCGAATAGGTGGCCGGCGATTTGCCGATCCCGTCATCGCGGTAGGCCGAGGCCGCCAGCTCGGTCTTGAGCGTGGCCGCATCCATCGCCACGCCGGGCGCCAGCGGCAGCGGGCGCGCATAGACACGCGTGGGAATCTGCCAGCGCAGCTCACCGAAGCGCTGGGTGACCTGTTGGTTCAGGTACACCGTATAGGGGATCAGGAAGCCCAGCCCGAGCGCGACAGCCGCCATGCTCCAGGTGATCAGCCGGCGCCGCCACAGCGGGCCGCGGCTTTCGGTGTCGTCGTCGAACTCGTCGATGTCGTCGGAATCGTAGCGTCGGGGCACGGGGATGCGAGAATATGGATTCCGGCGAGTCTAACGCAGCCACCGCGAGCGGCGCGTTCTCCCGGGTTCCCCCGCTTAAGCTGGAGTTGCAACGGGATGTCGATGTCCTTGGCCGATGCTCGCTATTTCCTGAACCGCATGCTCGGCCTGTTCCGTCGCAGTCTGGCCAGCCTGCGCACCCGGGGCTGGCGCGCTACCTGGCAGCGGATCCGTGTCCACACCCAGGCCGTGCCGGCCCCGCGCGGCGCGCCGCTGTACCTGCCCGCGGCGACGCCGTTCGAGCCCTTCACGGTCCCGACCAGCGAACGCCCGGTGGTCAGCATCGTGATTCCGGTCTACAACCACGCCGCGCACACCCTCGCCTGCCTGCGGGCGCTGGCCTCGCATCCGCCGCAGGTCGACTGCGAGATCCTGGTGGTGGATGACGGCAGCAGCGACGAGACCACGACCTGGATGCCACGGATCGGCGGCCTGCGCTATGAAGTGCGCGCGAGCAACGGCGGCTTCATCGAGGCCTGCAACGACGGCGTCGCGCGTTCCCGCGGCCAGTATGTGGTGCTGCTCAACAACGACACCGTGCCGCAACCGGGCTGGCTCGATGCCCTGCTCGCCACCTTCGCACGGGTGCCGCGCGCAGGCCTGGTCGGCGCACAGCTGCTTTATCCCGACGGCCGCCTGCAGGAATCGGGCGGGGTGATCTTCCAGGACGGCAGCGGCTGGAGTTATGGCCGCTTCGAGTCGCCCGAGGATCCCCGCTACAGCGCGCTGCGCGATGCCGACTACTGCTCCGGCGCGGCACTGATGATCCCGCGCGCCCTGTGGGACGAACTCGGCGGCTTCGATCTGCGCTACAAGCCGGCCTACTACGAAGATACCGACCTGGCGTTCGCGGTCCGCGCCCGTGGCCACCGCGTGCTGGTGCAGCCGGCCAGCCGCGTGGTGCATGACGAAGGCACCAGCAACGGCACCGACACCGGCAGCGGGATCAAGGCGTACCAGGTCCGCAACCGCAGTGTGTTCGCGGCGAAATGGGCCGAGGCACTGCAGGCGCAGCCCGCGGTGGGCAGCGTGCCCTCGCCGGCGCTGCTGCACCGCACCCAGCGCCAGGTCCTGATCCTGGATGAGGAAGTGCCGCAGCCGGACCGCGACTCGGCCTCGCTGCGCCAGTACAACCTGATCCGGATGCTGCTCGACGACGGCATCCACGTGGTGTTCGTGCCGACCCGGCGCGAGCATGGCGGCGCGGCGACCGAGGCGCTGCAGGCGCTCGGCGTGGAAGTCTGGTACGCCCCCTATCTGGCCGGCGTGGCGCCGTGGCTGCGCGCCAACGGTGCCCGCTTCGACGTGGCGATGATGGTGCGCTACCACGTCGCCCACGAGTGCCTGCCGCTGCTGCGCAGCTTCGCGCCGCAGGCCCGCACCGTGTTCGACACGGTCGACCTGCATTACCTGCGCGAGCGTCGCGGGGCCGAGATCGCCGGCGACGCCGGCCTGCTGCGCAACGCCGAGCGCACCCGTGCGCGCGAGCTGGCGGTGATGGAGCAGGTGGATGTGACCGTGCTGGTCAGCGCGGCCGAGCGCGAACAACTGCGTATCGATGCACCGACCGCCATGGTCGAACTGATTTCCAACCTGCATGAAGTGGCGGGGGCGGGCCCGGACTGGGCCGAGCGGCGCGACCTGGTGTTCGTCGGCGGCTTCCGCCATCCGCCGAACCTGGATGCGATGCAGTGGTTCATCGGCGACGTGTTCGCGCGGATCCGCGCACAGCTCCCCGACATCCGTTTCCACTGCATCGGCGCGGCGGTGCCGGACACGCTGCGCGACCTCGCCGCGACCCAGCCGGGCGTGGAGATCCATGGCTTCGTGCCGGACGTGGTGCCGTACATGGATGGCGTCCGCATCGCGGTCGCACCGCTGCGCTTCGGCGCCGGTGTCAAGGGCAAGGTCAACCTGAGCATGGCGCATGGCCAGCCGGTGGTCGCCACGACCTGCGGCGTGGAAGGCATGCACCTGCGCGATGGCGAGGATGTGCTGGTTGCCGATGATGCCGAGGCGTTCGCGCAGGCCGTGATCCGGCTCTATCAGGACGAGGCGCTGTGGCGCCGGCTTTCGACCGCCGGTCTGCAGAACATCGTGGACCACTTCTCGCTCGATGCCGCCCGCGCCACCGTGCAGCGGGTGTTCGGGGACTAACTGCCTGCGCCACCGCCGGCACTGCGCAGGCGCTCGGCGAACGCCGGCAGCTCGGGCAGGTCCGGCTGCCAACGGCGGGCCTGCAGCAGCGCCTGCTGCGCGAAGGCGATGTCCCCCGAGCCGAGGCGCTCGCTGCCGATGGCCAGCCAGCGCTGTGCCAGCCGACGCCGTGCGGCCGCCTGGCCCGCCTCGTTGTTCGACAGCGTCTGCCAGGCGTCCAGGCAGGCACCGGCGGCCAGCACACGGTTCTCGCGCAGGCGATCCTCGAAGCACTGCCGGCTTGCCGGCAGCAGACGCCTGGCCGCGGCACGCACCCGCGGATCCTGCGGCGCCACGCCCTGGGCTTCACGCAGGGCGTCATAGGCACTGCGTCCGGGCGGCTCGAGGAACTGGCCACCGCGTTCCGCTTCCTCCAGGCGTGCGAGCAGGCGCTGCAGCGTGCGCTCGCGCTGCGCGCGCGGCACTGCCGGGGTCGTCAGTGCCGCCTGGGAACGGCGGGCCTGCTCGATCGCATGCCGCGTCGCCTCCAGCGCACGCGTGGACGCACCCACTGTTTCAGCCGCCTGCACGGCCTGCGCGGCCTCGTCGAAGCGGAAGTTGCCGGCCAGCCGCGTCGCGCGTGCCAGTTGCGCATCGGCCACCTGCAGCTGGCCACGGCGCGCGGCAGGATCGTCAGGCAACGCCGAGAGCACCGCGGCGAAGGCCTCCGCCGCGACGTCCAGCTTCTGCCGACGGACCGCGGCTTCGCCGTCCCGCTGGCGGCGCTCCAGCGCATTGTTCACCGCCTCCTGGGTGGCGGGCAGATCGACATGCCCGGCATCGAACCCCCGGGCACTGCGCACCAGAGCCGCCGCGCGTGCGACATCGCCGCGATCGGCGGCGGTGCGTGCCTGCTGCAACAGGTCCGAGAGGGCATCCTCGCGCCCTTCCAGCGCGCGGAGCTGGTTGGGCGACAGGGTGAGCACCTGCTGGAACAGTGGCAACGCGCTGTCCGGGCTGCCATCGAGCCGTTGCGCCTGCAGGGCCGCTTCGGCACGGCCGAGCAAGGCACCGATCCCCGCGCGTGCCTGGTCGTGTGCGTGCAGTTGCTGCGCCACCGCGTCGGCGTCGCGCTGCGGCACCTGCAACGCGCGCGCCAGCGCGAGCGCAGCCGTCGCAGCCGGGACGTCGCCACGCTCCAGCGCATCACGGGCCTGCTGGAGGGCGGCCTGGCCGGTACGGGCCAGGCCGCTGCGCGCCTGCAGGCGGTCGTTGTCCAGCGCCAGCGCCGCCTCGAAGGACTCGCGTGCGCCGCTGCCATCGGCAGCACTCAATCGGCCCGCGGCCAGCGCGCGATCGCCCTGGTCGAGCAGCTGTTCGATCTGCGGCTCGTTCCAGAACCAGTTGGCCAGCGGCCGGCGCAGCAATGCCAGGCCGACGAAGAGCAGCACCGCGACCAGCAGCGCCCAGCGCCAGATCCGCCGCGCATGACGCGCCTGCACCCACCACCAGCGGCCCTCGCGGCGCACGCGTCGCAACGCCTCGTGGGCGGCCTCATGCCTGTCATCGTCCCGGCTCATGGCGCGAGCCTAGCGTGGGGCACGTGAGCTCAGCCTAGACGCCGGGCTTCGCTGACGCCGGGCAGTGCATCGAGCTTGCCCAGCAGGGTGGAGAGCTGCCCGTAGTCGCTGACCTTCAAACGCAGGCGCAGGTGCGCACGGCCGCTGTTGCGGACGTTGTCACTGTGGATGTCCAGCACGTACGCATCTTCCTGTGCGATCAGGTTGGTGATGTCCTTGAGCAGCCAGCGCCGGTCGACCGCATCGACCACCACGTCCACTTCGTAGCCACCACCGGCCTGGCCCCACTCCACCGGCAGGATGCGCTGCGGACTGGCGGCCGCCAGCCGCGCCAGCGCGGCGCAGTCGGTGCGGTGCACGGTCACGCCGCGCGCACGCGTGAGGTAGCCCACGATCGGCTCACCGGCCACCGGCTGGCAGCAGCGCGCCAGCTGCACCAGCAGATTGCCCACACCCTGGACAGTGAAGTCGGCACTGCGCACGCTGTCGCGCCGCGCGGTCGGGCGTGGCAGGACCGGCGCCGCCGGCTGGCTGGCGGCGCGCTCGGCTTCCAGCAGCGTGCGGCTGACCTGGTTCGGCCCGGTATCGCCCAGCGCCACCTGGATGTACAGATCATCGACGCTGTCGGCGTGGAACTTCTTCACCGCGATGGCCAGGTCGGCGTGCTGCAGGCCGAGGCGCTTGAGTTCGCGCTCGAGCAGCTCGCGGCCGGCCAGCACGTTGCGCGCGCGGTCCAGCTTGTGGAACCAGCCACGCACCTTCTCGCGCGAGCGGTTGCTGGCCAGGAAGCCGCTGGAGGCCAGCAGCCAGTCGCGCCGGGGATCGGCTTCCTTGCCGGTCAGGATCTCGACCCGGTCGCCGCTGCGCAGGCGGTAGGTCAACGGCACGATGCGGCCATTGACCTTCGCGCCACGGCAGCGGTGCCCGACCATGGTGTGCACGTGGTAGGCGAAATCCAGCGGCGTGGCGCCCTGCGGCAGGTCCATCACCTCGTCCTTGGGACTGAGCGCGTAGACCCGGTCCTCGGTCAGCTCGGCGTCGAGCGCGCCGGCCAGTTCGCCGCCATGTCCTTCCTGGGAGTGCTCCAGCAGCTGGCGCATCCAGGTGATCTTGCGGTCGAAGGCCTTCTCCGCACCCTTGCTGCCTTCCTTGTAGCGCCAGTGCGCGGCCACGCCGAGCTCGGCCTGCGCGTGCATGTCGTGGGTACGGATCTGCACTTCGATGGTGCGCCCTTCCGGGCCGACCACTGCCGTATGCAGCGAGCGGTAGTCGTTGGCCTTGGGGCGGGCGATGTAATCGTCGAACTCGCTCGGTACCGGGGCCCACAGGGCATGCACCACGCCCAGCGCGGCGTAGCAGGCGGCCACGTCGTCGACCATCACGCGGACGGCGCGGATGTCGTAGAGCTGCTCGAAGGCCAGCCGCTTCTTCTGCATCTTCCGCCAGATGCTGTAGATGTGCTTCGGGCGACCGCTGACCTCGGCGCGGATGCCCTGGGCCATCAGCTCACGCGACAGCGCTTTCTTGACGCCCTCGACATACCGCTCGCGGGCCAACCGGGTTTCGTCGACCTCGCGGGCGATGCGGCGGTAGGTGTCCGGTTCCAGGTGGCGGAACGCCAGGTCTTCCAGTTCCCACTTCAGCTGCCAGATGCCGAGCCGGTTGGCCAGCGGCGCGTGGATGTCGCGGGTGAGCTGGGCGAGTGCGCGCCGCTCTTCCGCGGGCAGCCGATCGGCACCGCGCATGCGGGCCAACTGGCGGGCCAGCAGGATCGGCACCACGCGCAGATCGCGGATGATGGACAGCAGCAGGCGACGCAGGCCTTCGCTGTTGCGCCCGGCCTCACGCCCGGCGTGCAGCGCCCACACCTGGTCGGCGGCGTCCAGGCCGTCGAGCAGGCCGACCACCACCGGCTTGAGCGCGCCGACCGGCAACGCGTCCAGTCCGGCGCGCAGCCAGGGCAGATCGAACAACAGCGTGGCCAGCAATGCCGACTCGTCGGCCGACAGCAACGACAGCGCATCCAGGGTGTCGGCCAGCACCGACCAGCCTGCACGCATGTCCAGATCGGCCTCGGGCTGTTGCCAGCGCTGCAGCAACGCGTCGCGCAGTTCAGCCGGCAGCGAGGCCACCGAGGGTCGGTTCAACAAGGCATCCAGGCCGGGGGCAGAAGCGCGGTTCACAGCATCGTACAGACAAGACAGAGGCCACCTACACTAGCGCCGCGGCGCCCAACCGACAATCGCCGTCGCCGGCATGTGCACATGCCGGGGCGCTGGCACTACACTGCGGCCATCCCTAGGAGAAACCCTGCCATGCGCTATTCCCGTCTGCGGTTGTTGGCCTGTGCGGCCGTTCTGATGAGTCTTTCGCTGCCGGCCCTGGCCCAGCGCGTGGTCGACGGCGATCTCCAGCAGCAGATGTCGCCGGCCGAATTCAAGGCGGCCGGACTGGACAAGCTGAGCCCGCAGGAAATGGCCTCGCTCAACAACTGGCTGCAGGGCAAGGTGGCCGCGGCAGCCGCCGATGCACGCGAGCAGGTGCGCGAGCAGGCCCGCGAAGAAGGCCGCCAGGAGGTGATCGTCAAGAACCGTGGCTTCTTCGACTTCGGCAGCAAGGACCCCATCAACAGCACGCTGCCTGGCGAGTTCACGGGCTTCGGCAAAGGGCGCACGTATACCCTCGCCAATGGACAGGTGTGGGAGCAGACCGATGCGGTGACCGTGGGCGGCGTGCGCAAGACCGACGCGAACGTCTCGGTCATTCCGGGCATTTCCAGTGTGTGGTATCTGCGCGTGGAAGGCATCAACACCCGCGCCAAGGTCCGCCGCGTCAAGTAATCCCTGCGCCCCGTGCCACATCGGCACGGGGCGTTGGCCGGATCAGGCGGCCTGCAGCGCAGCCACGCGCTGGGCCAGTTTCTTGGCCGATATGCCGGTCCTGGCACCCAGCTCCTGGGCAAACAGCGAGACCCGCAGCTCTTCCAGATCCCAACGCAGGTCCTGCCACTGCGGCCGCGCGCGCAGTCCACGTGCATCGGCCTGCGCCAGGGCATCGACGAACGGGCGCAGTTCCAGCATCCGCGCCTGATCGCGCGGCGGATCGCGCTTGGCGCGCTCGGTGCGCAGGATCATCGCGCGCAGATAGCGCGGGTACTGCGCCAGTGCATCGGCCGGCGTCTCACGCAGGAACCCGGGATGGACCAGGGCGGCAAGCTGCTGCTCCATGTCGTCCAGGTTGCCACGCGCCCAGCCCATCAGCGGCGCTTCCAGCTGCGGCTTCAGTTCAGCCACGTGCGCCAGGATGTTCTCGGCCAGTTTCAGGCGCGCCATCGCCTCGCTGAACAACGCCTTGCCCGCCTCCGCACTGCGCTTGGCGAACGCGGCCGGATCGCGGATATCGCCCAGGCCCTCGGCGAGCACGGCATTCATCGCCGCATCGACCAGATCGCCACGCAGGCGCTCCTGCGATTCGATCGCGGCATACAGCAGGCCGGTCTTGGGCGGCACCGGCAACTGCTTGCGCGCGTGTTTGGCCTTGTCGGCCAGCGCGATCTCCAGCAGGCGACGCACGCCGCGCGGATGCTGTTCCAGCGCCTCGTTGCGGTCGGCGAATATCTTCAACGCGGCGGTTTCGCCCTGGTCCACCAGCGCCGGGTAGGCCGGCACGCCGGCTTCGCCGGGCACCTGCAGCGGGATGGGGCTGGCGGGGAAATCGCGCAGTCCCTCCGCCGCCAGCGCGCGCCCGGCGCGTGCGGCAAAGGCATCACCGGCCTTCGCCCCGAAGCGCGCACGCAGCGCGTCCAGATCGCGCGAGGTCGCCAGCACCTTGCCATCCGCATCGCGCAGGCGCAGGTTCATGCGCAGGTGCGGCTCCAGCGAGGCGTCGTCGAAATCCGTCGCGGCCAACTTGGCACCGGTGGCGCGCGACAGGAACCGCGCCAGTTCGCCCCGGATGTCATCGGCGGTGGGTTCGGCGAACGCTTCGGCAAACGCACGACCGAAATCCGGTGCCGGCACGTAGTTGCGTCGCATCGCCTTGGGCAGGCTGCGGATCAACGCGGCGGCCTTGTCCGCGACGAAGCCGGGGGCCAGCCACGACAGGCGCGCCGGGTCCAGCGCGTTGAGCAGGTGCAGCGGCACCTCCAGGGTCACGCCATCTTCGTCGGCGCCCGGCTCGAAGGTGTAGTGCAGCGGCAACCGTGCGTCGCCCAGCGGCAGGTACGTGGGATAACGCTCGGCGTCGCTGCCTTCGCCCGGCAGCAGATCGGCCAGCGTCCACGACAACGCGCGGCGTTTCTCCGGCGCCAGTGCCTTCCACCAGGTATCCAGGCCCATCGCCGAATGGATCTCGGCCGGAATCCGGTCCAGGTACCAGCGCGCCTGCCAGCTCTCATCGGCGACGATGCCGGCGCGGCGCAGTTTGGCTTCTTCTTCGCGCGCCTGCTCCAGTACCTTGAGGTTGTCGGCAACGAAGCCGGCGCGGGTGTTGATTTCGCCGGTCACCAGGGCCTGGCGCACGAAGATGTCGTGCGCCTCGCCCGGCGCGATGCGGCCGTAGTGCACCGGCTTCTTCGGTGCCAGCACCAGACCGAACAGGCTGATCTGCTCCGAGGCCAGCACCTGGCCCTGCGCGCGCGACCAGTGCGGGTCGAAGTGCTTGCGCAGCAGCAGGTGCGGCAGTTCGTTGATCACCCAGTCCGGCTCGATCGCGGCATTGGTCAGGCCCCAGATTTTCTGGGTGTCCAGCAGCGTCGCGGTCAGCAGCCACGGCGGCGGCCGCTTGGCCAGGGTCGAGCCCGGGAACGGCAGGAAACGGCGCTGGCGCGGTGCCAGGAAGTCGCCCTTCTCGCTGCGGTGGCCGATCTGCGTGGGCAGGCCGGCGATCAGCGCGCGGTGCAGGGTCTGGTAGGCGGCGGCGCGGACTTTGTCGCTGAAGGCGTTGCGCGCCTCGGTGTCGGCACCCTTGACCGATGCCGTGCTCTCCACGGGCGCCGGCTCGGATTTCCCTTCGCGGGCAAGGCGTGCGGCACGGTGCTGCTGACCGCGCGTCGCCTTGATCTTCGCCTCGTCATCGCGCGCCGGTGCAGGCGCGGACGAACCGGCCAGCAGCGGTGCCAGGGAGGTCTCGGCCGCTTCTTCCGTCCAGCCCAGCTCCTCGCACAGCACGCGCAGTTGGCGATGCAGTTCGCGCCACTCGCGCATGCGCAGGAAGCCGAGGAAATGCCGCCCGCACCAGTCGCGGAGCTTGGACTGGGTCAGGTCTTCGTGGGCCTGGCGGTAGCCGTCCCACAGGCGCAGCACGCCGACGAACTCCGAGCGGCCATCGGCGAACAGCGCGTGCGCGTTGTCGGCGGCGGCGCGCGCTTCCGGCGGGCGCTCGCGCGGGTCCTGGATGCCCAGGAACGAGGCGATCACCAGCATCGGCCGGAGGCAGCCCTGGGCCTGCGCGGCAACCAGCATGCGGGCCAGTTTGACGTCCACCGGCAGGCGCGCCATCTGGCGGCCGATCGGGGTCAGGCGGCGCTCCGCATCGACCGCGCCCAGCTCACCCAGCTGCTGCCAGCCATCGGCGATGGCGCGCTCATCCGGTGCTTCCAGGAACGGAAAATCCTCGATCCTGCCGAGGCCGAGCTGCAGCATCCGCAGGATCACCCCGGACAGGCTGGAGCGGCGGATTTCCGGATCGGTGAATTCCGGGCGTGACTGGAAATCCGCCTCGGAATACAGCCGGTAGCAGATGCCCTCGGACACACGGCCGCAACGGCCCTTGCGCTGGTTGGCGCTGGCCTGCGAGACCGCTTCGATGTGCAGCCGATCCAGCTTCTGCCGCGGGCTGTACCGCTTGATGCGCGCAAAACCGGGGTCGATCACATAGCGGATGCGCGGCACTGTCAGCGAGGTCTCCGCGACGTTGGTGGCCAGCACGATGCGACGGTTCGCACCCGGGTTGAAGACCAGGTCCTGGTCCTTCACCGACAGCCGCGCATACAGCGGCAGCACGTCGGTCCCACGGTATTTGCGCCGCTCCAGCGACTGGTGCGCATCGCGGATTTCGCGCTCGCCCGGGAAGAACAGCAGGATGTCGCCACGCGGGTCGATGCGGGTGATTTCATCCACCGCCGCGACCACCGCATCATTCACGGTGCGCTCGCCATCGCGGCCGCCCTCGGCCTCGCCACCGCCCTCGCCTTCCAGCGGGCGGTAACGCACCTCCACCGGGAAGGTGCGGCCTTCGACGCTGATCACCGGCGCATCGTCGAAATGCTGGGCGAAGCGCGAGGTGTCGATGGTGGCAGAGGTGACGATCAGCTTCAGGTCCGGGCGCTTGTTCAGCAGCTGCTTGAGATAGCCGAGCAGGAAATCGATGTTGAGGCTGCGTTCGTGCGCCTCGTCGACGATGATCGTGTCGTAGCTGGACAGCCAGCGATCACTGCTGATCTCGGCCAGCAGGATGCCGTCGGTCATGAACTTGATGCGGGTATCGTCACCGACGCGATCGGTGAAGCGCACCTGGTAGCCGACCGTCGTCCCGAGTTCGGACTGCAGCTCCTGCGCGACGCGGGTCGCCACCGCACGTGCGGCAATCCGTCGCGGCTGGGTGCAGCCGATCATGCCGGCCGTGCCGCGGCCGGCGGCCAGGCACAGTTTGGGCAGCTGGGTGGTCTTGCCCGAGCCGGTCTCACCGGCGATCACCACGACCTGATGGTCGCGGATCAGCGCGGTGATGGCCTCGGCTTCACGCGCAATCGGCAGTTGCTCGTCCAGAGTGATGGCCGGCTGATTCAGCGCGCGCGCTTCGCGGCGCTGCACGGATGCCCGCAACGCCTGCTCGAACGCCGCCGCCAGACCCGCATCCGCCGGTTTGGCCCGCCAACGCGAGAGCATCCCCAGCAAACGACCGCGGTCGCGGCTCATGGCCCCGTTGATCGCGGCCTGCTGCTGGGCCAGGCGTGCTGCTTGTGGTTTTTCGATAGCGCTCATCAATCGATTCGTTTAGAACTTTTGTTTACTACTGAAAGGGTAGTCTGATCTATTGTGGAGGCCATCCGATTCATCCCATCCATAAGGAGTTCTCCCATGGCGAAGACGACCAAGACCCCGGCAAAGACCAAGACGGCCAAGCAGAAGCTCGGCGCGGCGGCCCCATCGGCCCCGAACATCGATATCGGGATCAAGGAGGGCGATCGCAAGAAGATCGCCGATGGACTGTCGGCGTTCCAGGCAGATGCGTTCACGCTCTACCTGAAGACCCACAACTTCCATTGGAACGTGACCGGGTCGATGTTCAACTCGCTGCACACCATGTTCGAGACCCAGTACACCGAACAGTGGGCGGCCCTGGATGACGTGGCTGAACGCATCCGTGCACTGGGCTTCAACGCCCCGGGCTCCTACCGCGAGTTCGCGGCCCTGACCTCGATCGCCGAGGAGCCGGGCCTGACCGACAGCGCGGACTGGCGTGAAATGGTACGCCAGTTGGTCACCGCCAACGAGGCGGTGTGCCGGACGGCGCGCAAAGTGCTGGACGTGGCCGACGATGCGGACGACGCACCGACCGAGGATCTGATGACCCAGCGCCTGCAGACCCACGAAAAGTACGCCTGGATGCTGCGTTCGCTGCTGCAGTAAGCGTTTGTTTTTTGGCGGGCTTTGCTGACTGAAAGCAAAGTCAAAGGCATTGGCTGCCGGGGTCTCCGTGTTGGCGAGCGGGGGCCAGGCCCTGCCGGGACGCGCCGTAAACCCATCCCTGGGGGCTCGTGGGCGCCATCCTTGGCGCCCCGACGGTCCCGTCAGGGCCTGGCCCCCACTCGCCAGACAGATCTGGATGGACGGTGGGGCAAGCCAAAGCAACCCGCCGCAAGTAGCCACGTCGCCCCGTCGAGATACGACGTCGAGATGCAACAGGCAACAACCCACAGGCGCCGATTGGCGCCTGTGTGCGTTTGACCCGCGCTCGACTGGCTCTGACTGCCTCTCGACTGCCTCTCGACTGGCTCTCCTCCGGACACCAGCCAAGTGTCGGAGGCGCGGTGTGGGTGGGTTTGCAGGACCGTTGGGCGCCATGGATGGCGCACTACGAGCCCCCATGGATGGGTTCACGGCGGGTCCAGCAAACCCACCCACACCGCGCCAAACCCGTAAGACGGAACGTCCGGCGCTTTGAAGCTCTGGCTTTGAGGCTCTGAGGCTTTAAGCCCCTGGCTCCTGGCATCCCTACACGCCGACCCGGCATCAGAGGACACGGCCCGTAGCCCGGGCAAGGTAAACTAGCGCGATGTCTTCCCGCCCCGCGCACGACCTGCTCAGCCGCATCTTTGGTTACGACGAATTCCGCGGTCCGCAGCAGGCGATCGTCGAACATGTCGCCGCCGGCAATGACGCGCTCGTCCTCATGCCCACCGGCGGCGGCAAATCGCTCTGCTACCAGGTGCCCTCCCTGCTCCGCGACGGCACCGGCATCGTCATCTCGCCGCTGATCGCCCTCATGCAGGACCAGGTCGAAGCCCTGCGCCAGCTCGGCGTCCGCGCCGAATACCTCAACTCCACCCTCGATGGCGACACCGCCGCACGGGTCGAGCGCGAACTCCTCGCCGGCGAACTGGACATGCTCTATG
This sequence comes from Stenotrophomonas sp. TWI1183, assembly GCF_039673115.1. Lineage (NCBI taxonomy): Bacteria > Pseudomonadati > Pseudomonadota > Gammaproteobacteria > Lysobacterales > Lysobacteraceae > Stenotrophomonas > Stenotrophomonas sp. TWI1183. The sequence continues at coordinate 114,575 of NZ_JBDJKZ010000009.1, forward strand.
TCGCCCCCGAGCGCCTGCTTACCGGCCGCTTCCTCTCCCTGCTCTCGCGCAGCAGGATCGCCCTGTTCGCCATCGACGAAGCCCATTGCGTCTCGCAGTGGGGTCATGACTTCCGCCCGGAATACCGCCAGCTCACCGTCCTGCACGAACGCTGGCCCGACGTCCCGCGCATCGCGCTGACCGCCACCGCCGATCCGCCCACCCAGCGCGAAATCGCCGAACGCCTGGACCTGACCAACGCCCAGCACTTCGTCAGCTCCTTCGACCGCCCCAACATCCGCTACACCGTCGTCCAGAAAGACAACGCCAAGCGCCAGCTGCTGGACTTCCTCAAGGTCCACCGCCAGGAAGCCGGCATCGTCTACTGCATGTCGCGGCGCAAGGTCGAAGAAACCGCCGAGTTCCTGTGCAAGGAGGGCATGAACGCCCTGCCCTACCACGCCGGCCTGCCCGCCGAGGTGCGTGCCGCCAACCAGCGCCGCTTCCTGCGCGAGGATGGCATCGTCATGTGCGCCACCATCGCCTTCGGCATGGGCATCGACAAACCGGACGTGCGCTTCGTCGCGCATACCGACCTGCCCAAATCGATGGAAGGCTACTACCAGGAAACCGGCCGCGCCGGCCGCGATGGCGAGCCTGCCGAAGCCTGGCTCTGCTACGGGCTGGGCGATGTCGTGCTGCTCAAGCAGATGATCGAACAGTCCGAAGCCGGCGAAGACCGCAAAACGCTGGAACGGTCCAAGCTCGATCACCTGCTCGGCTACTGCGAATCCATGCAGTGCCGCCGCCAGGTCCTGCTGGCCGGGTTCGGGGAGACCTACCCCCAGCCCTGCGGCAACTGCGACAACTGCCTGCTGCCGCCGGATGCCTGGGATGCCAGCGTCGCCGCCCAGAAGGCGCTGAGCTGCGTCTACCGCAGTGGCCAGCGCTTCGGCGTCGGTCATCTGATCGACATCCTGCGCGGCGGCGACAACGAGAAGGTGCGCCAGTTCGGGCATACCGAACTGAGCACCTACGGCATCGGCAAGGATCTCGACGCCCGCACCTGGCGCAGCGTGTTCCGCCAGCTGGTCGCCTCCAGCCTGCTCGAAGTGGACAGCAGCGCCTATGGCGGCCTGCGCCTGACAGATGGCAGCCGTGAAGTGCTCAAAGGCCAGCGCAAGGTCATGATGCGCCGCGAGACCCCCAAGGCAGCCCGCGAGCGCGACCGCAGCGGCCAGCGCACCGGCCTGTCGGTGCTGCCGCAGGACCTGGCCCTGTTCAACGCACTGCGCGGCCTGCGCGCCGAACTCGCCCGCGAACAGAACGTCCCGGCCTTCGTCATTTTCCACGACAGCACCCTGCGCAACATCGCCGAACAGCGCCCCACCAGCGTCGATGCGCTGGGGCGGGTCGGTGGCATCGGTGGCACCAAGCTGGCCCGCTACGGCGACCGCCTGGTCGAGATCGTCCGTGAGGAAGGGTGATGCCCCGGCACGTCCAGGCAGACCCGGCTCCAGAGTTGAACCAGGCGTTCAGCCGCAGGTGCGGTCGCCGGGCTTTGGCAGTAAGGTGAGCCCCATGTCCGCCAGTGGCCTTCTCCTGCGAGTGGTCTTGATGCTCAGCCTGTTGCTCAACGGGCTGAACGTGGCCATGGCCGGCCCGATGGCGCTGGCCCTGGCAGAGCCGACCCCCGCCAGCAGTGCGGCACCGCCCTGCCACGGCGACGCGCCGCCCCCCGCCGCACACGACCACCACGCGATGGCGGCCGCCGATGCCGACGTACAGGCGCCGCACGATGGCGACCACTGCAAGATCAAGGACTGCCTGCGCAGCTGCGCCCAGCAGCCCAGCCTGACCGTCCAGGTCGCCTGGCTGGCCACGCCGCCGCCGGTGTCGATGGCCCCGCTGATGGCCGCGCATCCCACGCTGCCGACCCCGCCGCTGGACCGCATCACCCGCCCTCCGATCGCCTGATCCGCCGCGCTCTGCGAGCGCCCGCCTGAGCTCTGCCCGCGCGCCCCGGTGTGCGGGCGTTGACGGCACCGCGTGTGCCATTCGAACCGGATTCGGAGTTGCAATGTCTTTCCCCAAAACACCCGGCACGGGCACCCCGCCCATGCCGTCACGTCGCCTGTTCGTGCAGGGCGTGGCTGCCGGCGGCGTGGTCGCCGGAATCGCCGCCACCGGCCTGAGCCCGCGGGCGTTCGCCGCCGCCGGCCCCGGCCTGGTCGGCGCCCCGCAGGTGCTCAGCAGCCAGAACGTGCAGCTGAGCATCGGCGAATCGCTGGCCAACTTCACCGGCCGCACCCGCCCGGCGATCACCGTCAACGGCAGCCTGCCGGCACCGATCCTGCGCTGGCGCGAGGGCCAGACCGTCAGCATCCGGGTGGCCAATACGCTGCAGGGCCATCCCACCTCCATCCACTGGCACGGCCTGCTGCTCCCGGCCAACATGGATGGCGTGCCCGGCCTGAGCTTCAACGGCATCGCCCCCGGCGAGGCTTATCAGTACCGCTTCACCCTCAAGCAGTCGGGTACGTACTGGTACCACAGCCATTCCATGTTCCAGGAACAGGCCGGCCTGTACGGCGCGCTGATCATCGATCCGCTCGAGCCGGCGCCGTACCACTTCGACCGCGAGCACGTGATCCTGCTCTCGGACTGGACCGACATGGACCCCGGTGCGCTGTTCCGGCGCATGAAGAAACTCGCCGAGTACGACAACTACTACAAGCGCACCCTGCCCGACTTCCTGCGCGATGTGCGCAGGGACGGCTGGGCCGCGGCCACCGCCGATCGCGGCATGTGGGGCCGGATGCGGATGACGCCGACCGACATCTCCGACATCAACGCCCACACCTACACCTACCTGCTCAACGGCACCGCCCCGGCCGGCAACTGGACCGGGCTGTTCCGCAGTGGCGAGAAGGTGCTGCTGCGCTTCATCAACGGCGGTTCGATGACCTACTTCGACGTGCGCATCCCCGGGCTGAAAATGACCGTGGTCGCCGCCGATGGCCAGTACATCCACCCGGTCAGCATCGATGAATTCCGCATCGCCCCGGCTGAAACCTTCGACGTGATCGTCGAACCCAGCGGCCAGGACGCGTACACGATCTTCTGCCAGGACATGGGCCGCACCGGCTATGCCGCCGGCACGCTGGCGGTCCGCCACGGCCTGCAGGCGCCGATTCCCGAGCGCGACGCGCGCCCGCTGCTGACCATGAGCGACATGGGACATGACATGGGCCATGCCTCGAACGGGATGGCGGGCCACGACATGAAGGGCATGGAAGGCGGCTGCGGCGCCAGCATGGGCCACGGCGCGCACGGCGCCGATCCCAAGGCACCGCGTCACCCGGCCAGCGAAACGGGCAATCCGCTGGTGGACATGCAGAGCATGGCGACCGAGCCGAAACTGGATGACCCCGGCATCGGCCTGCGCGACAACGGCCGCGACGTGCTCACCTACGGCGCGATGCGCAGCCTGTTCGACGATCCCGATGGCCGCGAACCCGGCCGCGAGGTCGAGCTCCACCTGACCGGCCACATGGAGAAATTCAGCTGGTCCTTCGATGGCATTCCCTTTGCCAGCGCCGAACCGCTACGCCTGAACTACGGTGAGCGCATGCGCATCGTGCTGGTCAACGACACCATGATGCAGCACCCGATCCATCTGCACGGCGTGTGGAGCGATCTGGAAAATGCGGACGGCGAATTCCACCTGCGCAAGCACACCATCGACATGCCACCGGGCACCCGCCGCACGTATCGCGTGCGTGCCGACGCGCTCGGCCGTTGGGCCTACCACTGCCACCTGCTGTACCACATGGAAGCGGGCATGATGCGCGAAGTGAGGATCGAAGAATGAGCCGCTCTCCTCTCACCGCGACGTCGGCCTTGAGCACCGCCCTGCTGCTGGCATTGTCGGCACCGGCCTGGGCGCAGTCGCATGCTGGCCATGCCACGACGCCGACCGCAACCACGGCCGACACACCACCGGCAGATGGCGGCAACGTCGATCACAGCCAGATGGATCATTCGAAGATGGACCATGGCAGCACTGATCATAGCCAGATGGATCATTCGACGATGGACCATGGCAGCACTGATCACAGCCAGATGGACCATCCCACGATGGACCACGGCACGACCGATCACGGCAAGATGGACCATTCGAAGATGGACCACGCCGCGATGGGTCATGGCGTGCCGAAGGCGCCTGCGCCCACCGCGCCGCTCGAGCCGATTCCGGCCGTGACGGCCGCGGACCGCCTCGCCGCGTTCCCGCCGATCGACCACGGCGCGATGGAGCATGCGCCGGAGATCCACAGCATGCTGCTGCTCAACCGCCTCGAACACTGGGACGGTCAGCACGGCACCGGCCAGGCCTGGGAAGCCAGCGGCTGGGTGGGCGGCAACATCAACAGGCTATGGCTGCGCAGCGAAGGCGAGCGCAGCGACGGCCGCACCGAATCGGCCGATCTGGAAGTGATGTACGGCCGCAGCGTGTCGCCGTGGTGGGACGTGCTGGTCGGCGTGAAGCAGGATTTCCGTCCGGCCGATTCACGCACCTGGGCGGCGTTCGGCATCCAGGGATTGGCGCCGTACAAGTTCGAGACCTCGGCCATGGCCTATGTCGGCGAAAGCGGCCAGTTCGCGGCCACGGTGGAAGTGGAGTACGAGCTGCTGCTGACCAACCGCCTGATCCTGCAGCCGCTGGTGGAAGCCAGTTTCTCGGCCAAGGACGAGCCGGAGTATGGCAACGGTTCGGGCCTCAACAAGGTCGAAGCCGGGCTGCGCCTGCGCTACGAGTTCAGCCGCCGCTTCGCGCCTTACATCGGCATCAGCCATGAGCGGCTGTTCGGCGATACCGCTGATTACCACGAGGCGGCCGGCGAGCGCGCACGCGATACCCGCTGGGTGGCGGGCGTGCGGGTCTGGTTCTGATCCCGCAGCCGTGACAGGTTCCGGGTGCCGCAGGTACCCGGACCTCCTGCCGGTTGGAGCGATGGCGTAAGCTGCCGGCCCGATCTGCCTGCCTTGCGCCATGACGTTGACCCTCCGCCGCGCCACGCTTGCCGATGCCGATGCGCTCTCGGCGATCGCCATCGCCACCTATACCGAAACCTTCGGCGATTCCTACCCGCCGCAGGATCTGCGCGAATTTCTGGACCGTCACTACGCGGTCGAACCGCAACGCCGCGAACTGGCCGATCCGCGCAACGCAGCATGGCTGCTCGAGGATGGCGGCCGCGCGGTGGGCTATCTCGCGGCGGGGCCGAACGGGCTGCCACATGCCGAGGCCAGCGAGGGCGATATCGAGCTCAAACGCCTCTACCTGCTCGCCAGCCACCAGAGTGGCGGCCACGGCACGCGCCTGATGGACGCGTTCCTGGCCTGGCTCGATCAACCACGGCGGCGCACGCTGTGGGTTGGCGTGTGGTCCGAGAACCTGGGTGCGCAGCGCTTCTATGCGCGCTATGGCTGCAGCAAGGTGGGCGAATACCATTTCCCGGTCGGCGACAGCGTCGACCGGGAGTTCATCCTGCGCCGCGCCTGAGCGCCGCGCACGCGTGCATCAGAAGTCGAACAGGTCCGACAGGAAGCTCTCTTTCTTCTTCTTGCGGTAGCCGTGCTGATCGCCGTACGGCTGTTGGCCCAGGTGGCGGGTATCACGGTGCTGCACGGCAGCCGGCGGCGGCGGTGCGGCAGCGCGTACCGGAGCGGATGCAGGCGCGGCGGCACCGGCGGAGCGCTCGATGATCTTGTCCAGTTCGCCACGGTCCAGCCACACGCCACGGCACTGCGGGCAGTAGTCGATCTCGATGCCCTGGCGCTCGGACATCTGCAGCGCTTGGGTTTTGCATACGGGGCATTGCATGGGCGGTAATCCAAGGGGCAAAGCCGCACTCTAGCCGGTCATACCTGACCGTGGTGCAACGCGGCCATGACCGATGACCCCCCGACCTATGCCCCATGCTGCTGGCGAGGGAATCACGAACAATCCACGCCGTCCCTGGATATGGAGCGTCCCATGCCGTCCCTTCGCCTGCCGACCTGGCTGGCCGCCTGCGTGGTGGTGCTGACCCTGGCCGTGTCGATCAATCTGCGCGACCTCGCCGCGTGGCTGGGCACGCCGATTCCCAAGCTGCCGATCCCCTATGGCGGCGCCATCCTCGACAACGGCCTGGGCGTGCTGTTGGTGCTGGCCGTGGCTGCGCTGCTGCTGCGCCCCGGGCAACGCCTGCACGCACTGCTCGGGTTGCGCTGGAATGGCTGGCAGGGGCCGGGGCTGGCGCTGCTGGCCACGCTGCCCTGCTGGCTCGGCCTGTGGTGGCTGGGCGGAGTGAATCCCAGCCAGGATGTCCTCGCGCTGCTGATGCTCAGCGTGCTGTTCCCCTTCGCCGAGGAAATCATCTTCCGTGGCTTCGGCTTCATCTTCGCCCATCGCCAGCAGCGCTGGCCGTGGCTGGCCGCCTCGCTGGTACAGGCGGTGATCTTCGGTGCGATCCACTGGTGGTCGTTCGGCGGCGGCGGGGGCATGGCGCTGCAGGTGTTCGCCATCACCGGCATCGGCGGGCTGGTATTCGCCTGGCTCAACACCCTGGACGACTACACGCTGTGGAGCGGGCTGGCCCTGCATGTCTCGCTCAACCTGGCCTGGAACGTATTCGTGATCAGCGAGGCCACTGCGGTCGGTTGGCCGGCGACGGTGCTGCGCCTGTCGGCGGCGGGGTTGGCGGTCGGGCTGGTGTGGGCCTGGCACCGTCGACGCCGGCGGTCGGCGGCCGTTGCCTGAGCGCCGTGGGCGCTACGGGCGGTACGATCCCGCCCTCGATTCACCCGGCATTTGGTCGCCGTCGACGGTCTCCTCACCGGCGGCCCGCGATACTTGCGCGCCCCTCTCCGGGGGTAAGCAGGAACCACGCTCCATGTTGTTGTCCAAGCACCATCCCGAACCGCGCGTGCTGTTGATCGAAGACACCGAAGACACCCGCGAACTGAGCCGCATGGCGCTGGAAAGCCAGGCCTGCGAGGTCGTTGCGGTCAGCTCCGCCGAAGCCGCCCTCGGCCTGCTGCAGGCCGGCGAGCGCTTCGATCTGGTGTTCACCGATGTCTGCCTGGGCGAAGTGAGCGGCATCGAGGCGGCGCATCGGGTCAAGCAGGAACAGCCCGGTCTGCCGGTGCTGGTCACCTCGGGCCTGGAGCCCTCCGTCGTGGTGCCGCAGCTCGGCCCAGGCATGCATTTCCTGCCCAAGCCCTACACCATGAGCGAACTGCTCGACGCGATCCGTGCCTGCTTCCAGCACCCGTTGGCGGCCTGCGCCTGAGGCGACCTACCTGCGGGGCGACCTTCATCCGGATTTCATGTGCGCGTGCCCATCGTCGGTACCAGGGAACGGGGGTTTCCCGCTTCCCATACGATGCGACGCGCTCCTTTTCCCTGCCGGAATCGACGACATGCTCTTCCGCATGCTGCTGGCCACGCCCCTGCTGTTGATGCTGCCGTTGGAAAACGCGCGCGCGGACGACTTCGTCACCTGCGAGAGCCGCGACAACCGCTATCAGTCCTGCACCCTGCCCCGCGCGGGCTACGTCACCCTGGACCGCAAGCTGTCCGGTGCGGACTGCCGCCAGGGCCGCACCTGGGACTACGACCGCCGCGAGGTCTGGGTCGATGATGGCTGCCGCGCCTCGTTCCGGGTGCATGGCGGCAGCGATCGCGATGACCGCCATGACGATGACAACCACGACGCCAAGGTCGCCGCCGGCGTGCTGATCGGCGCGGCGATTCTCGGCGCGTTGGCCCACAACGCCAACAAGGATGACGCGCGCTACGACGACGAAAACTACCAGGGCGCCCGCCACACGTCCTATGTGCCCGACTGGATGGTCGGCGAGTTCGAGGGCTACAACCCGACCTTCAACGCCGACATCCGCATGCGCATCGACAGCGACGGCCGCATGAGCGCACAGACACGCGGGCAGTCGTTGAACGGCTGGGTCAATGGCGGCCAGCTCAACGTCGGCAGCAGCGTGTTCGACATCAGCCAGAGCCGCGACGGCTTCGTCACCACCGAAGTGGGCGACCGGCAGAACGAGGTGCGCTACCGCCGCGTGCGCTGAGCAACACGGCGGCGCCCGCCCCTACCTGGCAACCTGGCACTGCAGCGTGGTGCCGTAGAACTCCAGCGTGGTCTGGTCGTTGTGGGTCCGCAGGTCCACGCCTTCGCGCCCCCAGCGACCGCCATTGTTTTCCTCGCGGGTGACCGGCACCGGGAACACGATGGCCTGGTCATTGCCCCAGCTGATCACGGCCGCAGTGGGATCGATGTCGTTGTAGAACACCGCGGTCACCGGCTTGCTGTTGTCATCGCAGCGGTACTCGACTTTGGCCGGCACCTGGATGCCGCCGCCGTTGATGGTCAGCTCGACCAGACGCGTCTGGTAGGACTCCACCAGGCAACGGTGCGGATCCACCGCACGCGAACAGGCATCGCGGCCTTTGATCCAGCCACGCTGCTCGGCCGCGATGTCCAGCTCATCCGGGCTGGTCTGCACGCGCTTGTAGAGCGCGGCCAGCTGGCGGTCCAGCGCGGCCAGGCGTGCGTCGCCACACACCTGCTGCTCGGCCTCGGACTGCGCCTTGGCACAATCGAACGACGGCGGCTGCAGGGTCGGGCTGGCGGGTGCGGTGGGCGCGCTGGCAGCGGCGGCCGACGTGGCCGGCGCGGAAGGCTCTGCCGGCGTCGCGGTATCGGACGGCGCCGGCTTGGAACAGGCCGCGAGCGCAAGCGCCCCCACACCCAGCAGGACGAAACGGTTCATGGCACCTCCAACAACGATCAACGAATGACTGGCTATTGTGCCCCCGTAACCGGTTCTGCGGTGTGCACAGGCAGACCGCTCACGGCCCACGCCTGGATCTCTGTTCACCGTCATTCGAGGACAACCGAATGCCGGGCACCCACAGGATGCCCGGGCAACGCATGTTGCGCACCGGGTTGCCGCCCTGCCCCGAGTCACCTACGCTCCATGCCCGAATCGATCCAAGGACCATGCCCCGGATGAGTGGCAGCCCGTTTTCTTCTCTCACGCGACGACTGGCATGGCCGGCGCGTGCGCCTGCACGGACACCGCTGGGCGCGGCCCTCCTCGTGATGTTGCTGGTCGCCTCACCCGCACGTGCCGATGACATACCGCCGCAGTTCATGGCGCAGTACGAAGCCACGCGCGACTACCTGCAACTGCTGCAGCAAGCCGACGCCGACAACGCACCGGAGCAGCTCGACAGCCCACGCGCCATGCAGCTGCTGGCGGCGGTGACCAACAAGACCGACGTCCTGGCGCCGGACTACGCGACGGCGGACCTGGGTCTGCTGACCAACGCGTGCCAGTACGGCGTAACGCTGTCCACCCGGTTGATGCAGTTCGGCATGGGTGCGATGCCAGCAGCCGTGCTCCTCCATTCCGGCGAGCAGGCCCGCCAAGGCAACCGCAACGCCGAGCGCTTCCAGGCACAGCTGGGCCTGCTGCTGCCGTACCTGCTGCAGTGCGGTGCACGGATGCAGCCACTGGTGGATACGTGGCTGACCGTTGCAACGCCCGAAGAGCTCGCCGGTTTGGGACCGGGCGGCACCGACACCCTTCGCCGCAATGCGCAACGCCAGTATCTGGAGATGCTGGAGGTGATGCGTGCCCAGCCGGCGGGCAGCACGCTGAAGCGGACCCTGGTCCGCGCGCTGGCGGAAACGGCGGCGCCTTACGCGCAGATGCTGCAGCTTGAGCAACGGCAGCCAGTGCGTGACGCGTTGAAGGACGCGCTGGAACAGGTGGACCCAAGCGACGTTCCGCTCCTGCAGCAGGCCATTGCCGGGTTCAGCGGCGACCGTTGCGGCACACTCTGCCGATCCTGATACGGCCAGCGGCGATCAGACACCGCCTCTCGGTCAACGACGTGCGCTGACATACGTTCCCGACCGCACACCGTGCACTCATCGCGGCAACGTAGCGGCCTGTCGATCAGCGTCACCTCCGCACGCTGGATCCGGCCCGCGCTGGTGGTATACGAAAATGTGGATTTCACACCCGAAGACGACGGCATTCCCTGATGAACATCGACGATGTTCTGCGGAATCATCCAAGTCGCCAGCCTTGGACATTAAAAACGGGAACGCACATGAAATCCGCACTTGTCACTTTACTGATCGCCCTGCTCTCTTCAACAGGGACATCATCGACGGCGTCGGCCGCCGGATCGTCGCCCCACCTGTCTACAGTCGTTGTCTCGACGCGGACATACGCCAGTGAGGACGCACACGCCGCGGAGCTACTCGACTGGATTGCGACGGTCTCTCCGGACCACGCTCCCATGGGGCGGGGAACGGTCACCACCGAGAGAATGCAACTGTTCGCTGATGGGCTGTCTAACACCCTCTCCAGCACGCCCCAGCCGCCCGGCAGGCTCCCGGAGAGAGGCATCCCGGGAGAGGAGTACAAGGTCGAAAACACGCTTCCCGATGGCACGCTCCAGTCCTGGACCTACAGGTGGGTTCAGCCTCGTACGGGTCACGGAGGCGGATGGAGCCTGACGGGATATGAGTACAGGAAGGGAGAGCATTTCCAGACACGTCCAAGGTAGAGCCCTGATGTAGACCCGGAACGCCCTCGGCAACTGCCTCCGTGTGGTGTTCCATTTCGACATGAGACGACCCTGACCCGATGCTCATCCCAGTGCGACCCCCGCGTAACAGCGCCAGGTCCACGCTGGGGTTGCGACATCACGTCGCCTTGGAGTCACACCATGTCCAACATGCAGAACAACGAAAACAACGTCAAGAATGCCGCTGCAGCGCAGAAAGGCCCGCAATCCGAACAGGATCGCAAGGACGCGCAAGCCAAGCAGCAGAAGCAGGAACAGGACACCAAGAACGCCCCTGACGCGGGCAACAAGCCGCAGCAGAAGTAGTTCGTCTGCCGCATGGTGGGGCTGCGCATCCGCGCAGCCCTCACATGCAGGCGGCGAGCTGGCGCACTCGGCGCGCCCTCGCACCCTTCAACTTCTAGCGCCCTTCACTCTCTTGCATCCTTCACTACGAAGCTCATTCGCGACGCTGTCGATTCGCGACGCTGCGCATGAGCGTGCTTCTTTGAAGGTGTTGGTTTCGGTGTGGATTTCGGTGTGTGTTACTACACATCCCGGCCCCGCAGGTCATCTACCTCTTGGCGCATGTCGTCCCAACCGAGCCGCGTCTCCAGCAGCATGCCGTTGAGCGTTCGTCGCGCATGTGCCGTCAGTGCGCCATCGCGCGCGGCCACTTCCAGTGCCCTTACCAGACGCGCTTCAGCTGCCTGGCTCTCGCTGGCGTACTGGATGCCCGCATCCCCAAGTACGGTACCCAACCTGCCGAAGCCGCCACGGAGGCTGCCAGCCAAGGTACCGTGGCGTGCGGGATGGCCACCGGCGTCGCGCACCAGCCGCGTGACCCCATCGATGACCTGCATTTTCGCTGCGGCCATCCGCATCATCAACGCGTTCAACTGCGGATCCTGCGTCCCGTCGGCGACGGCTCTGGCGTAGATGTCGTGGCCATCGCGCGCGATGCCGATGATCTGGTTGAGTTCGCGTATCGCGTGGCCGGATTGGACGGTACTCATCACACCGCTCCGTGGGATCGTGGGCCCACTGTGGCCGGGTATGGCCTGATCGTGCGCGCGTCGTGGGGACGGTGGCGTGATGCGACACCGGGGCTTCCGGCGGCCACGCGCATTGGCTACGATCGACCGGAGTCGATCGCACACACGATCCCGTCACCCTTGCCCCGTACGGGCATGCCGGGGTCGCAAGGAGGCTGTATGGCAGGGATGAGGGGCACTGTATTCATGCTCGCGATGCTGGGTGTCGCCGCACCGGGGGCATCCGTTGCCGCGCCGGCATTCGATCGCAGTGCCTGGCAGGGCGACCATGTGGCGCTCAAGCGCGCCTTGGAGCAGGACTACGCGCATCTGGCATGGGCCGCCTCGCCACAAAGCGGCGTGGACCTTCCCGCACTGGATGCCGCGGCGCGGCGTGCGCTCGCTGAAGCACGTACGGATACGCAGGCGCGCCAAGCCCTGCGCACTTTCCTGGCCGGGTTCCAGGATGGTCACCTCAGCCTGCTCGACCCGCTTGAACAGGCGCCCGACGCGGCCTCGCCCACTGTCGTCGACCCCCGCACGCTGGGCGCGAGCGCAGGGTGTGCCGCGCTCGGCATGGCCGATGAAGGCCGGCACGATTTCAGCCTGCCGCTGGAAACGCTGGCCGGTTACCACCCCCTCAACGACGACGCCGATCCTGTGCTGCGCGCCGGCATTCTCGCGCTGCCGGATGGGCACACGATCGGGCTGCTGCGCCTGCATGAGTTCGATGCCCTGCGCTATCCGGGCCTCTGCCACGCGCTGTGGCCACAACTGCGGCATGCGGACTCCACCGACGACATGCGCGGCACCCTGGCCCGTGGCTGGGTCGCGGTGATCGCCGCCAGCCTGCGGCGTTTCCAACAGGACGGGGTGGACGCCGTGCTGGTGGACGTCGGCGACAACCCGGGCGGCGACGACAGTGGCGATACGCTGGCGCGGCTGTTCACCCCGCGGCCGGTTGCCTCGGCCGTGCTCCAGGTCAGCCAGTCCCCGGCCGGGAAGCCCTATCTGGACGAACAATACGCGCGGCTGGACGACGCACTGCGCAATCACCGCCCCAACGCCGTGGCGCGCAGGCTGCTCACTACAGAGCGGCAAGCATTCCAGGCGTCGCGGCAGGCCGCGGCACTGCCGGCCTGCGATCTGTCCTGGGCCTGGCGGGTGCAGCACGACTGGAACGGCCCAACATGCCGGCGCCTGGTGCCTGCAGGTACCTCCGGCGGCCCGTTGCCGAGCGCTGCCGTGGACACCCTCGATGATTTCCTCATCGCGCACCGCCTGGATTGGTCACAGGATGTGCGCGAGCACTGGAGCGCCTGGAAAGGCCCGGTATATGTACTCACCAATGCGAAGACGGCGTCCTCCGCCGAGATGTTCGCAGCGCGGATGCAGGACAACCACATCGCCCGCATCGTCGGGACGCACAGCGGAGGGTACGGCTGCGGCTTCATGAGTGCGCAGGCGATGCCTGAACTACCCCATTCGCATCTGCGCCTGCGCGTTCCGAACTGCGTGCGCCTGCGTGCCGATGGCAGTGACGAGGTGGCCGGCATCCGCCCGGACCTGCCGGTCGCGCCGCGTCGTGGCGAAGGCGCACGGTCCCGCGCGCAGCGCCTGATCGATACGCTCATCGCCGACAGCGCCGACAGCGCGCTGCATTGAGCCCGGACCGCGGCGAAGCGGGCGCATAGGCAGGCACACGATGGAGCGCCGCTACACTGTGCACGCTGCAGGATCCGCAGCCTTCGGCATCGCCTGTCCCATGGAAAGAAGCTACTTCGCCACCCTGCTCGCCCTGATCCTTCATCAGATCGACGCCGCGTTCTGGCGTGAGTGGGAGATGTTCCTGCTGCCCGGTGGCGTGCAGGGCTTTCTGGTCTTCAACCTGCTGGCCGTCGGCGTGGTACTGCTCGGCTACCGCCACGTGCTGCTGCAGACCCGCAAGGCGCGTGGCTTTGCGATGGTCTGCGCGGTGCTGGGCATCGCGACGTTCCTCATCCACCTCGGCTTCGCCATGTTCGGCCACCGCACTTTCCACCTGCCGTTGTCGATGACGGTGATCGCGGCCTGCCTGGTCTCGGCGATGTGCCTGTTGCGCTCGCTGCGCACCGTTGCGCGGATGCCCACCCGCACCTGACCGACGCTTGGGAGGCACTGCGTCGGTGTCGGTCACAGGTGTGGAACCGGCCAGGCCGTCCGACCTGCCGGCGTGCCAATGCCGAGCGCGCAGCAGCACGCCAAACAGGGACAGCACCGTCGCAAAGACGGCGGCGGTCTGCAGGACATCGATCACCAGTGCCATTGCGGTGCTCCGGATCGACCGCCGGCATGCACGCGTTCTCCGGGAGGCGGCATGTCGTGCTTAAGGTCGGGAGGTATAGCGTGCACGTCCGGGCGATGGACAGGCATCGGTCCTTGCCCTGCTGCGCCTCGGTGAAACGCGCAACGCGATGTGATACAGCTCCGTAGTGCCCTTCCTGGCCACGGTCAACGGCAGCCCGCGCTGCCAGTTCGACTTGCCGACCCGAGTGTCTTCCGCCCGCCGCATGCTGGCGTACTACCGCAGCAGCAAGCTCACGGTAGGGATCAGGGCACAAAGCAGGTTCCCAGGGCAATTGCATTCCGCATGCGTTTGATTTCTTCCGCATGCGGGACAGGTACGGATACTTTTCAACGCGTGAGGCATCCATGGCTGCAGCTAGTCGTCGGAGTTATGAATGCCACTCCTGAGTTCCTGACAACGTTTAGCCAAAATCCTGCCTCCGTCACTATCTGAAGTGATGGAGCCGTCATGCAGCAGAGGAAAAACCTCGCGTCTTACCAAGTACGCAGTCTCTGAGGATTTTCGCGTCGCCTCGTCCGCGCCGTCCATCAACGGGGCGCCGGGTAAGGCGGATGCCGGAATTGATCCGATCACCTCAAGCTGTGCACATAACCCAGCGTAGTAGGCAGTGTACTCATCTCCGCCCCGCGGGTCATTCGCCAGGATGCCAAGCGCGTGATAAGACTCATGCGCGACCAAATCCACCAAGTTACCGTCGTATCTATTGCGCGCGCTGAAGTCAGCTGTCGCTAATGTTACGTGAATCGAGTTGATCACGAGGCTACGCCTCTTTACGTATATCGAGTGCCCTTCCGGGACGACAATGATGGAATACTTGGCGCTGCGCCCTGGAAACCAATGCTCTGCCTCTCTGGCTGCAGAGCTGACGTTAAGGCATGTGCTTTCAAGGTCGGAGATGGAAGCGCCGTAGTGTTCGACCCTAATGTCATGCGACACAGATCTGCATTTCGTGATGACCGGCTTTTTTGATACAGCAATCGCACCGGGAACATACGTTTCGTTTTCCAGATAGATCCAACCGCCAGATTTCCAAGATGTGAGGGCTGTAAAGCCGGCTGGTGACACCTGTGGAGGCACGCTTCGAGGTTGCGAACCGCAGGCTGAGAGCAGAGGGAATAGCAAAGACAACACGAGCGTTCGCCATTGCATACAGAGGCCCAATAGTTCTCTACCAAGATCAAGTAATACCAGGCATTTCGCGATTGACAAGCTCCACCGCTAGCACCGGTAACGAGATGTGGGGGTAACTGATCGTGGATCATATCCAGCGTCGCCGATGCAAGATAAAGCCGGCATTCTTGTCAGAATATACCCACTCTTCAAACACTGGAGCTGAGTCCATCAGGGGGGCGCAGCTTACCTTCGCGAATTCTCCGTCGCTGCATTCCATCTCTTGTCACTGTCTTCCAGGCCTGTCTGCTCAGACGTCTAATCTACTGAAAAGAGTCACGCCTCATAGCTTGAGAAGAGCCTGGTGCGAAATTCGCCGTGCCGTTTTCCTGGGCGTTCAGTAGCGTGCTGTAGGAAGACCGGCGGACACGCAGGTAGTCGCCCTTGCGCAATCGAGCGGACTTTGCGGCCAGCGCGGTAGACACCTTCCGTTCCGGCCACAAGAGGCCTCGCACTGCGTCATGGATCACAAAACACGCGCGCCAACGGTCAGCGGACTCGTCGTGCTCGAGCGTCACCGTGGGATCGAGGCGCAGCGCGCGAGCAACCCGCCGGCACGCCGGCCACGCGTCCGCGCGGGTCGCCACGGCCACGAGGAAGTCCTTCGCCACCCTGACGCGCATCAGCCCAGCGACAGGTTTTCAGGAGACACAAAAAAGGCGCCCATCGGGCGCCTAAGTTGTTGATGCAGTGGTGGGCCGTGATGGATTCGAACCATCGACCAAAAGATTAAAAGTCTTCTGCTCTACCAACTGAGCTAACGGCCCATTGCATCCCCGACGTGACGCCGGGGGTGCGCATTCTAACGCATCTTGGCGCTCATGCGTACCCGTCCGGCATCACGCGTAGTGGGTCGGGTCCGGCACGCCGGCCTCCGTGAACCCCTGCGCACGCAGGCGGCAGGCGTCGCAGTGACCACAGGCGCGGCCCTGGTCGTCGGCGTTGTAGCAGGACACGGTCAAGCCGAAATCCACGCCCAGGCGGACGCCTTCACGCACGATGTCGGCCTTGCTCAGGAACTGCAGCGGGGCGTGGACCTGGATGCCGGCACCTTCCACGCCCGCCTTGGTGGCCAGGTTGGCCAGCGCCTGGAACGCCTGGATGAATTCGGGGCGGCAATCCGGGTAACCGGAGTAATCCACCGCATTGACGCCGCAGAAGATGTCATTGGCGCCCAGCACTTCGGCCCAGCCCAGCGCGACGGACAACATGATGGTGTTGCGCGCCGGCACGTAGGTGACCGGGATGCCCTCGCCGCCCGCTTCGGGGACGTCGATGTCGTCGGTCAGCGCGGAACCGCCGATGCTGCGCAGATCGATGTTGACGGTCTTGTGGGCGACCACGCCCAGCGCGCTGGCGACCGCCGCGGCGGCATCGAGCTCGGAGGTGTGGCGCTGGCCGTAGCGCACGCTGAGGGCGTGGACGGCGAAGCCCTGTTCGCGGGCCATGGCGACGACGGCGGCGGAGTCCATGCCGCCGGACAGGAGGACGACTGCTTTTTTCATGGGGTGTTTCCGGTGGTTTGCGGGGGACCAGCACGCTGTCCCGCGCCGGGTACATCAGGGTACGTCGAGACGGAGTTACCTTCCGGGCTCGTCGTCCCAAAGCAGCTTGTGCAGCTGCATCTGGAAGCGGACCGGCAGGCGGTCGGCGACGATCCAGTCGGCCAGTTCGCGCGGGCTGACCTCGCTCTTGCTCGGCGAGAACAGCACCATGCTGCGCTCGTTGAGCCGGTGCTCGCGGACCATGCCGCGGGCCCATTCGTAATCCTCGCGGCTGCACAGGACGAACTTGATCTGGTCGCGCCTGGTCAGCAGCGGCAGATTCTCCAGGCGGTTGCGGGCCATCTCGCCGGAGCCGGGGGTTTTCAGGTCGACCACCCGCGAGACGCGCGGATCCACGCCGCTGACATCCAGCGCACCGGAGGTCTCCAGCGAGACGTCCAGGCCGGCGTCGCAGAGCTTCTCCAGCAGCACCAGGCAGCGCTTCTGCGCCAGCGGCTCGCCACCGGTCACGCAGACGTGGTGGACGCCCTGGGCCAGCACTTCTTCCACGATCGCGTCGATGTCCCACCAGGTGCCGCCATGGAAGGCGTAGGCGGTATCGCAATAGGTGCAGCGCAGCGGGCAGCCGGTCAGGCGCACGAACACGGTCGGCCAACCGGCGGTATCGGCTTCGCCCTGCAGGGACAGGAAGATCTCGGTGATCTTCAGTCGCGGCAGCGGGGACTGCACGATCTCACTGGGGAGAGCGGCGGCAGCGGACAGGGTCGTGGTCATGGCGGTGATTCTTGGGGGACGGCTTCGGAAACGACAACAGCCGGGCATGGCCCGGCACGGAGGACCGGGCAGCGCCCGGTTGGCGATCAGACATTATACCGGGCCCGGCCGCTCCAGCGGCCCGGGGCGGGTTCAGCGGATCTGCTGACCCAGCCGGATCGACTGCAGACGGTCCTGCGCGGTGCGCGCGGCGTCCGAGCCGGGATACGTGGACACGACCTGTTCGAGGGTCGCCTGGGCCTGGTCGACCTTGCCTTCGCCATACTGCGAGAGGCCGATCTTGAGCAGGCCACCGGACGCCTTGTCATGGGTCGGGTAGCGCGAGAGGAGGTCGCGGAACTGCGCCTCAGCCAGCGGGAAATTGCGGGTGGCGTAATAGCTTTCGCCCAACCAGTACAACGCGTTGGGGGTATAGACGCCGTTGGGATACAGCTCGAGGAAGCTCATGAACAGCTGCGCCGAGTCATCGTACTTGCCGGCCTTGAGCGAATCGAAGGCGACATTGTAGGCCGTGCGCTCGTCGCCACTGGCAGCCAGGCTGCCGGCATCGCCGTGCACGGAGGGCGGCCGCTCGGAAGCGGCCGTTGCCGGTTTCGGGGAGGCAGCGGGTGCGGCTGCGGCCGGGGCGGCGGGAAGCACGGGGGCCCCACCTTCCAGGCGGTTCAGGCGGCTGTCCAGGTCCAGATACTGGTCCTTGGCGGACTGCTTGAGCTGCTCATTGTCGTGCTGCAGCTGCTCGACCTGCGACTGCAGGGCCTGCAACTGGGTACGCAGCTGATTCAGCTGATTGAGCATGTCCATGTTGGACTGGTTGTTGTTCGCCTGCTGCTCAAGCGCGCCGACGCGGTCGGCCAGACTCTGGCGCTGCGCATTGGCCGGTGCGGCAGCCACGAGGGCTGCCGCAACGATCATCGATAGAAATCGAAAGCGCATCTATTACTGAGCCGTGTACACGATCTCGACGCGACGGTTCTGCGACCAGCAGGACTCGCCCGACTCGGTGCAGACCGGACGCTCTTCACCGTAGGACACGACGGTCAGCTGCGAAGCCGAGCCACCATTGGCCTGCAGTGCCGAGGACACGCCGTTGCCACGACGCTCGCCCAGGGCCTGGTTGTAAGCGCGCGAACCGCGCTCATCGGTGTGGCCCTGCAGGGTCATGCGCGAGGACGGACGGTCACGCAGGTACTTGGCGTGGCACGCCATGATGGCCTGGAACTCCGGCTTCACTTCTTCCTTGTCCAGGTCGAAGTACACCACGCGCTGGCGCAGGCAGGAATCGGTATCCAGATCACCCGGACCGTACAGGCCCGAGGTCGACGGGCCGGTCGGAGCGGTGGTGCTGCCGGTATCAACCGGGGCAGCCGGCACTTCCTTGACCTTCTTGGAACAACCGGCCAGGGCGGCCACGGACAACAGGGAGACAAGCAGAACGCGGGTGGTCTTGTTCATGGCGATACCTTTGAGGCTCCTAAAGCCGGATGAGGGATGAATACGGCGAAATCTTAACACTCTGTTAGCGCTTTGTACGGTATGGCGACCAAGAAGGCTCACGAACATCACCGTCAGCCAGAACCAGCCGCTGGCGCACGCGCGCATCGGCCGAAACGGCGTACAACACTCCACGACCACCCTCGCGGGCGGCGTACAACACCATGCTCGCGTTGGGCGCAAAGCTCGGCGATTCATCCAGCGACCCCGGCGACAGCGTGTTCCAGCGGGCCGAGCCCGTGCTGCTGTCCATCATCGCGATCTTGTAGGTGTTGCCGCTGCCCTGGGCGACCACCAGCTTCTTGCCGTCGTAGGACAGGCTCGGGGTGGCGTTGTAGTTGCCCTGGAAGGTCACGCGCGAGGCGCTGCCGCCGCTGGAGGCCACCTGGTAGATCTGCGGGCGGCCGCCACGGTCGGAGGTGAAGTAGACGCTGCTGCCGTCCGGGCTCCAGGTCGGCTCGGTATCGATGGCGAAGTGGTTGGTCAGCTGGGTCAGCTGCTTGCTGCCCAGGTCCATCACGTAAATCTCCGGATTGCCACTGCGCGACAGCGACAGGGCCAAGCGACGGCCGTCCGGGGAGAACGACGGGGCGCTGTTGATGCCGCGGAAGCTGGTGACCAGCTCACGGGCGCCGCTGGAGATGTTCTGGATGTAGATCGCCGAGTTGCCGCGCTCGAAGCTCACGTAGGCCAGCTTGTTGCCGTCCGGGCTCCAGCTGGGCGAGAGCAGCGGCTCGGCCGAGCGCACGATGGTCTGCGGATTGAAGCCGTCCGAATCGGCCACCATCAGCGCATAGCGCATGGCATCGCCCTTGCCGCTGGCGGTGACATAGGCGATGCGGGTCCAGAAGGCGCCGCGCACGCCGGTGATCTTTTCATAGATGGCATCGGCCATCTGGTGGGCGACATCGCGCATGGCGTTGCCACGGGCGGTCATCGCCAGGCCGAGCAGGCGCTCGCCCTTGGGCACGTCGTACAGCTCGTACTCGACGCGATAGGCGCCGGCGCCGGCGTCCATGACGCGGCCGACCACAATGTAGTTCTGCTTCAGCGCCCGCCAGGTAGCGAACTGGATCTCGCTGCCGCGGGTCGGCTTTTCGACGATCTGCGCTTCAGGCAGGTTGCGGAACTGGCCCGAACGGTCCAGATCGGCGCGCACGACCGCGGCGACGTCGGTCTGGGGCGCACCTGCCGAACCCTGGTAGGGCATCGGGACGACCGTGATCGGGGTGGCGGAGGCGTTGCCGCCGATGATGTCGATATCCAGCCCCTTCTGCTGCGCCATGGCAGCAAAGGGCAACAACAGGGCCGCAACAACGGCAAACCAGCGAGGCATCTTTTTCATGGAGCGCTCAATAGGGGAGAAACCAGAACGAGGGATAACAGGACGGCGGTGAACAGTTTCGCAATCATGAACCAAGGCCGTGTGAATTCCGAGTCACCGGGCGCACAAATCTCACGAGCCGTTAACGACAGGGCACCGCCCGGGATCAATCCTGGGCGGTGAAGGTGAAATTGATCGTGCGTGCGAACACCGACTCGAAACCGCGGTACGGCAACGGCTGGGCGTTCAGCACGGCGGCCTCGATCGAGCGGCGGCCGGCCTCGTCGAACGGGCAGTTGCCGCTGACCTTGGCCTGGATGACCTGCCCGCCGGGGATCTGGGTGATCGAGACCTGGCAGCGCTGGCCCAACGGGACCGAGTCCGGACGGGTCCACTGGGCGGAGACCTTCTGCTGGATCGCGGCGGCGTACTTGGCGCTGAGGTCGTCGCTGGTGCCCCCTGCCCCGGCCGCCGGCTTGGCCGCACCGGTGGCACCGGCAGTCGAGGCCGAGGCATTGGCGGCCCGCGCGGCGGTGACCTGGCGCAGCTTCTGCTCGGCCAGTTTGGCTTCGTTCTCGGCCTGGGCCCGCTTGCGGCGGATTTCGGCCAGCTTCTTGTCGCGTTCGGCGTCGGCCTTGGCGTCGTTGGCCTTCTGTTCCTGCTCGGCCAGCTTCTTCTTTTCCGCCTCTTCCTGCTGCTTGGCCAGGCGCAGCTTCTGCTCGGCCTGTTCCTGGCGCTTGCGCTCGGTCAGGTCGATCTGTTCCTGGCGGCGCTTGGCTTCCTGCTCCTGCTTGGCCTTTTCAGCCGAGATCGCCAGTGCGTTGACCGCTTCCTGGTCGACCGTGTCGGGCTGGGCGATGCGCTCCTGCGCCTGCGACTGCTGCGGGGTGGGCGCGTCCTGCGGGCGCGGCTCGGGCAACGGCTGCGGCGGCGGCACGGTGTCTTCCGGAATCGGCTCGGGCTCGGCAACCGGCTCGGGCAGGTCCGGCAGCGATTCGGAGGCGCGCAGGGCCTGGCGCGCGGCCGAGGCTTCGGACGCGGACAACTGCAGGCTGGCTTCGATGGCCGGATCGCCGGCGGCCGCTTCGGTGGTGCGCTGCGGCGACCACAACCAGGCGGCGATGAAGATCAGTGCCAGCAGCAGATGGACGCCGAGCGCCAGCGCGATCGGCAGGCCCCACTCCTCATCCCGTGCGCGCTGCGGTGGCAGGGCTTCAGTGTGCATCGGTCGCCAGGCCCACCTTTTCCACGTTGGCGCGCTTGATCACGTCCATGGCCGCGACCACCTTTTCATAGGCCACGGCCCGGTCGGCGGCGACGATCACGCGCAGGTTCTTGTCCTGCGAGGAAAGCGCGGACAGCTGGGCCTGCAGGCGGGCCGCATCCATCGGCTCCGGGTCCTTGGCCTCGGGCAGCTTCAGGCTGAGCTGGCCATCCAGGCGGACGGACACAACGACCGGATCCTGCTTGCTCTCCAGCGCCTTGGCCTGGGAGGTCGGCAGATCCACTTCAAAGCTCAGCGTGAGCAGCGGCGCGGTCACCATGAAGATGATGAGCAGCACCAGCATGACGTCGATATACGGCACGACGTTGATTTCGGATTTGAGCTTTCGGCGCTTGCGGCGGCCAATGGCTGCGGTCATGGCAGGACTCCTGTGCTGGGCGCTTACTCGTCGCCCGCGGTCTGGCGCTGCAGGATCGAGCTGAACTCTTCTGCGAAGGTTTCAAAGCGCACCGACATGCGCTCCACGCGGGTGGTGAAGCGGTTGTAGGCCCACACGGCCGGGATCGCCACGAACAGGCCGATCGCGGTGGCGAACAGGGCTTCGGAGATACCCGGGGCAACCGAGGCGATGCCGGCCTGCTCACCGCTGTTGATCATGTCGTGCATGGTCACCATGATGCCGAACACGGTACCGACCAGGCCCACGTACGGGGCGGTCGAGCCGATGTTGGCCAGCAGCTCCAGGCTGCGCTCCATCTGGTCCACTTCACGCGTATAGGTGGTGCGCATGGCGCGCTGGGCGCCCTCGAGCTGGGCCCGGCCATCCAGGCGACGCTTGTCGCGCAGGCGGGTGAACTCGCGGAAACCGGCTTCGAAGATCGCTTCCAGGCCGCCGACCTTGCGGTTGCGGTCGGTCGCCGAGCTGTACAGCTTGCCCAGGTCCGCACCGGACCAGAAGCGGCTTTCGAACTCGTCGGCCTCACGGTTGGCGGCATTGAACACGCGCGCCTTGCGGAAGATGATCACCCAGCTGATAAACGAGCCGGCCAACAGCAGCAGCACGATGATCTTCACCGGGATGCTGGCCTTGATCATCAGGTCCAGGTAATTGATGCCACCGCCATGCGCGGCTTGGGCGACAGTCTGCGCCGCGGCGCTGGTGACTTCCTGCGGCAGCGCTTCGGTCACCGTGGCCTGCAGGGCCAGGAGCATTGCGATCATCCGTTGTTCCTCAGTGTGCGGATTCTGGAAATTCGAGGTGTTTCAGCGCGGCATGCAGTGCATCGTCCATGCCACGCGGCTTGAAGGTGGTTGCATCGAGCGCGGCGATCTTCACCTGCGCGGTCAGCAATGTCTGGTCGCCCCGGCACACGGCCTGGGCGAACACCATGCTGGCGCGCTTGCACTGCACCAGCGTGGCGGTGACATCCAGCGCGTCATCCAGGCGCGCCGGCTTGAGGAAATCCATGGTCATGCTGCGCACCGCGAACACCAGGCCGTGGTCGCAGCGCATGCGCTCCTGACCATACCCCAGTGCACGCATCCATTCCGTGCGCGCCCGTTCCATGAAGGCCACGTAGCGGGCGTGGTACACGACCCCGCCAGCGTCGGTATCTTCCCAGTAAATGCGTGTCGGCCAACTGAATCGCGGCTCAACCCGGGGATCAACCGACATCCGGGACCTCCGCGAACAGGTCGGCCGGCGGGTTTTTCGGCTTCAGGCCCATGTGCCGGTAGGCCTTGTGCGTGCACATGCGGCCCCGCGCGGTCCGGATCAGGAACCCCTGCTGGATCAGGTACGGCTCGACCACGTCTTCCAGCGTGCCGCGTTCTTCGGACAGGGCGGCGGCCAGCGATTCGATGCCGACCGGGCCACCGTCGAAGTAGTCGACCATGGTCCGCAGCAGGCGCCGATCCAGCTCGTCGAAGCCTTCCGGGTCCACCTTGAGCATCTGCATCGCGGCCTGGGCGACCTCCTGGTCGATGTGGCCGGCGGCCTTCACCTGGGCGAAGTCGCGCACGCGGCGCAGCAGCCGGTTGGCGATACGCGGGGTACCGCGCGAACGCCGTGCGATCTCGGCCGCGCCTTCGGCGGTGCAGTCGATGTTGAGGATGCTGGCCGAGCGCCGGACGATCTTCGTCAGTTCTTCGGGCGTATAGAACTCCAGCCGGTGCACGATCCCGAAGCGGTCGCGCAGCGGCGCGGTCAGCAGGCCTGCACGGGTGGTCGCGCCGATCAGGGTGAACGGCGGCAGATCGATCTTGATCGAGCGGGCCGCGGGGCCCTCGCCGATCATGATGTCGATCTGGAAATCTTCCATCGCCGGATACAGCACTTCTTCCACGACCGGCGAGAGGCGGTGGATCTCATCGATGAACAGCACGTCGTGCGGCTGCAGATTGGTCAGCAACGCGGCCAGGTCACCGGCTTTTTCGATCACCGGGCCGGAGGTGACGCGCAACGCGACCCCCAGCTCGTTGGCGATCACATGGCTCAGGGTGGTCTTGCCCAGGCCCGGCGGCCCGAAGATCAGCACGTGGTCGAGCGCGTCGCCACGGGCCTTGGTCGCCTCGATGTAGATCGACAGCTGCTCGCGCACCGGCGCCTGGCCCAGGTAATCGGCCATGCGCTTGGGGCGGATGCTGGCGTCGGTGCCCTCGTCTTCGCGGGTGGCACCGGCGGCGATGATGCGGTCGTCGGTCATTCGGCAATTATGCGGCAAAAGCAGCGCGATCCGCGTCCGGTAGTGCCGGCCGCTGGCCGGCGCCGCGCGATGCAGATGCCATGAGGAGCCGGCCAGCGGCGGGCACTACCGGGATCGCATCGGAGGAAGAGCCCCCTTGTCGCTCAAGGGGGCGCGCCGAAGGCGCGGGGATAAGGGGGAATGCCGCCGGGGCCCACGGGTTGCATCGCAACCCGTGGGGTAGCGGCCGACCGTTGGTCGGCCGTCCGGTCAGATCTCCACCTGCGCCCCGAGTTCGACCAGCCGGTTACCCGGAATCCGGAAGAATCCGGTCGCCGGGGCCGCGTTCCGGTGCATCAGCGCGAACAGCTTGTCGCGCCAGATCGGCATGCCGCGGTTGGCGGTGGCCACGATGGTCTCGCGGCTGGCGAAGAACGTGGTGTCCATCGGGTCGAAGTAGATCCCGCCGTGGTCGCACGAGCGCATCAGCGCCAGCGGCACGTCCGGGGTCTCCATGAAGCCGAAGCGCACGTAGATCCGGTAGAACTCATCGCCCACCGATTCGATCTTCAGGCGCTGGCCCGAGGGCGCGTACGGCACCGGCAGCGTCACCACGTGCAGGAACACGTTGCGCTCGTGCAGCACCTTGTTGTGCTTGAGGTTGTGCATCAGCGCATGCGGGGCCACCGAGGGGTCGGCGGTCAGGAACACGGCGGTGCCCGGCACCCGCACCGGCGGGGCCAGCATCAGGCCCGGCAGGAAGGTGTCGATGCGGATGCCGTCCTTGCGGATCTCATCGCGCAGCAGCTCGCGCCCACGCCGCCAGGTGCGCATCATGGTGAACAGTACGATGCCCAGCACCACCGGGAACCACGCGCCCTGCAGCAGCTTGGCGCCGTTGGCGATCACGAAGCCCAGGTCGATGACGAAGAAAATCACGCACAGCGGGATGATCCAGTAGCGCGAGGTCGGCCACAGCGCGCGGGCCACCAGGGCCAGCAGCAGGGTATCGATCAGCATGGTCGCCGACACCGAGATGCCGTAGGCCACCGCCAGGTTGGACGAGCTGCGGAAGGCCAGCACCAGCCCGATCACCATGACCGCGATGCCCCAGTTGATGCCCGGGATGTAGATCTGGCCGATGGTGTCGTGCGAGGTATGGGTGATGCGCATGCGCGGGATGTAGCCCAGCTGCATGGCCTGGCGCGAGACCGAGAAGGCGCCGGTGATCACCGACTGCGAGGCGATCACCGCGGCCATGGTGGCCAGGATGATCATCGGGTACAGCGCCCAGTCGGGCACCGCTTCGAAGAACGGGTTCTTCACCGCCTCGGGGTTGTTGAGCACCAGCGCGCCCTGCCCCAGATAGTTCAGCACCAGGCACGGCAGCACGAAGAAGTACCAGGCATGGCGGATCGGCTTGGCGCCGAAATGGCCCATGTCCGCATACAGCGCCTCGCCACCGGTGACGGCCAGCACCACCGCGCCGAGGATGAAGATGCCATGCCAGCCGTGCTCCATGAAGAAGCGCAGCGCCCACATCGGGTTGAAGGCCTTGAGCACTTCCGGCGCATCGACGATGTTCCAGATGCCGATCGCGGCCAGCGAGATGAACCAGATCGAGGTGATCGGCCCGAACAGTTTGCCGATCTTCTCGGTGCCAAAGCGCTGCACCGCGAACACCGCCAGCAGCACCACCACCGTGATCGGCACGATGAACGCATGCAGCCCGGGCGCGGCGACCTCCAGGCCTTCGACCGCACCCAGCACCGAGATGGCCGGGGTGATCACCCCGTCGCCGAAGAACAGCGAGGCCCCGAAGATGCCCAGGATGCCCACCACGTAGGCCGAGCGCGAGCCGTGCCGCAGAGTGCGCTGGGTCAGCGCCATCAGCGCCATGATCCCGCCCTCGCCCTCGTTGTCGGCGCGCATGATGATGGTGACGTACTTGAGCGTGACCACGATGTTCAGCGCCCAGAACGCCAGCGACAGCACGCCCAGGACGGTGTCATGGTCGCTGTTGAGGCCGTAGTGCGGAGAAAAGGCCTCTTTCAGCGTGTACAGCGGGCTGGTGCCGATATCGCCGAACACCACGCCGATGGCGCCGATCATCAGCGCCATGCCGCCGGCCGCCGGCGCGTGGCCGTGCGGGGCCTGGCCGTCGCTGTGCTGGGGGGAAGTGGTGGACATGGGGCTCCGGGCGGACGCGGTCGTTGGTGTCGTTGGCTAGGGAAAGACAGGCGCGCGGCTCAGCGCAGCGCGGCCTGCAGGGCCTTGCGGATGACGGTGGCGACGTCGTCACCCTCGGCATTGGCGTCACGCGCCATGCGTGCGGCCTCGGTCGGCTTGTAGCCCAGCTGCTGCAGGGCCACGGTCGCCTCGGAGACCGGATCGGTCGCCGGGGCGGCGCCGGCGATCGGCGCACCGCCACCGCCGAAATGGGCCGCGCGGTCGCGCAGTTCCAGCACCATGCGCTCGGCGGTCTTCTTGCCGATGCCCGGGATGCGGGTCAGCGCGGTGATGTCACCGGCCTGCAGCATGCGGGCGAATTCGTCCACGCTCACGCCGGACAGCACCGCCAGCGCGATCTTGGCGCCGATCCCGCTGACCTTCTGCACATCGCGGAACAGGCGGCGCTCGCCCTCGCGCAGGAAGCCGTACAGCGACACGCTGTCTTCCTTCTGCGCGTAATGGGTGAACAGGGTGACCTCGCGGCCCAGCTCGGGCAGGTCGTAGAAGGTGCTCATCGGCGCCTCCAGTTCGTAACCGACGCCATTGACGTCGACCATGAGCCACGGCGGCGCCTTGTAGGCCACGATCCCGCGCAGACGACCAATCATGCAGTGTTCCTCATTTCCGGCTCCAGGCCTGGCGCGCATTGACGCCCAGGCGCAGCGCCGTGGCCCGGACATGGGCGTGGGTGATGGCCACGGCCAACGCATCGGCAGCGTCGGCCTGCAGCTTGGTTTTCAGGTTGAGCATGAGCCCGACCATGTGTTGGACCTGTTGTTTTTCCGCGCCACCGCGGCCGACCACGGCCAGCTTGATCTCGGTGGCGGCGTACTCGCTGACCGGCAGGTCGCGCATCACTACGGCCGAGATCGCCGCGCCGCGCGCCTGGCCCAGTTTCAGGGCCGAATCCGGATTGCGCGCCATGAACACCTTTTCGATGGCCACTTCGTCGGGGCGGTATTCCTCGACCAGGGCGGTCAGGCCGACCACCAGCAGCTTCATCCGCTGCGGGAAGTCGTCGGCGCCCAGCAGGACCAGCGGCAGATGATGCACGTGCACCACCTTGCCGGCGGCGTCCACATCAATGATGCCCACCCCGGTGCGCTGCGAACCGGGGTCGATGCCAAGAATGCGCGTCATGCGGCACGCACACGGCCGCCCGCGGCCCGGGAGGGACACATGCGGCGGGGATAACGGGGAACGCCTGGGGTCATCATGGTCCGCATTGTCCGCTCACCGGTCGCGCAAAGCGACCGGTGAAGCGCCCGCTCAGGCGTAGGCGTCCGCGCCGAGGTCGGCGTTGGAGAACACGTCCTGCACGTCGTCCAGGTCTTCGAGCATGTCCAGCAGCTTCTTGACCTGCAGGGCGGTGTCGCCCTCGACCTTGATGTCGTTGTCGGCGCGGTAGGTGATTTCGGCGTGGTCGGGCGTGAACCCGGCGGCTGCCATCGCATCCTTGACCGCGTGGTAGCTGTCGGCGGCGGTGACCACGTCGATCGCCCCGTCTTCCGGGTAGACCACGATGTCGTCCGCGCCGGCGTCGATCGCCGCTTCGGTGACGGCTTCTTCGTCCGCACCGGCGGCGAAGTGCAGCACGCCCAGGCGCTTGAACATGAACGACACCGAGCCTTCCGTGCCCATGTTGCCGCCGCACTTGCTGAACGCATGGCGGACATCGGCCACGGTGCGCACGCGGTTGTCGGTCAGGCAGTCCACGATCACGGCCACGCCACCGGGGGCATAGCCCTCGTAGCGGATCTCTTCGTACTCGACGCCTTCCAGCTCACCGGTCGCCTTCTTGATGGCGCGCTCGATCACGTCCTTGGACATGTTCGAGGACAGACCCTTGTCCATGGCCACGCGCAGGCGCGGGTTGTTGTTGGGGTCGCCTCCACCGCCGCGCGCGGCTACGCCGATCTCGCGGATGATCTTGGTGAAAATCTTGCCGCGCTTCGCGTCAGACGCGTTTTTGCGGTTCTCGATGGAGGGGCCTCTACCCATGGGGTGACTCTCGTGTTTCTGTCAGGAACAGGGCGCGAATTCTACCTGATCCGCCGGCCGGCCCGTGTCACTGCCCAGCCCGCTCAGGCGGCGTGGGCCGCATCATCACGCCGGAACCGGCCATCGCGCAGGAACGCGGCGGTCTGGCGCGCGGCATCCGGCGAGAACACCAGCCCGCTGTGGCTGGCCGGGATCACGCAGTGGTCGGCCAGGCCCGGCAACTGCGTCTCATCCAGCGCCACGGTGCCATCGGAGGCATCGCCACAGGCGCCGAGCAGGCTGCCCAGCCCGTGCGGAACCGAGCCGGCGATCAGCCCGACCTGCGCCCTGCCCTCCCACGCCGGCAGGCCATCCAGCAGCAGTTCCGAGCTGCGGCCGAGCGCCAGCGACCAGCCGTGATCGCTCAACGAGCGCGCGGTCACGCTGCCGCGCAGCGGCGAACCCAGGCAGACCACCCGCGACACCGGCAGGTCGGGCGCCCGCCGCAGGGCCTCCAGCGCGACCAGCCCGCCCAGGCTGTGGCCGACCAGGGAAATCGGGCCACTGCCCTGGAGCCGCTCCAGCAGCTGGGGCACGGCCACGTCCGGGCCACCGAACACGCTCGAATAGCCGAAGGTGTCCACGGCGAAGCCACGGGCGCGCAGGCGCCAGGCCAGGGGGCCGACCCAGGCGCGTGCGTTCCAGATGCCGTGCAGCAATAAAACAGGGGGATTCATGGTGTCAGCCTAGCCCGATGGGCGGGGCGCCTGCAGAAGGAAACAGCGTCATTAGACGAATGGACCGGACAACGGCAGGTGAAGCCGCTGCAGGCCGTGAAAGTGTCACGCTCAGGCCGCCGTGGGCGGGCGGCGCAGGATGAACTCCAGGTCGAGCACCTTGCCAACCGGGAACTCATAGGTACCGACCTTGCTGAAGCCGTAGCGGGCGTAGAAACGCTGCGCGCCGAAGTTCTCCGACCACACGCCCAGCCACAGCGTGCGCGGTCCCTCGCGTTCCAGCCAGGCCAGCGCGGTTTCGAACAGTCGGCTGCCCCAGCCACAGCTCTGCTGGTCCTTGATCAGGTACAGGCGCTTGAGCTCGCCATCGCCGGGCTGCACCTCGGCATGCGGCAGGCCACAGGGACCGGCGGCGGCATGGCCCACGGCAACACCGTCCAGCTCCAGCAGCCAGACCGCGTAATCGGGGTGTTCAAGAATGATGCGCTGGCGCTGCGCCGGGTAAGCCTCATCGAGGAAGGCCTGCAGGTCCTCCGCCGGGTACAGATGGCCGAAGGTTTCCACGAACGTGCGCGTGGCCAGCACCGACAGGGTCTGGGCGTCGTCCGGGGTGGCGCGGCGGATGGTGTAGCGGCCTGGGGTCACGGCGGGAGCATCGGCATCGGCGAGAACCGCCAATTTACCTGAACGTGGCGGCGATGGCGCCCCACGACCCGCGAACCTGTCGATCATGGCGGGCCAGGATCCGCAGCAGGCACCGACCACCGGTCGGTACCTGCCACGTGTCGACGCCGACCAGGGGCCGGCGCGTCCCGGCTTATTCCTTGACGGCGCGCGGGCGGACCTGCACGTGCACTTCGGCCAGCTGCTCGTCCGGGATCGGCGACGGCGCGCCGGTCATCAGGCACTGCGCGCCGGTGGTCTTCGGGAACGGGATGACGTCGCGGATCGATTCGGTACCGGCCATCAGCGCGGCGATACGGTCGATGCCGAACGCGATGCCGCCGTGCGGCGGCGCGCCGAAACGCAGCGCATCGAGCAGGAAGCCGAACTTGCCCTCGGCCTCTTCGGCGCCGATGCCCAGCAGCTCGAACACCGCGCTCTGCATGTCCGAACGGTGGATACGGATCGAGCCACCGCCGATCTCGTTGCCGTTGAGCACCATGTCATAGCCGCGCGACACGGCGGTTTTGGCGTTGGCGCGCAGGTCGGCGATGTCGTCCACCGCCGGTGCGGTGAAGGGATGATGCAGGGCGACGTAGCGCTGGGCTTCGTCGTCGTATTCGAACATCGGGAAGTCGGTGACCCACAGCGGTGCCCAGCCGGCGGTGACCAGGTTGAAGTCCTTGCCGGCCTTCAGGCGCAGGGCGCCCATGAAGTCGGAGACCTTGTTGTAGCCACCGGCGCCGAAGAACACGATGTCGCCGTTGCCGGCACCGACGTGGGCGACCAGCGCGGCGAAGGCCTCTTCGCTGAAGAATTTGGCGATCGGCGAGCTGACTTCACCACTGTCGCTGATCTTGATGTAGGCCAGGCCCTTGGCGCCGTACTTGGCGGCATGCGCGGCGTATTCGTCGATCTGCTTGCGCGACAGGCTGGCACCGCCCGGAACGCGCAGCGCAGCCACGCGGCCATCGGCATCGTTGGCGGCGGCGGTGAACACCGGGAACTCGCTGGTCTTGACCAGCTCGGCCACGTCCACCAGCTCCAGCGCGATGCGCAGGTCCGGCTTGTCCGAGCCATAGCGACGCATCGCCTCGGCCCAGGTCATGCGCGGGAAGCTGGCGGCCAGTTCCACGTCCACCACTTCCTTGAAGATGGCGCGGATCATGTTCTCGACGAAGTCCTGCACATCCTGCTCGCGCACGAAGGCGAACTCCATGTCCAGCTGGGTGAACTCCAGCTGGCGGTCGGCGCGCAGGGCCTCGTCGCGGAAGCAGCGCGCGATCTGGTAGTAGCGGTCGAAGCCGGCCACCATCAGGATCTGCTTGAACAGCTGCGGGCTCTGCGGCAGGGCGTAGAACTCGCCCGGGTGCATGCGCGCCGGCACCAGGAAGTCGCGGGCGCCTTCCGGGGTGGCCTTGGTCAGGATCGGGGTTTCGATGTCCTGGAAGCCGGTGGCGTCCAGGTGGCGGCGCAGGGCCTGCACCAGCTTGATGCGGGTGCGCTGCATGCGCTGCATTTCCGGGCGGCGCAGGTCCAGGTAACGGTACTTCAGGCGGGTTTCCTCGCCCGGGTTCTCGTGCGCGTGGAACGGCAGCGGCTCGGCCTTGTTGAGGATGGTGATGGCCGTGGCGATCACTTCCACCTTGCCGGTGCGGAGCTTGTCGTTGGCTGCATGGCGCGCGCGCACCACGCCTTCCACCTGCAGCACGTCCTCGTAGCCCAGGCTGGCGGCCACGGCGAACACGGCCGCGTTGTCGACTTCCACCGTCACCTGCACGATGCCTTCATGATCGCGCAGATCGATGAAGCACACGCCGCCCTGGTTGCGGGCGACGTCGGTCCAGCCGGCGAGGGTAACGGTTTGGCCAATCAGGGTCTCGTCGACCAGGCCACAGAAGTGGGTACGCATGGGGGTAAAGCTCCGCAGGAGAATGCCGGCACCAGGTTGCGCCGGACAGCCCTTTATTCTGCGGCGTCGGCCCGGCCGGGGCAAATCCCCTGCGCCATGTCCCGGCCCGGGGGCCCCGGATGGCCCGTCCGGGCGGCATCACGCCTTTTGAACCCCGACTCTTCCTATAGTCCGCGCACCAACGACCGCAAGGGATGCCGCCATGAACAGACGTCTGACCGTTGCCTGCCTGGCCGCCGCACTGGCCTGTACCGCCCCGGCCGCCCAGGCCCAGATGAGCACCCGCGCCTACGCCCCGGAAAACCTGTCGCAGCTGTCCAGCAGCGACCGCAGCCGGGTCATCACCCAGGAATACGCCGACCAGTCCAATGGCCGCAGGATTCCGGACGACCAGCTGCGCTTCTACCTGGCCCAGGTCAATTCGGGCTGGAACTTCTCGCGGATCAAGCAGGACATTGCCACGTCGCTGCGCGGCAATGGCAGCGGGGGCGGCTGGAATGGCGGCGGCAACGGCCCGGGCAACAGCGGCACGGTCCGCTGCGAAAGCCAGGACAACCGCGAGCGGGTCTGCAACACCGGCTGGCGCAGCGCCCGGCTGTCGCGCCAGATCTCCGGCACCACCTGTACCGAGGGCCGCAACTGGGGCTCGCGCAACGGGACGGTGTGGGTCAGCGGCGGCTGCCGCGCCGAGTTCGTCGAGGGCCGCGGCAACGGCGGCAACTGGGGCGGCGGCGGCGGTGGCACCGGCGCGACGATCCGCTGCGAGAGCCAGGACAACCGCGAACGGAGCTGCAACACCGGCTGGCGCAATGCGACCCTGGTCCGCCAGATCTCCGGTACGGCCTGTGTCGAGGGCCAGACCTGGGGCGTGCGCAATGGTGCGGTCTGGGTCAACCGCGGCTGCCGCGGCGAGTTCGCGGAAGCACGCGGCAACAGCGGCGGCAACTGGGGCGGTGGCGGCGGCAACAGCAATTACAGCGTGACCTGCAGCAGCAACGACAAGCGCCAGCAGACCTGCGCCTGGGACGACCGCCAGGGACGTCCGGCACTGGTCCAGCAACTGTCCGGCACGGCGTGCGTGGAAGGCCGCAGCTGGGGCTACAGCAACGGCAGCCTGTGGGTCAGCGGCGGCTGCCGCGCCCGCTTCGGCGCGCGCTGAACGCCCCCTCGCGGTGGTGCCGACCGTTGGTCGGCACCCTCCCCTCACGGCGCCGGAGAACAGGCTCCGGTGCTACCGGACGGAATTACGGCGCAGGGGTCTCGCTGCCCCACGGCGCCGGCGGCAAGGCCACCGGCTTGCTCAGATCGAACACCACTTGGAAGTGGCGCCCGCCGGGACGGGTCAATTCGTAGACGAAACGCTGGTCCGGCTCGACCTCCATCGCCCACGTGTTCTGCACCGAGGCGAGCATGTCGGCCTTGCGGAACATCGCCACCGAGTCCGAATCCACCGGGAATGACTGACGTTGCGCGGTGCCTGGCGGCTTGCTGTCGCCGCCATACAGCGTGACCGCATCCGGACTGCCGTCTTCGTGGCGGTGATCGTGCTTGAGCCGCAGCCCATTTTCGGTGCGGCTCAACACCCAGGTGCGCGAGTGGTCGTCGCCGACATGGAAGGGAATCCGCAGCTCATGTGCCGGATCCTCACAGCCACGCACATGCATGACCAGCCGTTTGCCCTCGAAGGGATCGGGTGCATCGGTGCGCGGCTCGTTGACCGCGATGCGGCCTTCGAACGCCTTGCCGCAATGCGCAGCGACGGCAGCCATGAAGGCATCGGACGGCGCCATGGAGACTTCATGGCCGACGGTATCGTTGGAGCCACTGCAGGCGGTGATCGCCAGTGCAGCCGCCAAGGGAAGAAGTTTGACTACATTCATGGCCCCACCCTAACGGGCGCGAACGACCAGCGCAAACCATGCGTCCAGCCCCACCGCGACGCGCGCACGCGCACCCGCAGCGCTGCAACCAGGGCTTCATCCCCCCTGTGTTATGGTCGGTCACGTGACTCGTTCGCCTTCTTCCCCACGAAGGACGCACGCATGTTGCGGTTGACCGCCCTGCTCGCCGGCGTGGCGCTGTTGCTGACCGGCAGCGGCCTGCTCGGCACTCTGCTGGCGGTGCGCGGTGGTGAGGCCGGCTTCGGTGCCGGTACGTTGGGGTTGGTGATGTCCGGCTATTTCGCCGGTTTTTTCATCGGCACCTTCTTCGCCCCCTCGCTGATCGGCCGCATCGGCCATATCCGTGCGTTTGCCTTCTTTGCCGCCCTCGCCGCCATCGCGGTGCTGCTGCACCCTCTGTGGATCAATCCCGTGGGTTGGGGCGTGCTGCGCATCCTCACCGGCATCGCACTGGTCGGCCTTTACACGGTGATCGAGAGCTGGCTCAACGCCGAGCCCGACCCGCGCCTGCGCAGCCGCGCTTTCTCGCTTTACATGGTGGTCAACCTCTCGGCCCTGGCGCTCGGCCAGGTGCTGCTGATGCTCGGCGACGCCGGCGCGACATCGATGTTCATGCTCACTGCGATCCTGGTCTGCGCGGCGGTATTGCCGGTCACCGCTACGCGCCTGCGCCCGCCGGAAATTCCCTCGGTGCCGCGCCTGAAGCTGGCGCGGCTGTATGCGATGGCACCGGTGGCGACGGTTGCCGCCGGCCTCTCCGGCCTGGCGATGGGCGCGTTCTGGGGCCTGCTGCCGGTCTACGCCGGCGAGGTCGGCCTGGATGGCAACGGCGTCGCTCTGTTCATGCTCACCGCCATCGCCGGGGGTGCCTTGCTGCAATGGCCCTTGGGCCACATCAGCGATGGACATGACCGCCGCAGCGGACTGGTCGCACTGAGCCTGGCCGCGGCCGGAATCGCCGTGGTGGCCTCCTTGCCGATGATCCAGCTGCAGACCCATCTGCTGTTCGGGCTGTTCTTCTTCTACGGCGGGCTGGCCTTCGCGCTGTATCCCTTCGCGGTCGCGCACATGCTGGATTACCTGCCGCGCGAGGACCTGCTGTCCGGCTGCTCCAGCCTGCTGCTGGTGCATGGTGTCGGCGCGGCGCTCGGCCCCGCGCTGGCCGGTGCAGCCATGCAGCGTTTCGGTGCGCCGGCACTGCCGCTGTACTTCGCGGTGGTGCTGATGCTGCTTGCGCTGTTCACCACCGCGCGCCTGCTCAGCTTCCAGCGCCTGCGCACGCATCCGGTCGGGTTCCGGCTGATGCTGCGCACCACGCCGTCGGCGCTGGAGCTGATGCCCGAGACCGACACCGCGCCGCCGGATTCCGATTCCCCCCTCCCCTCTGACTCCGATAAGGAAGTGCATTGACTGTTTCGACACCGACCTCCCTCACTCCAACCCGTACACCGCCGGCCCCGCCGGCACCGCAACTGATCCTCGCCACCGATCTGGATGGCACCTTCCTCGCCGGCGATCCCGCCGCGCGCCATCGGCTCTACCGGCTGGTCGACCAGCACCCCGGCATCCGCCTGATCTTCATCACCGGCCGCGGCCTGGAAGCGGTGATGCCCCTGCTCTCCGATCCGGCCATCCCGCGTCCGGATTACGTGGTCTGCGATGTCGGCGCCACCGTCGTCGACGGCCACACCCTGCAGCCGCTGCAGCCCCTGCAATCGATGATCGATGCGCACTGGCCGGGCGAGCAGGTGGTCGCCGCAGCGATGCGCCCGTTCACCGCGCTGCAGCGCCAGGACGTTCCGCAGGAACGCCGCTGCTCGTACTTCTGCGATCCCGACACGCTGGCGCCGCTGCGCGCGCAGATCCAGGCTGCCGCACAGGCGCTGGGCTGCGACGTGCTGTACTCGGCCGACCGCTACCTGGACATCCTGCCGCCCGACACCGACAAGGGCCGTACCCTGGCCGCGCTTGCGCGCCTGCTGGAACTCCCGCGCGACCGCATCCTGGTGGCCGGTGACACCCTCAATGACCTGTCGATGTACACCTCCGGTTTCCGCGGGGTGTGCGTCGGCGATTCCGAGCCGGCACTGACCGCCGCCACCGCCGACCTGAAGCACACCTACCACGCGCAGGCGCCCGGCTGCGGCGGCATCCTCGAGGCGATCGAACAGTTCGGCCTGCTCGCCGATGACGATCCCTTCCTGCGCCCGCCGGCACAGGCGCGCGCCGACGGTGCGGACCTGGTGATGGTCTACCACCGCCTGCCCTTCGATGAAGTGATGGAAGACGGCGTGCTGGTGCAGCGCCCACCACGTTCGCCGAACGGCATCATTCCCTCGCTGCTGAGTTTCTTCGAAGGCGGCCAGAAAGGGTCGTGGGTGGCCTGGGGCATCGACGAGCCCAAGCGCGGCCCGTTCCAGACCCATCTGGCGGTGGATGCCGAGCGCTACCCCACCCTGACCGCCGCGCGCGTGCCGCTGAGCAAGCAGGAGGTGGACATCTTCTACAAGCGCTTCTCCAAGGAAGCGTTCTGGCCGATGCTGCATGTGTTCTGGGAGCGCGCGAAGTTCCGCGAAGATGACTGGCAGGTATTCCTGAAGGTCAACCGCAAGTTCGCCGAGGCCACCGCTGCCGAAGCCGCGCATGGCGCGACCGTGTGGATCCACGACTACAACCTGTGGATGGTGCCGGCCACGCTGCGCGAGCTGCGCCCGGACCTGAAGATCGCGTTCTTCCACCACACCTACTTCCCCTCGGCCGATGTGTTCAACGTGGTGCCGTGGCGCCGCGAGATCATCGGCAGCCTGCTCAGCTGCGACTACATCGGCTTCCACATTCCGCGCCAGGTGGAGAACTTCGTGGACGTGGTCCGCGGCGCCATGCCGGCCGAGCGGCTGGCCTGGGAAAGCTGCGCGCCGCGCTTCCTCACCTACGGGTGTGCCGTCGGCCTGGACACCATGACCACGCGCCTGCGCGTGGGCGATCGCGAAGTCGCGCTCGGTGCGCATCCGGTCGGCACCGATCTGCGCCGCATCCACAACGTGCTCGCGCGCAGCGACGTGCGCAACGACATCTTCAAGCTGCGCCGCGAGATCGGCGCGCGCAAGCTGGTGCTGTCGGTGGAGCGGCTGGACTACACCAAGGGCACGCTGGCCAAACTGGAAGCCTTCGAACGGCTGCTGGAACAGCATCCGGATCGCCAAGGCAAGGTCACCCTGCTGATGATCTGCGTCCCCGCCGCGCGCGAGATGACCATCTACCGCACGCTGCAGAACCAGATCGAACAGGCGGTCGGGCGGATCAACGGGCGCTTCTCGCGGCTGGACTGGACCCCGGTACGCTTCTTCGCGCAGGCGTTGCCGTTCGAGGAAGTGGTGGCGCATTACGCGGCCGCGCAGGTGATGTGGATCACTCCGCTGCGCGATGGTTTGAACCTGGTGTCCAAGGAGTTCGTGGCCACGCAGGGCATCGAAGGCAGCAACGGCGTGCTGGTGCTCAGCGAGTTCGCCGGTGCGGCCGCTGAGCTGAAGGGCGCAGTGCTGACCAACCCGCATGATCCGGCCGATCTGACGGCCGGGCTGCTGCAGGCGTTGTCGATGCCCGACGACGAAGCGACCGGCCGCATGCGGCAGTTGTTCGGCAGCGTGGAGTACTACGACGTGGACCGCTGGGGCCGGGATTTCCTGGAGGCGGTACGCAACAGCCACCCCGAAGGCTGACGCGGGAACGGTGGTGCCGGCGGCGGGCCGGCTCCAGGCGGTGCCGGTTCATGGGTAGTGCCGGCCGCTGGCCGGCTCCAGGCGGTGCCGGCGGCGAGCGATCACGGCCGTGGACGGTGACGGCTTCATGGGGAGCCGGCCAGCGGCCGGCACTACCCTCAGTGCGCACCGACCAACGGTCGGTGCCTACCGGGTCTGCATTGCCGAACCGTCGGTGCCTACCGGGTCTGCATTGCCGAACGGTCGGCGCCTACCTTTCGTGCGCCGGCCAACGGTCGGTGCCTACCGGGCGGCGTGGTCTACCCGGCGTGCTGCATGATGCCTTCGGCGATCACCGCGACCTGGCGCAGCACATCGTTGCGGCCGGCATCATCGACCGTCGCGCCCTGCAGGTAGCTGGTCAGCACCCACGGAGCGCCGCCGGCGAGCGGCCACAGGATCGCGATGTCGTTGGTGGTGTCCTCGCCATTGCTGCCGGTCTTGTCTCCGACCCGCCACGCCTTGGACAGCCCGGCGCGCAGGCGCGCATCGCCGGTTTCGTTGTCGATCAGCCAATCGGCCAGCTGCTGTTTCGAGGCGGGCTTGAGGACGTCGCCGAGCACGAAACGCTGCAGGCTGGCCGCCATCGCGGCCGGGCTGGTGGTGTCGCGCGGGTCGCCCGGGGCGAAGCGGTTCATCTCCGGCTCGAGCCGATCATTGCGGGTCACCGCGTCGCCATTCGCGCGCAGGAACGCGGTCACGCCGGCCGGCCCGCCAACCACGCCCAGCAGCAGGTTCGCCGCAGGATTGTCGCTGGTGATCACGGTCGCCCGGCACAGGTCACGCACCGTCACGTCCTTGCCGATATGCCGCGTGGTTACCGGGGCATGCGAGAGCATGTCCTGCTGGCGCACGGCCACGCGCCGGTCCAGCGAGAGCCTGCCCTGGTCGGCCAGATGCAGGACAGCCGCGGACAACACGAACTTGAACGTGCTGCACATCGGGAAGCGTTCGTCCTGCCGATTGCCGGTGCGCCAGCCGGTATCGGTGTTGAGCAGGGTCACGCCCAGGCGCCCGCCGCTCGCGGCTTCCAACGCCGCGAAGTCCTTCGCCGCGGCGACGGATGTCGGCGAGGGCAGCGGGGTCTTGGCAAAGGCGGTAGCGGCCAATGCCGAGGCGGCGGCCGCGCCGGTCCATTGCAGGAACTGTCGTCGAGCGATCATGCGGTTCTCCGTGGCGAAGGCCTGAGTATTGGCAGGTTGCGGCGCCGCCACCAGCGAGGATTTTCAGCGGGAGCCATTACCTGCCCTCACGTCTACGGGGACCAACCTCTGGGAATGAACGCAGGAATTGCCCTCATCCCTGCCAGCTGCTCCCCGCAGCAGCCCCCTCAGTGCGAAGATGCATCACTCCTGCTCACGGCTCGGCCCATGCTCCGCCCCCAGTTGCCGCTCAATGCCCTGCGCGCCTTCGAGGCCGCTGCACGGCACCAGAATTTCACCCGCGCCGCGTTGGAGCTGTGCGTCAGCCAAGCCGCGCTGAGCCATCAGATCCGGGCGCTGGAGGACCGGCTGGGTGTGTCGCTATTCACCCGGTTGCCGCGCGGGGTCGCCCTGACCGATGAAGGAGCCCGTCTGTATCCGGTGCTCAATGAGGCCTTCGACCGCATCGCGGTAAGCCTGGACCGTTTCGTCGGCGGGCACTTCCGCGAGGTACTGAGCGTGGGCGTGGTCGGCACTTTCGCCACCGGCTGGCTGCTGCCACGCCTGGGCGATTTCAACGCGCGGCATCCGGATATCGAGCTGCGCCTGCAGACCCACAACAACCGCATCGATCTGGCCGGTGAAGGGCTGGACCTGGCGATCCGGTTCGGCGACGGCGATTGGCAGGGGCAGGTCAGCGATGCCGTACTGGAGGCACCGTTCGCGCCACTGTGCGCGCCGGCACTGGCACGTACGCTGCGGCAGCCGCGCGATCTGGCCAATGTGGCGTTGCTACGCTCCTACCGAAGCGACGAGTGGCCACGCTGGCTGCAGGCGGCCGGGGCACCGGAGCTGGAAGCGCGCGGGCCGGTGTTCGATTCGTCCCTGACGCTGGCCAGTGCCGCCGCCGCGGGCGCCGGCGTGGCGCTGCTGCCGTTGAAGATGTTCGAGCAGGACCTGGCCCAGGGGCGCCTGATCCAGCCGTTTGCACAGACGCTGGACCTGGGGCGGTACTGGCTGACGCGGCTGCGCTCGCGCGCCGAAAGCGATGCGGCGCGCAGGTTCCGGGAATGGCTGGAGGCGCAGGACGATGTGCCGACCAACGGTCGGCACCTACCGGCTGCCTGAGGGTGCCAGGTAGATGCCGACCGTTGGTCGGCATGCCGTTTACGCGTCCAGCAATTCCATCCACGTCTGCTCGGCCTTGCTGAGCAGGGTCGCGGTGGCTTCACGATCGCGGCCGAGGACTGCCATGCGGGTCGCATCGGCGTAGTTGGCCGGGTTGGCCAGCTCGCGGTCCAGGTCGGCCAGCAGCGCCTCCAGTTCGCCCACCTTGGCTTCGGCAGCAGCCAGCTTGTGGGGATTGACCGGCTTCTTCGGCGGCAGCGGCGGGGTCGGCGGTACCGGCTCCGGGGCAGCCGCGGCCATCTTCTGCTTGGTGCCCTGCGCGGCGGGACGCGAACGCAGCCAGGCGGCGTAGGCATCCAGATCGCCGTCGAACGGCTCGACCACGCCATCGGCGACGCGCCAGAACGTGTCACAGACCAGGCCGATCAGATGGCGGTCATGCGAGACCATCACGATCGCGCCCTCGAAGTCGGCCAATGCTTCGGCCAGCGCTTCGCGCATTTCCAGGTCCAGGTGGTTGGTCGGTTCGTCGAGCAGCAGCACGTTCGGCTGCTGGTAGGCGATCAGCGCCAGCGCCAGGCGCGCGCGTTCGCCACCGGAGAAGCCGTCCACCGGTTCGAAGGCACGGTCGCCGGCGAAGTTCCACTTGCCGAGGAAATCGCGGAAGGACTGGTTCGGTGCATCCGGCGCCAGGTCGCGGAAGTGCTCCATCGGCGACTGCCCTTCGTGCAGCGACTCCACGGTGTGCTGGGCAAAGTAACCGATGCGCAGGTCCGGATGCGCGGCGCGCTCGCCGCTGATCGGGTCCAGTTCGCCCACCAGGGTCTTCACCAGGGTGGTCTTGCCGGCGCCGTTCGGACCAAGCAGGCCGATGCGCTGGCCGGCTTCCAGGCCGAAGCCCACGTTGTGCAGGATCACCGAATCGGCGCCGTAACCGGCCTCGACATGGTTCAGGCGGATCAGCGAGAACGGCAGTTTGGCCGGCGGGGCGAATTCGATGCGGAACTCGCGCTCGGCGCGCACGGCTTCGGTGCCGGCCAGCTTGGCCAGGCGCTTCATGCGGCTCTGCGCCTGCGCGGCCTTGCTGGCCTGTGCCTTGAAGCGGTCGATGAAGCTCTGCAGATGCGCGCGCTCGGCCTGTTCCTTGTCGTGGGCGAGCTGCTGCTGGCGCAGCTGTTCGGCACGCTGGCGCTCGAAATCGGTGTAGCCACCGACGTACAGCTTGGCGCCGCCACCGTGCAGATGCAGGGTGTGGGTGGCCACGTTGTCGAGGAACTCGCGGTCATGCGAGATCAGCAGCAGGGTCCCCGGGTACTTGAGCAGCCACTGTTCCAGCCAGAACACCGCGTCCAGATCCAGATGGTTGGTCGGTTCATCGAGCAGCAGCAGGTCGCTGGGCATCATCAGCGCGCGCGCCAGGTTCAGGCGCACACGCCAGCCGCCGGAGAACGAGGAGACCGCGCGCGAGTGCGTCTCGGCCGGGAAGCCCAGGCCGTGCAGCAGCTTGCCGGCACGCGCTTCGGCGTCATAGGCGCCGATCTCGGCCATGCGCTGGTGGGCGGTGGCGACCGCTTCCCAGTCTTCACGCGCGGCGGCGGCGGCTTCCTCGCGCATGACAGCGGCCACCTCGGTGTCGCCCTCCAGCACGAACTGCAGCGCCGGGTCGGGCAGCGACGGGGTTTCCTGGGCCACGCTGGCGATGCGGATCTTGCCGGGCAGATCGACGTCGCCCTTGTCCGCCTCCAGCTCGCCCTTCACGGCGGCGAACAGGCTGGACTTGCCAGCGCCATTGCGGCCGACCACGCCGACGCGGTACCCCGCGTGCAGGGTCAGGTCGACGTTGGACAACAGCAGCCGCTCGCCACGGCGCAAGGCGAAGTTACGAAGGGAAATCATCTTGGGGGTCCATATAACGGAATGGAATGTGCTCGTGAGCACCTTTCCTGCGACGTAATTCTAGCGTTAACGAATACTTGACGGGCCCCGGGATGCGCGGCAGGCCTCGTTTCTCTCTCCCACGACCCTGCCTGCGCTCCCCCGGGACCCTCCTGTCAGATCCTCGACCTCACGTAAATGGTTGCTGCTGCAACGTTTTTTACGAACATGGCAAATATTTGACAAGCGATGAATATCCCGTTAATCCGTCTCTTGCGCACCGCAACAACCGCCTTCGCAGACCCGATC
This sequence comes from Stenotrophomonas sp. TWI1183, assembly GCF_039673115.1. Taxonomy (NCBI): domain Bacteria; kingdom Pseudomonadati; phylum Pseudomonadota; class Gammaproteobacteria; order Lysobacterales; family Lysobacteraceae; genus Stenotrophomonas; species Stenotrophomonas sp. TWI1183. Next base: position 156,393 of record NZ_JBDJKZ010000009.1, read on the forward strand.
CTCGATGTCGTGATGTCGCTTTGGTGCAGCACCGCCCCTACCGGAGCCACATCCTGATGAACCGCAAGACCAGTACGCTCGCCGCCGCCGTAGCTGTCGCGCTCGGTATGTCCAGCTTCGCCGCCACCGCCCAGGAGGCACCCGCCCGCACGACGGCCAACACCCTGGACACCATCATCGTCACCGGTACCCGCGTAGCCGACCGTACCGTGGCCGAGTCGCAGTCGCCGATCGACATCATCACCCCCGAGGCGCTGCAGTCCACCGGCACCACCGAGCTGGCCACCGCGCTGGCCCGCGCCCTGCCCTCGCTGAATTTCCCGCGCCCGGCGCTGACCGATGGCACCAGCGGCATCCGCCCGGCGCAGCTGCGCGGCCTCTCCCCGGACCAGGTGCTGGTGCTGGTCAACGGCAAGCGCCGCCACACCTCGGCGCAGATCAACGTCAACGGCAGCATCGGCCGTGGCTCCTCGGCGGTGGACATCAACGCGATCCCGATCGCCTCGATCGAGCGCGTGGAAGTGCTGCGCGACGGCGCCTCGGCGCAGTACGGTTCGGACGCCATCGCCGGTGTCATCAACATCGTGCTCAAGGGCTCGTCCTCCGGCGGCAGCCTGGCGCTGGACGCCGGCCAGTACTCGGCCGGTGACGGCAACAAGTACCAGCTCTCCGGCGATACCGGCATCGGCTTCGCCGACGGCCGCGGCAGCGTCCATGTGGCCGGCCAGATCGTCCAGCAGGACGAGAGCAACCGGGCCGGCCCGTACCAGGGCACCGCGCCGAACACCGGCAACTTCCCCAACATCGGCCAGACCACCTTCGTGGTCGGCGACCCGCAGGTGGATGCGACCGCCGCGTCGGCCAACGCCAGCTTCCAGTTCAGCGACCACGTCTCGGCCTACGCCACCGCGATGGCCAGCAACCGCGACATCACCTCGTTCGCGTTCTACCGCTCGCGCAACAACAGCAACCAGGGCCCGCTGCTGGCCCAGACCTACCCGGACGGCTTCGTGCCGGAGATCAACCAGTACTCCAAGGACCGCTCGCTGGTCGCCGGGGTCAAGGGCGATACGGACAGCGGCTGGAACTGGGACGTCAGCTACAACTACGGCGCCAACAAGATCGATTTCCACACCCGCAACAGCATCAACTACGCGCTCGGCGTGAACAGCCCGCGCTCGTTCTACGACGGCGCGCTGGAGTACACCCAGAACATCGTCAACGCCGATGTGACCAAGACCCTGGATTGGGGCCTGGCCTACCCGGTCACGCTGTCCTTCGGCGGTGAGTACCGCAAGGAGAAGTGGGAGCAGTCGGCCGGTGAACTGAACTCCTACACCGGCAGCGGTGCGCAGGGCTTCGGCGGCTTCACCCCGCTCAACGCCGTCGACGCCGACCGCGACAACTACGCTGTCTATGCCGGACTGGAAGCCGACCTTACCGACAAGTTCTCCGCCGGCGTGACCGGCCGCTACGAGGACTACTCGGACTTCGGCGACAAGTTCTCCGGCAAGCTCTCCGCACGCTACGCCTTCACCGACAAGGTCGCCCTGCGCGCCACCGCCTCCAGCGGTTTCCGCGCTCCGTCGCTGGCCCAGCAGAGCTACCAGGCGGTGACCAGCACGATCGTCAACGGCGTGTTCGTCGAACGCGGCACCTTCCCGACCACCAGCCCTGCCGCGCAGGCGCTGGGTGCCAGCCCGCTGAAGGCCGAGAGCTCGACCTCCTACAGCCTGGGCCTGGTGCTGCAGCCGGTCGATCGGCTGTACCTGACCGTGGATGCGTACCAGATCGACATCGATGACCGCATCGTGCTCTCCACCAACATCACCACCAATGCCGCGGCCAATGCGCTGCTGGGCGGACTGGGGCTGCCGGGCGTCACTGCGTTCTCCTACTTCACCAACGGCGTGGACACCCGTACCCGCGGCGTGGATGCGGTCTCCAGCTACACGATTCCCTTCGCCGCCAGCTCGCTGGAGCTGACCGCTGCCTACAGCTACAACGAAACCGAGGTGAAGAAGTTCATCGGCTCGCCGCCGGTGTTCGGCACGCTGGGCATCACCCAGTCGCTGATCGGCCGCGATGAGATCGGCCGCATCGAGGACAGCTACCCGCGCGACAAGACCATCCTCAGCGGTACCTGGCGTTCGGACCGCTGGGACCTGAACCTGGCGGCCACCCGCTATGGCTCATTCACCGTGCGCAATTCGGCGACCGCCCTGCGTGACCAGACCTACGACGCCTCGTGGGTGCTGGATGCCTCGGCCAGCTACAAGCCGAGCGAGAACTGGACCCTGACCCTGGGCGCGGACAACATCCTGGACGAATACCCGGACCGCACCGTGGACCTGCAGAACTCCACCTGGGGCATGTTGCCGTACAGCAACTACTCGCCGTACGGGTTCAATGGTGCGTACGTCTATGGCCGCGTGACCTACAAGTGGTAACCCAAGGTAGTGCCGGCCGCTGGCCGGCAACCGCCTGATAAACCCCATGCCCCGGTTCGCCGGGGCATGTGCGTTTTGGCCGCAGGAAACCGGGATTCCGCGCATTCACCGTTCAACGCACGGGCTGTCCCGGACAGCACATGACCTGACCACGGGGACATAGCAGCATTGCACTCGCCGATGTTTGCCCGGACCGGCCGCATCGGTGAAAATCGGGGCATTCCCCACATTGCGAGCCCCGATGCACCATGACACCGACCTGATCAACATCGTGGCCGTTGGCCTTGGGCTCGCCTTCATCCTTGGCGCGCTGGCCAACAAGCTGCGTTTGTCCCCGCTGGTCGGTTACCTGGTTGCTGGCATCTGCGTAGGCCCGTTCACCCCCGGCTTCGTCGCCGACCAGGCGCTGGCCAACCAGCTGGCCGAGATCGGCGTGATGCTGCTGATGTTCGGGGTCGGCCTGCACTTCTCGCTGAAAGACCTGATGGAAGTCAAAGCGATCGCCATCCCGGGTGCGATCGGCCAGATCCTGGTCGCCACCCTGCTCGGCTGGGGCCTGGCTGCCCTGATGGGCTGGCCGGTGATCTACGGCGTGGTGTTCGGTTTCTCGCTGGCCACGGCCAGTACCGTGGTGCTGCTGCGCGCGATGGAAGAACGGCGCCTGCTGGAGACCACGCGCGGCAAGATCGCCATTGGCTGGCTGATCGTGGAAGACCTGGCCTGCGTCCTGGCGCTGGTGATGATGCCGGTCCTGGCCGGCGTGTTCGGCCCGGACGCGGCCAATGAAACCCATACCGTCGGCAGCGTGCTGGCCAGCATCGGCTGGACCTTCGTGCAGCTGGGCCTGTTCGTGGCGGTGATGCTGGTGGTCGGGCGCCGCGTGATCCCGTGGATCCTGGAGCGCATCGCCGGCACCGGTTCGCGCGAGCTGTTCACCCTGGCCGTGCTGGCGATCGCGCTGGGCGTGGCGTTCGGCTCGGCGATGCTGTTCGGCGTGTCGTTCGCGCTGGGCGCGTTCTTCGCCGGCATGCTGCTCAACGAATCGGAACTCAGCCACAAGGCCGCCAACGATTCGCTGCCGCTGCGCGATGCATTCGCGGTGCTGTTCTTCGTCTCGGTCGGCATGCTGTTCAATCCGGCCATCCTGATCGAGCACCCGTGGCAGGTCCTGGCCACCGCGGCGATCATCATGTTCGGCAAGTCCGCCGCTGCGTTCGTGATCGTGCGTGCCTTCGGCCACCCGACCGGTACCGCGCTGACCATTTCGGCCAGCCTGGCGCAGATCGGCGAATTCGCCTTCATCATCGCCGGCCTCGGCGTGACCCTGAAGATCCTGCCGCCGACCGGGCAGGCGCTGGTGCTGGCCGGTGCGTTGATCTCGATCATGCTCAACCCGCTGGTGTTCGGCCTGCTCGACCGCTGGCTGCTCAAGCACCAGGAAACCGCCCCGACCACGGTGGAGACCGAGCTCCCACCCGGCCCCTCGCTGGACCTGCACGACCATGCCATCGTGATCGGCTACGGCCGCGTCGGCAGCGCGCTGGCGCAGGTGCTGCGCGACCGTGGCGTGCCGGTGATGATCATCGACGACAACAAGGAACACGTCGCCGAAGCGCATGCGGCCGGCCTGCCCGGCATCCGTGGCAGCGCCGCCTCCGACCGCGTATTGGCCGAAGCACATCCCGAGCGCGCCAAGATCGCCGTGCTGGCGATCCCGCAGCCGCTGGAAGCCGGTGAAACCCTGGCCAAGCTGCGCGCGCTCAATCCCGGCCTGACCCTGCTGGCACGTGCGCACAGCGATGCCGAGGTGAAACACCTGCTCGCCCACGGCGCCGATGGCACGGTGATGGCCGAGCGCGAGCTGGCCTATTCGCTGGCCGAGATGGTGATGTCCACCCCGCCGTACCGCACGATGAGGCAGCAGCACAGCATTCCGGTGGTGTGAGGGACGCTACGCGACCGGCACGCAGATATCCGCACGCAGGATCGCCTCAGGGACCTCTTCCGGATCGTCGAGGTAGTGGTAATACAGCTCGGCATCGCGCAGCGTGTGGCCGCTCTCGGGCAGCCAGTCCCGCAGCAGCACGTCGGTGGCGGCCTCCAGCCCTGCATAGCTGCCCACATGGCGCAGCACCGCATACGCGCCTCCGCCCAGCGTCAGCGCACGCAGCGGCGCCGGCAGCGCGTGCGGCGTGCGACCGAACCCCATGCCGCAGTCGAACACGCACTCGCGCACCGGGACATCGCGGTGATCGGTGCGTGCGATGCCGACCAGCTGCTGCAACTGCTCGGCCCAGCCCTGCTCGGCCGCCCAGGTAAAGATCTCGCCGAACGCCTGGTCGAGATCATCGAAGGCGCCTTCCCTGCGCAGCGCGACCACGTCGAAGGGTTCCAGTGTAGTCACTGTCACCTGCAGGGGTACCGCGTCGCCGCTGTGATCGCCGGCCGGCAGCGACAGCTGCTGCTGCCAGTGGCTGCGCAGCCCGGCATCCTCGCGCAGGGTACTCGGCGTGGCATCCAGCGCCTGGCGGCAGGCACGGGCCAGCGCCTGCGGACTCTCATAACCGACATGCAAGGCGACCTCGGTGACCCGGCTGTCCGCCTGGCCCAGCAGCGTCAGCGCCTGCAGCAGGCGCAGGCGGGCCACGGTACGCCCGGGGGTTTCGCCGGTCAGCGCGCGGTACAGACGATGGAAGTGGAACGGGGACTGGTGCGCAATCGCGGCCAGTGCCTCCAGATCGGGCAAAGGATCGCCAGCGCGCAGGCACGCCTGCAGATGGGCGATGACGCGGTCGATACCGTGGCGCTGGCGTACCTGGGCAATGCGGCTCATGGCGGGCTCCATCTCGGGGTGACGCTCAGCGTGCGTCGTGCCCCACCCCGGCGCGTGGCCGATCTTGCGCAGTTGGGGAATCGTCAGCCGATCCTAACCCTGCCGGTAGAGCCACGCCAAAAAACCCCACGGCAGCCGGCCCGCACCGGCCGCCGTGGGTCCTGCCTCTACGCCTTGGCCAACGCCTGCTCCAGGTCCGCCAGCAGGTCATCGATGTGCTCGATGCCCACCGACAGCCGTACCGTGTCTTCGCTGACGCCCGCCTTTTCCAGCTCGGCCGCATCCAGCTGCCGGTGGGTGGTCGAGGCAGGGTGCGTGGCCAGGGATTTGGCATCGCCCAGGTTCACCAGGCGGGTGAACAGCTGCAGCGCATCCAGGAAACGCGCGCCTGCCGCGCGACCACCGGGCAGGCCGAATGTCAGCACGCCGGAGCCGTGGCCGCGCAGGTACTTCTGCACCAGCGCATGTTCGGGGTGGTCGGGCAATGCGGCGTAGTTCACCCAGGCGACCTTGGGATGCCCCTGCAGATGGTTGGCCACGGCCAGGGTATTCGCGTTGATCCGGTCCAGCCGCAGCGCCAGCGTCTCGATGCCCTGCAGGATCAGGAAGGAATTGAACGGCGAGATCGCCGCGCCGGTATTGCGCAGCGGCACCACCCGCGCCCGACCGATGTAGGCAGCCGGGCCGAGGGCTTCGGTGTAGACCACGCCGTGGTAGCTCACGTCCGGCTCGTTCAAACGACGGAAGCGCTGCTTGTGCTCGGCCCATGGGAAGCGCCCGGAGTCGACGATGGCGCCACCCAGGCTGGTGCCATGCCCGCCGAGGTACTTGGTCAACGAATGCACCACGATGTCCGCGCCGAAGTCGAACGAGCGCTGCAGGTACGGCGTGGCCACCGTGTTGTCGACGATCAGCGGCACGCCATGCGCATGCGCGATCTTCGCCACCGCCTCGATGTCGGTGATGTTGCCGCGCGGGTTGCCGATCGACTCGACGAACACCGCCTTGGTGCGGTCATCGATCAACGCACCGAACGCCTGCGGATCGCGGTAGTCGGCAAAGCGCGTCTCAATGCCGAACTGCGGCAGCGTATGCGCGAACAGGTTGTAGGTGCCGCCATACAGCGCGCTGGCCGAGACGATGTTGTCGCCCGCTTCGGCGATGGTCTGGATCGCGTAGGTGATCGCCGCCTGTCCCGAGGCCAGCGCCAGCGCGCCGATGCCGCCCTCGAGCGCGGCGATGCGCTGCTCCAGCACGTCCGTGGTCGGATTCATGATGCGGGTGTAGATGTTGCCCGGCACCTTCAGGTCGAACAGGTCCGCGCCGTGCTGGGTGTCATCGAAGGCGTAGGCCACGGTCTGGTAGATCGGCACCGCCACCGCGCGCGTGGTCGGGTCGGGCCGGTAGCCGCCATGCACGGCGATGGTCTCCGCGCGCCACTGTGATTCGGGACTGCCGTGTTCGGACATCGCATCGTCTCCAGGTGAATGCCGACGATACCGAACAAAAAACCCCCGCCGAGGCGGGGGTTCATGCCAAACCAGCATGGTCTGAGGCGCAACGGTTATCAGGCCGCCGGCGCGTGCGGGGCTCAGCCCTTCACGAACACCAGCTTGCCCTCGGCCGCATCGACGCGGATCACATCGCCGTTGAGGAACTCGCCGGACAGGATTTTCTGCGCCAGCGGATTCTCCAGCTGCGACTGGATCGCACGCTTGAGCGGGCGGGCGCCGTACACCGGATCGAAGCCGACGTTGCCCAGCAGCTCGAAGGCGGCGTCGCTGACCTCGATGCGCAGGCCACGCTCGGCCAGGCGCTTCTCCAGGCCCTGCATCTGGATGCGGGCGATCTGCTTGATCTGCACCTTGTCCAGCGGATGGAACACGACGATGTCGTCCAGGCGGTTGATGAATTCCGGGCGGAAATGCGCCTGCACCACGCCCATCACCGCCGCCTTCATCTGCGTATAGGCCTCCGGACTGTCATCGCTGCTCATGTCCTGGATCTGGTGCGAGCCCAGGTTGGAGGTCATCACGATGACGGTATTGCGGAAGTCCACCGTGCGGCCCTGGCCATCGGTCAGGCGACCGTCGTCGAGCACCTGCAGCAGGATGTTGAACACATCCGGATGTGCCTTCTCCACTTCATCCAGCAGGATCAGCGAATACGGGCGACGACGCACCGCCTCGGTCAGGTAGCCCCCTTCCTCGTAGCCCACATAACCCGGGGGCGCACCGATCAGGCGCGCGACGCTGTGCTTCTCCATGAACTCGCTCATGTCGATGCGGATCATCGCGTCGCTGCTGTCGAACAGGAACTCGGCCAGCGATTTGCACAGCTCGGTCTTGCCCACGCCCGTCGGGCCAAGGAACAGGAACGAGCCGCTCGGGCGATCCGGATCGGACAGGCCCGCACGCGAGCGCCGCACCGCATCGGAGACCACCTTGATCGCCTCTTCCTGGCCGACCACGCGGTTGTGCAGCACCTCTTCCATGCGCAGCAGCTTGTCGCGCTCGCCTTCCAGCATGCGGTTGACCGGAATCCCGGTCCACCGCGACACCACCTCGGCGATTTCCTCGGCGGTGACCCGGTCCTGGACCAGCTTGAACTCGCTGGTTTCCACTTCCTGCGCGGCAGCCAGCTGCTTTTCCAGCTGCGGCAACTGCCCGTACTGGATTTCGCTCATGCGGCCGAAGTCCTGGCGGCGCTGCGCCGACTCCAGCTCCAGCTTGGCCTGCTCGATCTGCTCCTTGATCCGGGTCGCGCCCTGCAGCGTGGCCTTCTCCGACTTCCAGATCTCGTTGAGATCGGAGAACTCGCGCTCCAGCGCATCGATGTCGGTTTCCAGATCGGCCAGGCGCTGGCGCGACGCGTCATCCTTTTCCTTCTTGAGCATTTCGCGCTGGATCTTGAGCTGGATCACGCGCCGCTCCAGGCGGTCCAGTTCTTCCGGCTTGGAATCGATCTCCATGCGGATGCGCGACGCGGCTTCGTCCATCAGGTCGATGGCCTTGTCCGGCAGCTGGCGATCGGCGATGTAGCGGTGCGACAGCGTGGCCGCCGCGACGATCGCCGGGTCGGTGATCTCCACGCCATGGTGCACGGCGTACTTTTCCTTCAGCCCGCGCAGGATCGCGATGGTGTCTTCCACGCTCGGCTCGCCCACCAGCACCTTCTGGAAGCGGCGCTCGAGCGCGGCGTCCTTCTCGATGTACTTGCGGTACTCGTCCAGCGTGGTCGCACCGACGCAGTGCAGCTCACCACGCGCCAGGGCCGGCTTGAGCATGTTGCCCGCATCCATCGCGCCATCGGCCTTGCCTGCGCCGACCATGGTGTGCAGCTCGTCGATGAACAGGATCACCTGCCCCTCGCTCTTGGCCAGGTCGTTGAGCACGCCCTTCAGGCGTTCCTCGAACTCACCGCGGAACTTGGCGCCGGCGATCAGCGCGCCCATGTCCAGCGAGAGCACGCGCTTGCCGCGCAGGCCTTCGGGCACTTCGTCGTTGATGATGCGCTGGGCCAGGCCTTCCACGATCGCGGTCTTGCCCACGCCGGGTTCGCCGATCAGCACCGGGTTGTTCTTGGTGCGGCGCTGCAGGACCTGGATGGTGCGACGGATTTCCTCGTCGCGGCCGATCACCGGATCCAGCTTGCCACTCTCGGCGCGCGCGGTCAGGTCGATGGTGTATTTCTCCAGCGCCTGGCGCTGGTCTTCCGCATTTTCCGACTGCACGGTCTCGCCACCGCGCACCTTTTCGATGGCGGTTTCGATCTTCTTCTTGTCGGCACCGGCGGCGCGCAGCGCCATGCCCAGGGTGCCGCCATCGTCGACCGCGGCCAGCACGAACCACTCGCTGGCGATGAAGGCATCGCCGTGCTGCTGGGCCAGCTTGTCGGTGTTGTTGAGCAGCCGGTTCAGATCGTTGCCGATCGACAGGTTGCCTTCCTGCCCGGAGACCTTGGGCAGGGCCTCCATGGTTTCGTTCAAACGTTCGCGCAGTACCGGCACGTTGACGCCGGCCTGGGCGAGCAGCGGGCGCGTGCTGCCGCCCTGCTGGTCCAGCAGCGCGCTGAACACATGTACCGGTTCGATGATGTTGTGGTCGCGGCCCACGGCCAGCGACTGCGCGTCGGCCAGCGCCTGCTGGAAACGCGAGGTGAGCTTGTCCATCCGCATGATTCTTGTCCTCGATGTAAACGGGAGCTGGCCTTGCCAGCACTCTCTGTCAGATGCGGTTACGCGGGCGTGTTTCAAGGGTGGATGAGATGCCGATTCAGCCATCGTCGGCCTTCGCACAGCCTTTCCGCCCCCGCCCGCGCGGGCCTTCACGCGCTGGGCGGCCGCTCCAGCACAGGCGGCGCGGCCGCGCGCGGCACCAGGCAGCCAAGGCTGGCGGGCAGGTCCAGCACTACGTCATAGCCCCCGGTGACGCCGTAGCCGATCCGCCACGACGACGGGAACAGGTCCGGCGGCTGGAAGGCGATATCCACCGGAATCGCCGCCACCGTGTCGGTGATCTGCAGCGGCGTGCTGGCCGGGGCGTACTCGATGTCCTCGGCGCCGCGCGTGGTGATCACGTTCCGGCGCTGGATCGCCGCGGCCGGCACCGACGAGCGCGGCGCGCCGCGCATCTGGAAGGCCCCGTGGAAGCCGGTATCGACCAGCATCAGGTGGTGCTCGCGGCCCCGGATCGGATAGCGGGCCTGCTGGAACGGCCCCCACAGCGACGAGGTGTAGACCATCCGGCGCGTGCAGGCAGCCGGCGTGTGCGACCCCAGCAGCGTCAACGTTTCGCGGGACAGCCGGACCGGTCCCAGCGCGCGCAGCACGTCCAGGCCGATCAGGTTGATCTCGCGCGCGGCTTCGCTGTTGAACGACACATCGCGCACGCGCTGGCCACCGAGTTCGATATCGATCGGCGCGGCCAGCCCCGCCTGCTGGATCTCGTCCCCGACGATGCGCGACACCACGAAGTTGCCGGTAACCACCAGTCCCAGCGATTCGGCCAAGGCGCGGCTGATATGCGAGCGCGGCGCACCGGTGTCGATGATGAAAGGGGCTTCGTGGGCGACGACAGCGCCATCGCGCCTGCCATGCAGCGTCACCGTCACCGAGGGCAGCTCATTGCTGAACTGGATCGGGACCTCCACGTCCTGCGCGCGCCCGGCCACCGGCAGCGCGCTGCGCGGCCAGGCGGTGAACGCCGCGAACGCGGGCCGGGTGACATCGGGCACTTCATCACCGGGCGCGAGCATCGGCACGATGGTGCGCTGGTAGTCCTCGCGCACACGCAGCATCAGCCTCGCCCACTGCGCGATGTCGCCCTCGATCAGCGCATTGCCGGCCAGGGTGGATTCGCACAGGAAGGCCAGGCCCTGTAGCGCCGGCGGTGCATCGGCGGTTTCGGCCAGGCACTGGCGTGCGGCACGGTTGGAGGCATCCAGCTCTCCACGGACGCGGTGGTAGCCCGCCGCGCCGAGATGGCGGCGCGGGCCGGACGCCCCGCTCATGTCGCGCAGCGTCATCAGCTCCGCGCGCAGCACCGCATCGCTGTAGCCGAACCCATCGTGGAGCGCCACCGGATCGGCCGCCACGGTGACCGGCAGCATCGCCACGCACGCGCCCAGTACCCACATCCGCATCCCGTACTCCCGTCGACGTCCCCGCTCGACCCTAGCACGGGAACCACGCTGCGCTCACGCCTGCTTTCGTCGGCGAGGGCGATGCTGGGGGCCGGTTCCGCACGGAGTGACTGCATGCATTACGAACTGTATTACTGGACCGGCATCCAGGGCCGCGGCGAGTTCGTGCGGCTGGCGCTGGAAGACGCTGGTGCAGGCTACACGGACATGGCGCGCGTCCATGGTGATGCGGTGATGCAGCCGTACCTGGATGGCAAGGTCGAAGGCCTGCAGCCGTTTGCCCCGCCGTTTCTGCGCACCGGGCGGCAGGTGATCGCCCAGGTCGGTGCGATCCTGGATCATCTGGGCCCGGAACTGGGCCTCGTTCCCGATGCCAGCTCGCGGCGACAGCAGGCGCTGCAGCTGCAGCTGACCATCGCCGATCTGGTCGCCGAAGTGCACGACACCCACCACCCGATCGCTGCCTCGAAGTACTACGACGACCAGAAGCGCGAAGCCAAGGCGCGCGCCGAATCGATGCGCGGCGAGCGCATGCCGAAGTTCCTGGGGTATTTCGAGAACGTGCTCAAGCACAACGGCGGCCGGCATCCCCTGCGCGAGCATTCCTACGTCGATCTGTCGCTGTTCCAGCTGCTGAGCGGGCTGGAGTACATGTTCCCGCGCCGCATGCAGGCGCTGTGGCCGACGCTGCCGCAGCTGCGCGCGTTGAAGGACCGCGTGGAAACCCGGCCCAACATCGCCGCCTACCTGGCCTCGGAACGGCGCCTGGCCTTCAACACCAACGGCATCTTCCGGCACTACCCGGAGCTGGATGGCGAAGCCTGATCCCTCGCCGGCCCGCCTCCACCCGGTAGCTCACGACCGCTGGTCGTGAGCGCAGGTTGGGTCGTGAGCCGGTAGTGCCGGCCGCTGGCCGGCTCCGGTAGTGCCGGCCGCTGGCCGGCTCCGGTAGTGCCGGCCGCTGGCCGGCTCCGGTAGTGCCGGCCGCTGGCCGGCTCCGCAGTGGCTCCGCAGTAGAGC